>NZ_JBWKVL010000010.1:0-181340 GCF_059421685.1 Citrobacter sp. GW821-FHT02E08 | reverse complement strand
ATCGAGTGTGATTACAATCGCTGGAGACGTCACAGCGCCTGTGGCGGACTCAGCCCGGAACAGTTTGAAAACCAGAATCTCGCTTAGGGCTGTGTCCACATTACGTGGGTAGGATCACCGTCGCCGGAACGGCGTTTCTGGTCACGCCGGGCATTTTTAAGCTCTGGCTGAACGCCTGCGGAAGAAATATCCCGGCAGAACGCTGGCGGGAGGTACAGAAAGCGTTTCAGGATCTGAATCTGCACCGCAAACGCAAAAACGGCCTCAACATCTGGAACTGCGCCGTTGTCGGTCCGCGCCGCAGCTCGCGTTTAAAGGGGTATCTGCTCCACGATCCCACGCTGCTGTTCGGCGATGACATCCCCTTTAATAACCCCCATCTCTTGCTGAATGAAGGAGAGAATGACCATGACCTTTGAAGAACTCCTGGATGAGTACTTTTTTGCCCGCCTGCTGCGACCGGCGACCCAGGATTGTTATCGCACGGCGGTGGAGCAGTTTACCCACTGGCGCAACGTACTGCCCGCCGAAGTCACGCCGCATATGGCGCTGGAATGGCGCGGCTATCTGCTGAACGAGCGCGATATCAAGCCGGTGAGCTGGAATCACTACATGCGCCACTTGCGCGCGCTGTATAACTTCGCCATCCGCCAGGGACTGCTGACGCAGTTCATCAATCCGTTTATGAACGTCACGCTGCGCGAATCGCGTCGCCGGAAGAAAACCCTGACTCATGAGCAAATTGTTCTCTCACGCGAAGTCCTGCATCACTACATCGAGCAGGAGAAAACGCAGTACGGCTACCATTCGCCGTTTTACCCCGCCTGGTTCTGGCTGGCGGCAATAGAGACATTCAACTACACCGCCATCCGGCTGAACCAGCTTCTGCATCTGCGTAGCCGGGATATCGATCTGTTACATAACACCCTGTTTATCCAGAGCGAGGGCAGTAAAAGCCACGATGAGCATGTGGTACCCATCTCCTCCCGACTGCGGCCACATCTGGAAATGTTACTGTATGAGGCGCACAAACGGAGGATCGCTTCCGGCGAGCAACTATTTAATATCAACTGCTTCAACCAGCGGACGCTGCGCCAGGGCAAAACGATGACAGAAAATCAGGTCAGCTATTTCTTTGCCAAACTGAGCGACGCCTGCCACAGCCGTTTTTCCTCACACCGCTACAGCCACACCGTGGCAACCGAACTGATGAAGAAACCGGAGCAAAATTTATACGTCACGCAGAAGCTGCTGGGGCACAGGGATATTAAAGTCACGCTCAGCTATATCGAACATAATGTCGAGATGCTCAGAAGTTGCGTGGAGAGAGATTGACAAAGCGGAAGGTGAGTGGAAAGATCCCGAACCGAGGCTTTATAAACAAAAAAGCCAGAAACACGGCCTCTTGTGGTTGCCGTTAATTTCCGGTCTTAATGAATAACGCATTGACTACTTTAGGTTTTCCGCCTGCTTTTTAATTCATGGTGCGAAGGCCGGACTCGAACCGGCACGTATTTCTACGGTTGATTTTGAATCAAAGCGATCGGGTAACTTAACCTACTAACAAATCAGCGTTTTTACAGTGAAGTCCTTTTCAGACAACGAAAAAGGCACTGGTTATGAAAAACGCAGATGCACACATTCTACCTACGCTAATTGCCGCCATTCTTTCCACCAAAGGTGGCGTGGCGAAAACTACCGATACGGCGAATCTTGGCGGCTACCTGGCCGATCAGGGACTGAAAGTCCTGATGATTGACGCCGATATCCGCCAGCCGACGCTCAGCAGTTATTACCCTCTGGATAATGAAGCCCCCGGCGGGATCTACGAGCTTATCGCGCAAAACGAGCTGGATCCAGCCATCATCATCTCACACACCTCCATTCCCGGGCTGGATATCATCATCTCCAACGATCCGCGCGGCGAACTGATGAGCCTGCTTCAGGCTGCGCCGGATGGCGTAATCCGCCTGCGCCACCTGGTACGCCAGATAACCGGCTATGACGTCATCCTGATCGACACCATTGGTGCACGCACCATCGCGCTGGAAATGGTGCTGTTAGCCAGCGATCTCATTATCTCCCCGGTATTGCCGGAAATGCTCTCCGCACGCGAGTTCCTACGCGGCACACTGCAAATGTACCGGGATCTCAAGCCCTTTACCCGCTATGGCATCCCGCTGCCGCCGCTGAAGGCGGTGATCAACAAGCTCGATCACACCAACGACGCACGCGAAATTCACCACAACCTGCATCAGGTTCTCCAGCACAAACAGAAAGAGCAGGAGCTACTAGTTCCCACCGAGATCCTGATGACGCCGGTTTATGCCAGCGTGGCCTATCGCCGGGCGGCATCGCTGGGAATGCCGGTGCATCGGCTAGATACCTCTCGAGCCAGAGGCCGAGCAACGCCCTGTGCCGCTGAAACTATGCGGATGCTGGCCGAAGAACTGTTCCCACAGGTTCTCGCCCTACCCCATCAACCGGTGGAGGGCATCGCATGAAACGGAAAATCTGGCGAGCATTTTGCTCTTATTACGCCCAGTATCCCTTCGAGCAAGACGATGAAGTGATCGTGTTCTTTGAAGCTGCCGATCGTGAAGAGGCGCGGGAAACGCTGCCAGTGTTAATGTCGCTGCTCTGGCACATTCCGCCTGAAAAGGTGGACTGCTCCAACCTGGAGGATGAGAACGAGCTACGGGATACGTCCGGTTCACTGATGTCTCCCAGAGACTGGCCACTATTTGAAATCGGCTGGTCCAACAATAAACCGCTCTACTCCAGTGATTTACCGCTTTTACTGCTACCGCCGCATCAACAGACCCGACTGTGGGAAGCCTTTCTGGCCTGTCAGGAGGGTAATCGAGATGAGTAAGCGCAAACGGCCACAACCGCCCCACTCCGTCGAAGCGGAACAATCGGTGCTCGGCGGGCTGATGCTGGATAATGATCGCTGGGATGATGTCGCCACGCAGATTTCCGCGCAGGACTTCTTTATCTCTGCGCACCGCACTATCTATAGCCATATGCAAACCCTGGTCGAACAGGGAAACCCCATCGACCTGATAACCCTGAGCGAATCGCTGGAACAGCAGGAGCAACTCGAAGAGGTGGGCGGCTTCGCCTATCTGGCGGAGCTGTCAAAAAACACACCCAGCGCCGCCAATATCATTCCCTACGCGCAATACATTGCCAGCTACGGCGAACTGCGCCAGCTTCTGCTATTAGGCAATGAACTGAGCGATATGGCAGGCCAGCCGCGCAGCAATGTGGCCGATGTCCTGAACTTTGCCGAGCAAAAGCTGTTTGCCATTGCGCAGTCACATCAGGATGGCGGCCTGACCGATATCAGTACCAGCTTTGACAACGTGCTGGCAGGCATCGCTCAGCGCTACGAGGCCGAGCGCGGTAGCCTCAGCGGAACGCCCTCCGGGCTGGAACAGCTCGACACCCTGACCTACGGATTCCAGCCAGCCGATCTGATTATCGCCGCCGCTCGCCCCTCTGTAGGCAAAACTGCCTTCGCCCTGACGTTGTGCGTCAACGCGCTAATGCTCCGCCCCACCCAGCCGGTGCAAATCTACAGCATGGAAATGTCGGCTGAACAGCTACTGCTCCGGCTGGTTTCTCTGATTGGCCGTGTCTCGCAAACCCGGCTACGCAGCGGCGATCTGAGTGATGACGACTGGCAGCAGATCGGCATCAGCGCCAACGTTCTGATGACAGAATGGAAAGATCGTCTGCTGCTCGACGATTCCGGGATCCTCACCCCGTCCCTGTTACGCAGCCGGGCCATGCGATCGCTGCGCAAGCATGGAATTCCCTCGCTGATCGTGGTCGATTACCTGCAACTGATGCGCTGCGGCGGCGCGGAAAATCGCAATCAGGAGATCTCGACGATCTCCCGCTCGCTGAAAGCGCTGGCGAAAGAACTAAACTGCCCGGTGCTGGCGCTGTCGCAACTTAACCGGGCGCTGGAGTCGCGCCTTAACAAGCGCCCCTGCAATGCCGACCTGCGCGATTCCGGCTCTATCGAACAGGATGCCGACGTCATCTTATTCCTCTACCGCGACGAGCTGTACGATCCCAACACGCTGGATCGCGGCATTGCCGAAGTGATTGTCAGCAAGCAGCGCAACGGCCCGATAGGCACGGTGCGAACCCGATTTATCAGCGATCAAACCCGCTTCGAATCGCTCAGCCAGCAAGGAGTCGGGTCATGAACAACAAACTGACTTCGACGGAACTCCAGTCACGCCTGCTACAGGGCAATTTTGATCGGGAAAGATCGCCTGATGAACGATTTGCCGATCCGCTGATGGAAACCTCGATGATCGTCACGCTGGAACAGCTTCGGCCCTACGATCTCAATCCGCGACTGATGCGTAACCCCAGCTATGACGATATCAAGGAATCGATCCGTCGTCGCGGGCTGGACACGCCGCCGCCAATCACCCGTCGTCCCGATCAGGAGTGGTTCATCATCGCCAACGGTGGCAATACCCGCCTGTCGATCCTCAACGAACTGTGGCGCGAAACGCATGACGAACGGTTCTGGCGCATTCAGTGTCTGTACAAGCCGTGGGCCGGTACATCCGATCAACCCATGCTCGGCGAGCTGCACTGCCTGATCGGCCATCTGGCGGAAAACGATATGCACGGCAAACTCAGCTTCATCGAACGGGCGCTGGGGATCAACAAGGCGCGGGAACTGTATCAGCAGGTGGAAAAGTGCCAGCTTTCACAACGGGAGCTGGCGGAGCATCTGAAGAACGACGGCTACCCCATTAATCAGTCACACATCAGCCGAATGGAACAGGCGCTGGAGTACCTACTGCCCTGTATTCCCGAGGTGCTGTACGCGGGGATGGGCCGCTCGCAGGTGGAAAAACTGCTGTCATTGCGGGCGGCATCATTACATCTTTGGCAGCGTCATGCCGCCGAAGACGTCGGTTCCTTTGACGATCTCTTTTCCTCCGCGCTGTCGCTGTTCAACGACCAGCCTGAAGACTTCGCTATCGAACGGGTGCAGGATGAGCTGCTGGGGCTGATGAGTCAGCAACTGAATGTTGACTACAACCTGCTGTTGCTGGACGTCGATCCCTCTGAGCAAAAGCGCCAGGCCGTGCTCGGCCCCACGCCGGAACCACCGCCTTATGTTCCACCGGAAGAACCTGAGCCACGCCCGATAACGCGCAGGCGTAAACCTGAAGCAGAGGAAGAGGACGTTGGCGCGCCAGCTCCTCTACCTGAGTCAGAAGAAGCGCCATCGCTATTGTGTGAAGGGACCGAACCCGTTACGGATATCTGGCGCATCCCACAACTGTGGGATACCACGGAGTCCCTACGATCGGTCAGCGATCGCCTGGCGTGGGATCTGGCGGAGCATTACACCATCGACGACCGGATAATTTCAGATACCGACATAAATGGCATTGGCTTTCAGGTGATGCCATTCGCATCAGAGCATCCCATGTTTACCCGGCCACAGTCACGCGCCTGTTGGGCGCTGCTGGCGGCGCTCAACGAGATCCCGCTAACGGAAGATCTGGCCTCTGCACTGACGCCTGGGCTCTTTTTTCAACGTGATGCAGACGGCTTCTTCTTCAGCGATGAATTTCTTATTAAAGCATTCCGGCTGATCCGTATTGTCCGCCGGATCAAAGAATTACAGCAGGAGGCACAACATGCTGCCGACGATTAATCAGGCCGTTTTGTCGCAGGTGATACAAGCCCTGAAGGACGGTAATGTGCGCTATTGCGAAGCGCTGGGCTTTGACCGCGAGGAGCTGAACGAACTTAACGCCCTGACCTTTGAAGAGTTAATGCACATGGGCAACACCTCAGCGCAGTTCCTGAAAATCACCATCAACCATGACGTGCTGCGCAAAATGCTGGTTCAGGTACGCCAGGAACAAAAATTCCAGCAACTGGTCGGCCAGGCGGTACAGCTTGGCGGTTCAATAGCATTAATCAGCCACTACTTCGGTATCTCGACCGCTGAAATCAGCGCCCGCCGTCGGCTGATGGGGATCCACGTTCGTCAGGGGCGCAACCAGGTTCCCGGCGAAGAAGAGGAAGCCGCGCTCTGGAATCGCTGGCAGGAGATCAAAGTGGATAACATCGACTCTATACCGGCACTGGAAGCCATGATGCTGCTGGCACAGGAACGTTCGCTCTCGCTGACCGTGGTCTGGAATCTGATCCGGCAGTGGGAAAAAAGCTGAGTGACCGAGGGGAAGATCATGACACCGTATATCCAGGCGCTGATCGCTATGACCGGCGACAAACTCCAGCAGCGGATGCAGAAGGATCCGACATCTGCTTCCGATAGTCTGCTGTTTATGGGTAATCAGCATGACACGGTACCGCGTCGTCTGTTGCAGGATCCGTTGCTATCGCCCAGAGATAAATTCGCCTGGCAGGTGATCCGGATGCAGGCGCAGGACAACGGCGGTGCGGTATTCCCCTCCTACAGTGAATTGCAGGTGCAGCTCTCTAACCGCCCACAGGATGAAAAAGCTTCGCGCAGTACCGTCAGCCGGGCATTGCTGATGCTGCGCCTGACGCGCTGGCTCAGCCTGTGCCATAAGGCGCGGGATCGGGTATCCGGGCGCATCTTAGGGAATATCTATGCACTGCACGATGAACCGCTGAGCGTACTGGATGCCGTGCGCTTTGATGCCAGCTATCTTCATTTGCTGGAGCAGTGCTCGCGGCATGAAAACAAGGCCATACGCGCCACTGCACAAGGCATTCTGTACGATATCCGCCAGGACACCAGCCTGCGTTATTTATCGTCGCGCATAGAACTGCTGGAAGAACGTGCCCGCTGGCAGCAGCGCCAGTCTCCTGAGGAGACTAAGCCAGAAACGTCCGGTCTCAATACGGTACCAGGCAAAATTTCACCTGGTACCGAATCGGGACTAAGCCGGAAACCGGGGCCTGACGGCTTAGTCTCAAATCAGGACCAGGCTTCTGTACGTACTGTACGTACTGTACCTACAGATCTTTGTAATAGTACTACCGCGCGCGCGAACAGCTCACCACCGAACTGGCCGCCGGAAATTCCGTTGACCCATCCTGAAAAACAGCTTGTCTTGCAGACCATGCAAAACCTGTCACCCCCGCTGCGCCAGGACGTGCTTGATGACGCAGCTCAACGCGTTGCCCGTGGCGGCATACAAAACCCGCTCGCCTATCTGCTGGCAACACTGCGCAAGGCGCAGGGCGGTGAGTTTAATCAGTATCGGCGCGGCAAAGCGGCGGTACCGGAGTTTGTACCGCCTGTGGTTTCAGAGCCGGAAATACCGGTTGAGCCGCGTAAAAAACGGGATATCAGTAAGTTGGTTGCGGAGATTCGGGCGCAGTGTTTGGGGAGTAGCTGATGTTGTGACGGCTTCATCGATTTCTGCTCATATGTTTATAAAACCCGTTTTTATCGACATATGGTCGGAACGTGTCGATGGCATAAACATATTTCGGCTATATGTTTAAAAAAATGCATTTTATCGACATATTTACAGATGGTTAATTTGGGTTGTCCGGCGTTGTCTGTATGAATTAATGGATAAGCAGTACTCCATTTTTGATGTTTTTACAGCTTGCAGGCTGTTTTTAGACATTACAGCCTACAGGCTGTAAAAGCCGATGCCTTCATGCTTTTCAGCTGCATAGTTTAAAAAAATTACAATACAGGTACTTTTAGAACCTAAAAACGAAATAATTTAAACTATCCAGGTACACGGCATTGATAAAGAAACCACGTTGATGCCACTGGCATCACCGCAACGCCTATCGATGTACTACCAATCAATAGGTAAAAGGATGATGCCACTTCATAAAAACGGTTCCCCAGCCTGGATGGGATGGCGAACCATAGCAGCATTAAGGCGTCACGCCGAAGTGCAATATCTCAGTTCACCGTATCAACTAACGCGGATAACAATTCGCTGAAGTGGGCGTGTGACTCAATGACGTAATCCGTTGATGCTTTATCGCGGATCTCAAAACAGTCATCTGTGAAACTGTAGGCAAACACGGACATACCATCTTCACCAATCAGTACCTTGTCAGAGAGGTTCGGATCAACATAGATTTCGTTGTCGCGTGTTTCAAAGTTGCGGATGTAGATATTCGACCATACGGGCTCATCGTTCTCCGCTTGTACCAAGCTGTACAGAGTCAAGCCGTTGTACTCAAGTCCATCCATGATTTCAAACATATCAGAGTAGTCCAGCCTGTGAATCATCAGGCGCTGGATATCCTCAAAAACCGTTCTCTTCTGAGCATCCCACTCAGCAGGGGCTGCTTTGCGCATCAAGTCTGCCATTACGTCTGGGTCTACTGGGTTGGCTACCGGGTAATTATTGTCAACCAGCAGTGTTTTAAGGATGCCAGGAGTGAAATAACTCTTTAGCTGAGCAGGTAGCAAAGCAGGCATTGCTATTGTTCTTCCTTCCTCGTCGCAAAACTCGACAAGATAGCCCAGGGTCGGGGTATCGAAAACCATAACTATCGTACCAACAGTCCCTTTTACCAGTCCTTCATTCGGTAAATCCTCTCCTAAAACCACAACGTCTAATTCGGCTCTTTTCATTTTTATTTTCTCATTTAACGAATATGGTTGTCAGGCGAGGAACTAACGCGTCTGTTTCATACATCCAGCCTGTACGCACGATCGCTGTTTCACCGTTGACGCCTAAAATGGGCATATCGACAGCCATTGTTTGACCATAATTATTTGCCTGCAACACTTTTGCTGGGGCCGATAATACGCCTTCCTGAATTCTTCCTGCTAAAACATCCGCATTAGTTGGGTTGTATCCCAGCGCTGACTCAAACACCCGGGCTTTGTGCCCCCCTGTAGGATGTGTTGAATCTAAAGCATAAGCCGCGAGTTTTTTCGGGTCGATAACGGCGTGTTCGGCGTTCACTAACGTACCGCTCTCAGATGTGAAACCCTTTACATATGGGCTTTCAAAAGTTGGTATTTTACTGAGACTCGATATTTCATCTAGTTCGCTGAGAGGGTTTAACCTGCCCATTGTCAATCCTGCCGCAACGGAGGCACCCGCAATGATTAGACCTTTGTTATTCATGACTTGATCGTAACCCGCTGGAGCATCCCCACCAAGCTGCTGCGCGGTTTCATGAAATCCTTCAATATTACCATTATACACACCGCCAGCGGCCAGCAGTCGGCCAACAGCTTTACTGTTTAGCGTTTTCCCCGATGGTGCAGTTGTTGGCCCGTAATAATCGTGGTGTATACGTTGAGTGGGGGCAGGCTTCCTGCCTTGCCGATCGGCAATAGCGTGCTGGTAGGCACTCGTTATTTCGTCCTTGTACCATGCATGCCACGATGAGGCTGTAGGGGTAAAAATCAGATCGCCGTTGTCGTCGATGTAAAATGGATTCCTTTCGCTGCTCCAGCGCCTGGAGGTATCCACACCAACAAGCCAACCAATTTGCAGCTCGTGCTCTACCTCATCATAAATGGGATCTGCGTAGCTGCGATGCCTTCGCTCATAAGGTCGTTGATGTGGGGATATGCTGTATTTTTCTTTGGGAAGACCAAAAGAGAGACTATGGCCGTTCGCTTCATAAGACAGGTCGTAATGTATACACGCTTCTCTCAGCGAGCCTGCTGGCGTGAGAATATATTGAAAATCTTCAGGGTCTAATTGCCGTGTTAAATCATGTGACCGGTAGAGTCGAAACATGCGGAATCCTTATCCTTCTATTTTAGAGGGATTTTCCGCCTCGGCAGTTGAATAATCAACCAATGAAATCTCTGAAAATATGACAGCTCATTACTGATGACTGGAACCGCCAGGATGCCAGACGAAAGCAGGCTGGTTGTTGACCTTATGCTGAGACGAGGAAACCGCGTTGATGCCAGTGGCATCAAAATTTCCAGATATACCGGGTAATTCCAGAAGTACCACCCGATATCCGGATGACAAAATCACTGTGAATCCGGAAAAACTACCGGTCGGCGAGGCTTACGCAACACTGTGCCATTAAGGCCTGAATAACGCGGTTCTTCTTTTGCTTCGTCGGACAATCGCACTACATTTCCATCAATCAATAAATGACCCCGGTCCATCAGAGTGTGTAAATCAGCAGCCAGGCACAAGCCGTTTTCAACGGTCGGTGCTCCTCCACTTGCATGGCTGATAATGTGTGCCGCTTCTAACGCTAACCCTGTCCCTGTAATAGCACAACGATTGTCCCAGTTAGTCATAACTCGAGCGCGAAAGACCCCTTGAGCCGGACGAATTTTCACTCGGGTATATTTTATTTCCTGTTTTTCAAAATGAGGTATATCCAGGCGTTGACGTGCAAGCTCAGCCTTATACTCTGAATACAACTGTCCATTACCTAAGTTATCGATCTCTTCTGCACTCCAGCCTACGCTGAGAAGCTTTTTCCGAGCTGCGTTATAGTCACGAACAGACTTATCAATTAAGTCTTCACGGCGCTCCAGAACAATTGTGTGCCCTCCGCGTTTTACTGGTACTGTACGATCCCCAATCTGCATATTCTCGCCACCAGAAGCTGCTATAAGATCAGCTCGCCATGCTGCGTGACATAAACTCTCGCCAAGATAATCATTTACTGCTTTGGCACTACTAAATCGCTGTCCATCAACATAAAACCAATAGCGACGTTTTTTCATGCGCTCAGCCTGTTCACGGGTATATCTCTGAGTCATTATTATACCTGCATTTATCCTGCGAGTTTTCTGGCATAGGGCAAACGAAAAATCAGTAAGCCAAAATGCCTCTACCTTACATAATTCCTAAGTTGAGCATGGATAGCATCCAGCATACTAATCACTTCGTCGTCTCCGGGAATATCACTATCATAGACAAGAGGAGCAAAACGGGTATGAAACTCCAGTCGTATCCTCTGCCAGACAGATGCCGCATCAGAAAAAATGACAGCCTCGTTTAAAGGAGAATCAAGCCAGCTTCCGGCGTGTCTGAACTGTTGCCTGTCAGCATCCTCGACCACCTTCAGCATAGAAAGCAGCGCATCATCAGTAAACAACCCGGCATATTTAGCATCTCGCCGGATAAGGCATAAATCATAGATATGCCGGATTTTAGCCTTCAACTGCTCCTCGGCATTTTCTTCACGGGAAGCCCGAACCAGCCCCATTATTTTTTCAGCAACGGTTCGCTCAATATTCAGGACATTGACTTCAAATGCCGCCAAACCAAATTCCTGAACTAAATCAGACCTCCCCATCATATTCAGAGATTCTGCAATCAATGTATATACTGGCATTAAAGAATAAGGCTCAGGCGTGGTAAATGCGTTTATTTCCAGTAAAAGGAACGGAGATGCCTGAGCAAAATCACCGTCAACTTGTCTGGGATACTCAAACCATGTTTTACGAAATGAACCATGTTTTGACTCACCGGGATGTCCCGGTAGATACCTCAGCCCCTCGGTAAGCCGAGCTTCGGCGTCTCTGATATAATTTTTGATCTGATTTCCAGAAAAATCAGGCAAATGAGCGGCAAGATCGATATCTTCAGAAAAACGACGAATCAATTTATAGGCTTTAGAAAGCGCCGTCCCACCTTTAAAAATAAGCCGCTCTTTATAATCAGAGCGGCTGAGATTTTTTAAAATATATGTCACCCAATAATCTTTCTCAACGTATACCGCCGGTATAGAAAGATGGTCTGCCGTGGCCTGAATAATCTCGATAAAGCTATCGGCATTCTCATGAAGATTCATATGATTTTCCATTTTTTAGCCTGAGACCAGTACCCTTTCAACCCAATGTTATAGCGTGTTGTTGGGTTAAGATCTTCTGCCAGAAGGCGGCTGATAGCATAACCATTGGTATCCAGAACGAGCCCCAGCAACGCTTTGGTCGCAGGTGGATAATATCCTTTTGCCAGTTGTACCAGTGATTTTAACGCACCTTCATCCATGTTTTTTATTTTCTGACTCAACACATCAAGCACTTCAAACGGCTGACTGTCAGGAATATTTTTAATATCCGTCAGAGCATCCAGGACTTCAAGGTATTCCTTGTTTTGTTCATTAACAGGCGCTTTACTGGGGACCAGGCGAATATCGATATTACCCAAACTCTTTTTCTGCCGCGCTTTTTCAGTAGCAATAGTGACCGTTTTCGGCACCTGAGTTGTCAGCCCCATGCGGTTATACAGGCTGAGGCCTGTTATATAGCCGATTCGTTCTTCACCCTCAAAGAGATAAAGGCGGATTTTTTCATTGTCCGAAGGACGAACCTCACCCAAAACTCCCTGCTTAGGACGATAAAAAACACCTTTTGAAAAACGGCGAACCTGACCACGGCTCACCAGGAGACTCATGGCCTTCGCAGTACTCTCCGGCGACGACCGCCAGGCAGGCAATGCCTGGTAGGTAAACATTTTACCAGGTTCAATCCTGTCAATATCTCTTACGACTTGTTTCTGAATGCTCATGAGTCACCTCCTGTACAAAATTTTACCTCTCACACATCGTTTCATTCAAGTTTTTCGCGCGAAAAACTTGAATAAATTGCTGACGAACCACTACTCTGCTTAAGAAGAAATGCTTGAAGGGGTTTAGTTATGTCTACACAAAAGGCACCTATAAATGCCTTTTGTGTAGACATAACAACAAACAAGTACGCTTTGATGTTACTGACATCACGTAGCTCCCTATCAATCCAATACCAATCAATAGGCAAAAGGGTGATGCCACTGGCATCACATAAACGTCTATCAATCCGCCATCAATCAATAGGAGTTGAGCGATAAAACTGGCATCAACGTCCCACTGCATTCAGCTAAAACTTCCCCGGTCCATATACAAAACAACCTGTTCGCTCCTCCGGGATTTCCCCAGACTCCAGCACAATCGCTACCGGGAGGTCCAATGAAACTCACCCCTTACCTGATAACACTGACGCTGCTGTTTATCTCTTTATCTGCCACAGCGGATTACCACACCCAGATTAACGCCGGAAATACTGTTTCTGGCGATGTCGTTGATGGCTCAAAGGGTAACCAGCATGTCTATGGCACGCTGACTGACTCCACCATCACTGGCCCCTACGCTTATAGCTACGTTGGCAATGGCGGACAAACCAATCACATCACGGTTACCGATCACGGTGAGCTGTTTCTGGAACCGGGCGGCAGCGCTTATGGCACACAGGTAACCGCCGATGGTGATCTACAGGTGAACGGTTATGCTGAAAATACCTATGTGGATAGTGGTGGACAGGTTTACGTTAACGCGGGAAACAATGGCGTCGAAGACCCAGACCAAGGCGGCCAGATTGTTAATACCACCGTCGGCGCTGGCGGCCTGGTCGTTAATCGATATGGCATCGACACAAATACGGTCGTTGGAGCTGGCGGCGAACTGGATACCGGTTGGAATTACGCTTATGAAACCCGCAACACAGCGATTTCCCAAAATGCCGTTATACAAAACGGCGGCATTCAGCAGGTCAGCAACGGCGGCACAAGTGAAGGTAGCCAGATCAAAGATGGCGGCACATTAATCGTCACCGGCACATGGCACTACAATATTGTCACCGACAGCCAGCCTTCAGCCTGGTATCGCGGCACCGCTAATGACACAGTGGTTTACGGCGTGATGCAAAATCAGGGCGGACTCGATGAAAACACCACAGTTCAGTCCGGTGGGCAATACACACTGAGCGGTTATGGCCTCTCCCACCAGCTCACCGTAGCACAGGGCGGCAGCGCCCAAATCAATGATGGTGTCCTGGATAGCTTCTGGCTCTATGGGCTGATGAACATCAGCAGCCAGGCAACGCTGACAGGTACTGGCACAGTGAGTAGCAGCGGCGAACTGGTACTTAACGAGGGCGCAAAAACCTCCGACCTGACCTTAGCGCTGGATGGCGTACTCTCCCTGCAAAACAGCAGCGATGGTGGTCCGCATAATTATCAGATTGCAGGTCTGGAGATGGATGGGAGTACGGTACTGTTTGACCCGACTTCCTTCGCCACATTGAATATGGAAACGCTCTCTGGCAACGGCAATTTCTGGATGAATACCAATATCGCCGCACAGCAGGGCGACATGATTAATGTCTCCGGGGAAGCCAATGGCGATTTTGGGATCTGGATAAACGACACTGGCGAATCTCCCACTGATCCGCAGTCGCTACAGGTCGTGCAGACCGGCGGCGGCGATGCGCAGTTTACGCTATTGAACCCAAACCAGCAGGTCGATATCGGCACCTGGGAATATGGCCTCACCCCCGACGGTCAGGGCAACTGGTCATTGACGCCGCAGGCAACCCCCACACCATCGACTGAAGCCGTACTGGCGATGGCAAACGTCACACCCACCATTTTTCAGGCCGAAGCCAGTACGTTGCAAACCCGTCTGGACGTCACTCGCTCCCGTCCGCATCAGGGAGAGCTATGGATGCAGGTGCTGAGTAATCGCTTTGACGTTAACCGCACAGGTAATGCAGCATATCGCCAGCGGCTCGGAGGATTGATGATGGGCTTTGACAAAAGTCTTCCTCGTCAGACTGGCCTATTTACACTCGGTATTGCTGGCGGCTACAGCCGTTCCGATCTTGATCTCGCCAACAACAGCGACGGTTCAGTAGACAGCTACAGCGCCGCATTATACGCCAGCTATTATGATCAAAGCCGTTTCTGGCTGGACGGGATGCTGAAAGGCAATCTGTTTAACCAGCACCTTAATGCCCGCATGAGTTCCGGCGGCCATGCTGACGGCAGTTACACCATCCCCGGTATGGGTGGCAGCCTGGTTGCCGGGTATGACGCCAGATTCGCCAGGACCACCCTTTCTCCCTTTATTGGTTTCACTGGCTTCATCTCCCAAAGCGATGATTATAGGATGTCGAACGGAATGCAGGCGCATCCTGGAACGGCTAAATCCGCACTGGGACAAGTCGGGTTCCGGCTGAGCCAGAATATTACTACTCGCAGTGGTATGCAGTTCATTCAGTGGCTGAAGGTCGCACTGGAGCAGGAGTTTGTGCATAACAACCCGGTCAGGGTTAATGATGATAATTTCAATAACGATATCGCCGGAACACGAGGAAGCTACCAGGCTGGCATCAGCACCACTCTCACGCCGCACACGCATATTTACGCCAGTATCAATTACGAGAAAGGTGATGGGATGGAATCGCCGTGGACTGGAAACATTGGCTTTAATTATAGTTTCTAATATGGCATTTCATGTTTATATCTATTCCCATATACCCATTGCTTTTACAATAAAATGAGAACACCATTCATTATCTTAACAATAGAGATGAAGTGAGAAGACAGCCATGTCATTGCTAGAATCATTTGGGAAAGTATTAATTATATTGCTTGAAGCATTTTTAGGGAAACGTAAAGGTCAGGAGGAAGCACATAACAATTTCTTAAATGAATATACAAAAGCAAACTGCAACCATCGCTTGGTAGAATATTGGTTTTGTCAGTTCACAGGATGGCGTTACGCAAAGTACCGGGATATTGGTTTTATCATGACCTCATCCGACCCATCTAAAATATTGTATATGGCTAAAGGCATTAATTACATTGCCCGTACAGTGGAGTTTATTGATAGTGGAGAATGTAAACTATCCGATAGATATAAAGAGACGAAAAAGCATACATTCCTCTTTTTGTTCATATCATTCCTGATCATGTTCTTCATATTAATTGCCTGGATGATATCCTCTGTAATGTCTCTGATAATGCATCATCATGATGTCACATTAATGGCTATAAATATTTCATCGATAATAGCAGGTGCGATTTTTATCATGTGCTTTGCATTCTTTATTCATGCAATAACAATGGAGTTTTTTGCGTTTGAAAAGGCTGAGCATTTTGTAAAATCTTACAATGCAGAAAGAACATCATCAGGTCATTAATGCCTGTTTCTATATTACTGCTACTGTCATCGCCACCTATTAATGTCCGCCAACCAATAGGCAAAAGGGTGATGCCAGTAGCATCAAAATTTCCAGAAAACAATCTTCCCACCTGTGTTTCCGTTTTCCCATTGCTCACAACCCCTCACGCCATCACTCTGCGCTGACACCCACCCGCAACAGGAAACACATATGTCGGACTACACCTTCAACATGGGTCCCCTGCGTAGTGCGATCCATATTCAGCTTCATACTCACAACGCCACCCGGCTGTGGACCGGGCGACGGGCGACCGAGAACGGCCCTGCGCCAATCATTGGAATGCCGCGCTTTATCGAAATCCTTAATCAGATGCGTATTGCCGCAGAACATAACGATCCTTACGCCGATCTGTGGATGCTGCGTATGGAAGAAAAACTGGTGCAGTCGCGTAAGTTGATGCAAGTGATGCTGGATCAGGCAAAAGCCATGTTCAGCGAATTGCCGGAAGGCATCGATATCGAAAACTGCTTCAATGTTCAGCCTGCCCGCTTTCCGCTGTTTATCAACGCCCCGCTGGCCTATCAGGGTGTTTATCTGCTGACCGACTTCGACCAGCTCGCACGCCAGCTTCTGCTGGCCTCGCATATCGCCGTCATCTCCCGCAGGGAAATGCACAACCGGTTGAATAACGGCGCAACGGTTATTCGCAGCGCCTTCAGTCTGGCACAGAAATATCACGGCTCCGGACTGACCCGTCAGGATTTTATCGACGATACACCGCAAGCCAGAGCCGCCATTGAACGTTTAGGCCCGCTGCCGGAAGCGATTCTGAGCGGCAAGCTGCGCTCATCGTTTTCATCATCGTTGCCTGGCAAGACCGAAAACACCGGAGTCACTGATGATGAATAACCCCATAACCGGCTATCAGTCACTGGCTGATGAAGACTATAAAATGCTGGCTTATGTCTCCTCGCTAAAAGGCCTTTTAAAGCCTTTTAAGAGTAAGGGGGAGCTGGAACTGCTGGAGAGCAACGCGCGAAGCGTGCGTGAGATGATGGAGCCATTGATGCAGCGCCTGATTCAAAGCGCCAGACGCTACCCCGTGCGCCAGCTTCCGCTGATATTCACCATCGGCCCGGCCCCCTCCGGCGCGAACTTCCTGCGCTGGCGCAACCAGCAGAACAACAAATCCGGCACCCCGGCATTCTGCAATCTGATTGGCGATCCCAAAATCCCGCAACGTGCCAGAGATGCCTTACTGGAAATCGAGCGGGACCGCATCGTATTCAATATGCAGATGTCGGTACTGACCTTCATTATCCGCCAGGCGCGGGAGTGTCAGGATAAGATGGAACAGGCGGAGAAACTGTATCGGGGGCAACAAAATAGCTGACGCAGGACATGAGTTGCAGCGCGACACCAGGCGGCTGCGCGATTACCCTCACACCATACCTGACTGCGCGGCTTGTTTTGCCTGTTCGCGCTCGTGACGCTCCCGTCGCGCAAAACACCCTTTACGCCCCCGTTCAGCCTCATTCCGGGCGGATAGCCAGACGACAGCCGTCTCGCTATCCGCCCGGACCTCCTGCATTTTTCCGGCGCCCACCGGATAACAACGGGATCCGTTTGTGCGCAAGCGCCAGTTATTGCGATTTACACTGCTGACAGAAATCGCGCGTAACCCTACGCGGGCAGTGACCCCTTCAGCCCGCTGCACCTTAACAGCCTCCGTGCGGAACACGATATTTAAGGTGCAGCAACAGAATATCGCCTCGCAATTTCCCTTCCTCCACGTTTAAATCCCCTTGCTTATCCGGTAGCCGGAACCTGCACGCTACCCGCCGTCTGGCGTGGTTCCAAATCCTTTTAATTGCGCAGCATCACCCTGGCGCATCCCTTTCACCCGATGCACTCTGCATATCACTAAGCGCCGCGTTCAACCACGCGGGAGGATGCTATGAACGAGAAAACTTACTTCAATCTGTACACCAGCGGTCTGGGTTACGTTAACCGTGTCCGCACCGTCACCCCAAAACGCGGCGAACCCTTTTTATGCTGTGACATTGCCGCATTAAGCGGGGCTGCCGATGACGTGGACTATGTCCGTTTTGACTGCAAAGTCACCGGCAGCGAAGCGCGTAAGCTGATTGCCCGCTGCGAGCAGGCGGTCAATGAAAAGCGCAAGGTACTGATCCACTTCCGGTTGGGCGACTTATACGTCGATATGTTCACCTACAGCAAAGGCGAGCGTAAAGGCGAAACAGGCGTCAGCCTGAAAGCCCGGCTGCTCTATATTGGTCTTGTCAAAATTGACGGTGAAGTCGTCTGGCAGGCCGGAAATCAGGAAACAGAGGCAGAAGCTGATGCAGCCTGAATCTTTATCGTGACGCCCACTCTGGGCGTCTTTTTAATCCCCCCATCAGAGCGGGAAAGCATCCCATGACTTAATGTTCATTTCCTGTGGTGGTAGTCTTTTAAGACTTTCTTTCTATAAGGACTTTAAAATGAGCGTGATTTATGTAGTTGTTTTAACTTATATAAAACCACTAGAAGAGGTTGACTCTAAGATCCCCGAGCATGTTGAATGGCTCAAAAAAGGTTACGCAGATGGTGTGTTTCTTGCGTCCGGAAGGAGAATTCCCCGAAATGGCGGTGTCATCCTCGCAAAATGCGACACTATTGAATCGCTGGAAGAGCGCCTTAGTCAGGATCCATTTAACAAATTGAACATTGCTAAAACTGAAATTATTCCTTTTGATGCCACGATGAAATCGCCACTTCTGGAAAATATTTTCTGACTTTATACCGGCTCAATAGCCATATTGGGCCGTCCATAATAAACATGCCTCTCAGCTCAAAACGTCCACAATTTCTATTTCCATGACCGGCAAGAAATTTAATCTGCCACGGGGTGGTCAGGTTAAGAATGCAGACCAAGCGTTTTTATTCATAACCAAAAAACAATTTCGCGTTGTTTGCCCTTTCATCATTACGCACCCTCTGGCTATTCCTCACCAGATTCAGAGAGACAATGGCGCGAACAACGGGATGGGTTATCACACTGCTGATGCTGGGCGGCTGCACCGCGCCGCAACAGCCCATTGCGCCTGCACCAAAACCCGCAACACCACCACCCGCACCTGAAGCGGTGCGCTATGACCGCTATCTGCTGATTAATACCCGCCCCGACGAAGCCCAGCGCAACCCGCTGCACCAAATCGTCAATATCAATCTGCCGTTGAACCTGAAGCTCACCGTTGGCGACGCCTTTGCCTGGCTGCTGAAGCAGAGCGGCTACAGCCTGTGCGCCGATGACCATCCGACGCAGTTTCTGGCTGGGAAACCGCTGCCGCTTTCACAATACCGACTCGGCCCGATGCGACTGGAAGAGGCGCTGAAAACGCTGGCCGGGCCCGGCTGGCTGATGCAGACCGATGTACTGAACCGCGAAGTCTGTTTTCACCTGAACACGCCGGGAACGGGAGACTATCATGCTTAAACGTCTGGCCTACCTGACTACCGGCGCTGCTCTCCTGCTGCTGGCGGCGGCGGTGTTATGGTGTTTCAACCGCCTGAACACCCTGGCGCTGACGCAGCAACAAACACAACGCCAGATAACACAGTGGCTCGACCAGCCGCAGCCGGACAGCGATTATCACGAGCTGAAGGTTGCCGTAAAAAACATCACCGATCGCACGGAAGCCCTTGCCAGACAGCTTAACGATGCCGCCAGCGTGCAAGCCGAACGACTTAACCCCATCAACGAACAGCTCAAAGAACTGAAGGGACAAATCCAGACCCTAAGCGTCAGTTATCAACACCTGCAACAACAGACCGCCACGCGCAGCCGCGCAAAGGCAAAAAGCCCCATCCCATCTCCGCTTTGGGCCGCAAAGGCCCCTTTTTCTCTTATTGGCAGCGAGTTTCGCGCCGGACGGCAGTTCGCCGTCATCGCGCCATCCGGTTATCACTCGCTCTCACAGCTTCAGCTTGTGGCCTCCGGCGACAGCGTGCAGGGCTGGCAACTGCTGCAACTGGACGGCGACCGCGCAACCTTCCGTAAAGGTGGGCAGCGGCTGACGCTGAACGCCGGAGAGTAAAACCAATGCGCAGATACCTGTTGCTGTGCCTTCTGCTATTGCCGCTGTTTGCCAGCCCGCAGCAAACCCGTATTGAAGAACAAGCCATCACCCACACGCAGGCACAACAGTGGGGATTAACTGACAGTGAATGGCAGCGCTACCAGCAACTGCGTCAGGGCGAGCGCGGCATCTGGTCGCCGGGACTCGATCCCCTCACCTCCCTTGGCGTGGAAGCCAACAGCGACGCCGAACGCCAGCGCTATGCCGAGCTGCTGGCCCGTAAAGAGCATCAACGGGTGGAGAAAGAGCTGGCGTTCCAGCGTGCCTACGACCAGGCATGGAAGCGGCTTTACCCGACGCTGACGCCTATCCGCAACGTCGTCCAGCCACGTCTGGCGCTGTTCGTCAGCGAAAAATGCCCAGCCTGCGAGACGCTGGCGCAGAAGCTCATCAACGACGACCGCCCGCTGGACATCTGGCTGGTCAACAGTCGTAACGACGATGCCAGCCTGCAACGCTGGGCGCAGCGCCAGCATATTGATATGCGCAAGGTCGAACGCGGGCAGATCACCCTTAATCACGATAACGGGCGCTGGCAACGCCTCAGTGGAGGAAAGTTACCGTTATTGCTGGAACAACAGGGGGAGCAATGGCGTCCCGTCTCTACACCCTGATAGTCGGCCTGCTTATCAGCGCTCACGTCTGCGCCGTGCCGCCGCTGTATGCGCAAATCGCCCGCCAGCAGCAGGTTCCGGCTGAACTGCTCTACGCGGTGGCCCGCGCGGAAAGCGGCACCCGACTCACGCAGGGGCTGCATCCGTGGCCGTGGACGCTGAATATTGCCGGAACCGGCTACCGTTACCCCAGCCGTTCTTCAGCCTGCCGGGCATTGCTGGCCTTCGCCCGTACCCGCAGCCTGAAGCGTATCGACGCCGGGCTGGGACAGATTAATCTCGGCTGGAACGGTCAGTGGTTTCCCTCGCTGTGCGCCAGCTTCGATCCAGAGGACAATCTCACCGTTACCGCTCTGCTGCTGCGCCAGCACTACGACGCCTCCCCCGGAAGCTGGCTGGACGCCGCCGCCCGCTACCACCACCCAGCCGGAGGCAAGCACGCCGCCATCTACCGCCACAAAATCAGCCAGCAAATCCGGCTGATCTCCGCATCAGGGACGTCACCATGAAACACCTTATTCCAGCCATGCTGCTGTTTACTGTCGCCGCGATTGCCGGGTCTGTCGTTCCCATGCAGGCGCTGGATGAGGCCCGGTTACTGCCAGTCATCACCCACAATCTGCATCCTGGTCAGCAACCTCGTCTGGCACTCAACCTGCCGGGAATGACGCCGCTGTTTTTAATCGGCGACGATCCACAGTCTACAGAATGGCTGCGCCAGCACCGGGCCGCATTAAAAACCCTGCACGCCACTGGGCTGGTCGTGAACGTCGTTACGCTGGCGCGGTTAAATGCCCTGCGGGCCATCGCACCAGCGTTAACGCTGGTGCCCGTCAGCGCCGACGCTATGGCAAAACACCTGCCCATCAGCGCCTATCCGGTGCTGATCACCGACAAGGGACTGGAACAGTGAGGCTCGATTTTATACTGCGCCCGGCGGTGGAGCTTTACAGCGCCAGCGCGGCCCTGCTGGCGGCAGTATGGTGCGTTATCGCACCGCAGACGTTTCTGCTTACTCCCCTTTCAGGCTGGCTATTGGCGCTGGCATTGCTTGCACTATCTGCCCTGCGTCTAAAACAGGGAGTGCGCACCCTGCGCTTTCGCCGCCGCGTACGTCATCTGCCGCTCTGGACGCTCTCTGCCAGCCGTATCCCGCAGTTATCCGACTCGCTGTTTCTCGGGCGTGGCTTTCGCTGGCTGCCCACGCATACCCAGCGGCTGTATCTGTGTCGCCTGCCGCAATGTGAACACTGGTTGCGCACGGACCGTCCTTCTGCCAGCGGCGGCGATCCGCTGCTGCACGGCGTGGAGCTGCGCGAAGGCCACGTCACGCTGCCGCTACGCGACAGACCGGGACATACGCTGGTACTCGGTACCACCCGCGTCGGCAAAACCCGGCTGGCGGAACTGCTGATTGCCCAGGATATTCGCCGTGGTGATACGGTGATTGTTTTTGATCCCAAGGGTGACGCAGACCTGCTGCGCCGCGTGTGGGCGGAGGCGCACCGCGCCGGGCGGGAAAGCGTCTTCTGGCTGTTCCATCTCGGCTGGCCGGAAATTTCCGCGCGCTACAACGCAGTCGGACGCTTTGGCCGTATCTCGGAGGTTGCCAGCCGCATCGCCGGACAGCTCTCCACCGAGGGCAACTCCGCCGCCTTCCGCGAGTTCGCGTGGCGCTTCGTCAACATCATCACCCGCGCCCTGGTGGCACTGGGCCAGCGCCCAGATTATGCCCGCATCGCCCGCCACGTTATCAATATCGACGAACTGTTTATCGACTACGCCCGCGTCTTCCTGCCCGGTCACGACCGTCAGGCATGGGATAACGTGGTACGGATTGCCGGTGGCATCACCGAGAAAAACACGCCGCGTAACCTTCAGGGACGGGACAGCTACGTCGTCGCACTGGAGCAGTATCTTTCCACCACCCGGCTGCATGACCCGATCCTCGATGGCCTGCGTTCCGCCGTCCGCTACGACAAAACTTATTTCGATAAGATCGTCGCCTCGCTGCTGCCACTGCTGGAAAAACTCACCACCGGGAAAATCGCTCAACTGCTGGCCCCGGACTACGGCGACCTTAACGACCCGCGTCCGGTGTTCGACTGGCAGCAGGCCATTCGCCAGCGGGCGATTGTCTATGTCGGGCTGGATGCGCTTTCCGATGCCGAGATTGCCGCCGCCGTCGGCAACTCGATGTTTGCCGATCTGGTCAGCGTCGCCGGACATATCTACAAGCACGGCGTGATGGACGGCCTGCCGCAGGCGGAAGAGAAAGCGGCCATCAACCTGCACTGTGATGAGTTTAGCGAACTGATGGGTGATGAATTTATTCCGCTGATCAACAAAGGCGGCGGCGCGGGCGTACAGGTCACGGCCTACACCCAGACACTCTCTGATATCGAGGCCCGCATCGGCGATCGCGCCAAAACGAGCCAGGTGGTCGGCAACTTCAACAGTCTGATCATGATGCGGGTGCGTGAGACCGCCACCGCCGAACTGCTGACCAGACAACTGCCGCAGGTAGACGTGCTCAGCAACAGTGTCAGTTCCGGAGTCACCGACAGCGCCGACGCTCAGGGCAATATCGGTTTTTCCAGCAACACCCAGGATCGGGTGAGTAGCGTACAGGTGCCGTTACTGGAACCAGCCTCGCTGGTCCAGCTCCCCAAAGGTCAGGCATTTGCTCTGCTGGAAGGCGGCCAGCTCTGGAAATTACGTATCCCGTTACCGGACGCAGCACACGATCCGCTGATGCCGGAGAACATCGCGCAAATCGCACGTTATATGGAAAAACAGTACGCCAGCGCTCCCGTCTGGTGGAACCGCCCGGAGACAGTTGTAACGGCGAAAAACGACCCTATTTTATGGCTGAACGACAGCGAAACCACGGAGAAACTGACCGATGACACCCCGGACACATCGCCATCTCGTAAGCGTTGAAGTTATATGGCCCGCGCAAACCTTGCCACTTCCCCTGCAACAGGCGGTAGATGCGTTGACGCAGGGAGAAACGCCCGACCAGATTATCGCTCGCATGAATTTGCAGGGCTTTCAGGCATGGCGCGAAGCTACATCACCGCAGGATGAACACGATATTTTTCAGGTACGACTGGATGATGCTCACGAGGCGCGATTCCTCTGCCGCTACGTCATGCTGCCGCTGCACTGATGCCCGACCATGCGCCACCAGGACCTGCACGTCGCCCCGGACTGCTCGGCTGGATAGCATTACTTCCCGGCGTGCTGGCTGGCTTTTGCCTCGGCGCATGGATGCTGGCAATAGCGCTGGAGTGGCTGGGCGATGCGTTTTTCTGGCGGAATACCTGCGCCAGCCACAGTGAACAGGTATTGCAGGCAACATGGCAGTGGTGGCAGAGTTCCGCTGGCGCACCGGTGTGGTTAGTAGAAGGTCTGACACTTGTCAGGGGTAAGTTGCAGCAAGGGAGCGCAGCGCTAATTGCCTCGCTCAACGAGCAAAGCGGGTTGTTCTGGACGGAAACCGTCACTATGGTGATCCGCTGTACGTTACTGTCTACGGGTAATGTTACCCTCACCTTTCTGCTACGGCTGGCGATTCTGTTGCAGGCGCTGCCGCTGTTTGCGCTCATCATTACCACTGGTCTTATCGACGGGCTGGTAAGACGCGACTTACGGCGATTTGGCGCAGGCCACGAGTCCGGATTTGTTTATCACCACGCCAGGCGTATGATTTCATCCAGCTTGATAGCGACGGGACTGGTGTGGTTAGCGGTACCAATTTTCCTTGAGCCGGAGTATGTGCTGATACCAGGAGCTTTGGGAATTGGGCTGGCGTTATCAGCGACTCTAGGGGCGTTTAAAAAGCATTTATAACTTTACGTATAATATGCAATACAAATTAGAGGTAAAAATGAACAATCTTGATCCAAACAATATTGACCGACTACAAGCATTAATTAGCCTTAAAAGAAGATGCTTATATTGGGAGGAAATGTCTAAATATCATACCATTGGTACTTTTTTTTCTGATTTTAGCGATGAAATCGACTTACCATTGTTATTCATTATGAATGATGAGCTTACTAATTCAAATCACAGGATTGGCATAACCGAACTCATAAACAGCTGCGTAAAAAATAATAAATACTACCACTACTTAGAATTGAAACATGGTGATAACAGCACAGCATTAATTGAGAAAGATTTAAATGACATATACGTCTGGCAAGCTGACAAATTAATTCATATGCTCCTAACAAGATTTTTTATAAATATTTTCTCCGTATTTGAATACTGGACATGCAAAGCATATGATGCAATAAAGAACAAACATGCAAGCAAGAATACAAAACTAAAAAAACTAGAAGAACGACTTTTGAGATATGTAGAATTAACGCAAACTGGAAACACAGATGCTCTTAACGAGTTAAAGATGGAAATTTTCACAAAGACAAATTCCTATGTATCATCAAGAGAAAAAATTGATTTCATTCTATCCAAAATAACTTATACGGGCCTTTCAGATAAAACCCAAAGAAGTAAAGCTACAGAACTTGTTCACTTCTTATTTTCACTTAGAAACACAATCCACAACATAGGTATAAATAAATCCGGCAATGATTATTCAATTGAAATCAACAACACAAAGGTTGAGTTAGAAAACAATTGTGGACCCAAGTTTTATAATTATGCAAAGTTCATAGACTCGCTACACTTGCTAATAGATTTATACTGTGATTTATTTATGTATCTTGGTGATGAATGTCCGGAGTTTCACCAGATTGTGAACGAGTTTTAATTTAAAATCTCTTTATAAAAAGGAAGTTAGATGAACGACTATTCACTGCTTATTGGTAACGGCATCAATAATCTCTCCCACGGGTACTCTTGGAATGATGTACTAGAGAGTCTCAATGATAAATTTTCGATAAATGTTAATACACAAAACAAACCTTTTCCTCTAGCATATGAAGAAATTTACTTTAACCTTCTCAAAGGTAACGGTAAAAACAATACAGAAAGTAGAGTTAAAGAATTTATTGCTGAAAAGATTGCAAAAATAAAACCTAATGCTATTCATCAGGCAATCACCAACCTCGAGTGCCAGAATATAATGACAACAAATTACGATCTTGCATTTGAGGATTCCATAATTCAGAAAACAGGGTCAACGCAGCTTCGCAATGCAGGAATCATCAAGGAGCAGCGCTACAACGTATTCAGGCATCATATATTAGGTAGCAAAAAAATCTGGCATATCCACGGTGACATTACTGTCCCTAACTCAATCACTCTTGGTTATGAGCACTACAGTGGCCACCTACAAGGTATGAGGAACTATACAATCACCGGGAGCCATTATAAGAAGGAAGATTATGACCAAAAGCCATTAACCAGCAGACTCAAGAAAAAAACCATCACAACGGAATACAGCTGGATAGATAATTTTTTCCTCAGAGATATCTATATCATCGGGTTAACTTTGGATTTTATGGAAATAGATCTTTGGTGGTTGTTAACATCCAGAGAAAGAAATAGATTTCTAAAAAAATCAGAAATAAGCATAAATAATAACATCACTTATTACTTACCTTCCTGTTTTCTCGACTCATCTCAATGCCCAGAGGAAAATATCAAACGCCTCCTTGTCAAGGTAGAACTCCTCGAAAGCGTTGGCGTACATATCAATTCGAATTTTGGTAGTGATTTCACACAATCCAAAGTGAAGGAGGAAGCATTTTACCTATCAGTGATAGCGGATATTCATAGCAGACATCCATAAAAATTTTAGTCACGCAATAATCAATTCCCCCTTTCTGCCAACCAGCAAAATTTGCATCCTGAAAAGCAACTGTTTCAGGATGCAGATATGAATAGATTTTTTATTTCGTTCTTTATTATATTATCAGGTATATGTTCTGCCCTTGCTTCCCCCCTCACCGAGCGCGAAGAGCTAACCCTGTCCCTCAACCAGCTTAACCAAATCGAAGCCTCGCTCCACCGCGCCCAGCAAAGCGCCAGAACCAGCATCAACGAGCGTTACTACTTCGACTATCCGCGCATCCGCGGCGATATCACAACTCTGCGTAGCGGGATTGAACATTACCTCACCCCTGCCCGCGCTCAGCCGCGAGATACAGCGACGCTGTTCGGACAATATCGTGAGGAAAAAGCCACGCCATGACCCCTGAACAAATCAGCGCTTTCCAGGCTGCCAGTCTGGTGAAGCCCGATGCTGTCAGCCTGGTGACGCTCGGCCTGTTCAGCGCCTTCCTGCTGCTGTGGGTGGTCTGGGTGCTGAATGATGCCTACCGGGGTGTGGCAACCGCACGGGTAAGTTGGCGAATGCTGGGCAGCATCGGCGGGCGAACAATTTTACTGCTGCTGGTCAGCTTCTGGCTGGTACTGAGTTAGCGGATTTCAGGAGGCAAAATGAAAAAACGCATCTTCAGATGGCTGCCGTGGTTCCCGGCTCTGCCTGCATATGCCGATCTGCCAGAGATGGAAGATCCTTCACGCGGTCAGGGCGACGGCATCATGGAGACGTTGCAGAACTACGGCTATGACATCGTGATCCTGATGACGCTGGGCATATGTGCCGTGGGCTTTCTGGTGGTCGCCAACAACTGCATCGCCACCTACTCCGAAATTCAGGGCGGGCGTAAGCAGTGGAAAGATTTGGGTGCAATGGCGGGCGTCGGTGCGGTTCTGCTGGTGATCACCATCTGGTTGCTCAACCAGGCCTCGGACATCCTGTAAGCCATGAGCACTATCCCCTTTCTCCCGGAACGGTTAAACCGCGAGCCTGCGGTGTTTCGCGGCCTGACGGTCAGCGAGCTGCTGATAGCGCTGCTTGTCGGGCTGACTACCGGCGCAATCACTGGAACCATTCCGGCAATACTGTCGCGAAACTGGAGCCTTATCCCCGGCAGCGCCCTGCCCGGCGCTACGCTGGCGATCCTCTGCGGCGGGCGCTGGCTGGCACGACTAAAACGCGGACGCCCGGAGAGCTGGTTGTACCGGGCGCTGGAGCTGAAACTAGCCCGCTTTGGTATCGGCGCTCAGCGTTTTGTCCTGCACGATGGCGTCTGGGCTATTCGCCGGAGCCGACGATGAGCGCCTTTAAGCACGCGCTGGCGGCGCGGGATGCGCATATCCGCACCCTGCATATTGCGCTGATCGCGTTATTCCTGCTGGCATCAGGTATGGGATTCGGCTGGTACAGCGCCCCGCACCAGCTCACCGTTTATTTGCCGCCGGATCTCCGCGCCGCCAGCCAGCGTCCGTGGTGGGAAGTGCCGCCTGCCACGGTGTACGCCTTCGCGTTTTCCGTGTTTCAGCAGATTAACCGCTGGCCGACCAACGGCGAGGCCGATTATCCCCGCAACCTCAGTGCGCTACGGGCCTATCTTACCCCCGGCTGCTACAGCCAGATTGACCGCGAATTTCACCAGCGCCTGCAAAACGGCGAGCTACGCGACCGGGTGCGCGGGGTGTATGAAATCCCCGGTCGGGGATTCAGCGATAATCAGGTGCAGATCCTCGACCGCGATAACTGGATTGTGACGCTGGATCTGACCGTCGATGAGTATTTCCACTCTGAACCCGTTAAGCGGGCGATGGTCCGTTATCCCATCAAAGTACTGCGCTACAACATCGATCAGCAGAAAAATCCGTGGGGGCTGGCGCTAGATTGCTTCTCCTCGCCACCGCAGAAGCTGGAGGCGGCTAAACCATGAATGTCCGCCCACTGCTAATCCTGCTGGTTGCCCTGCCCCTGCACGCCGTCGAACTGGTGAAATGGGAGCGCATCCCGCTGCCGGTGGCGCTGAACACCGGGCAGGAACGGATCATCTTTGTGGATCGCAATGTCCGGGTGGGTTATCCCGCCGCGCTGGAAGGCAAGCTGCGCATTCAGAGCAGCAACGGCACGCTGTACCTGCTTGCCAGCCAGCCGTTTGCCGCTACCCGACTGCAACTTCAGGACACAGAGAACGGTGAGCTGATTTTGCTGGACGTCTCCGCCAGCAAGGGCGAGCACATCAGGGAACCGATACGCATTGTCCGCGAAGAGAAGAAAACGCCTGATGCGAAGCCCGATGCAGTTCCAGAACCCTCCACGCCGCTTCCGGTCGCGCTTACCCGCTATGCCGCGCAGATGTTATATGCCCCGCTACGCACCGTGGAGCCTTTGCCGGGCGTTCAGCCCGAAGGCGTGCGGCTGGCAAAAACCATCACCACTTTGCTACCCGCGCTCCCCGTCAGCGCCATACCGATCGGCGGCTGGCGGCTGGATCCTTATCATCTGGCGGCGATCCGGCTTCAGAATAAGAGCACCACCCGGCTGGAACTCGATCCGCGCCAGCTTCAGGGGCGGTTTTACGCCGCCTCCTTCCAGCATCGCTGGCTGGGGCCTGCGGGCAGCGCCGAAGACACTACCGTGCTCTATCTCATCACCCACAATCATCGTCCTGAACAGGCGATTCTGCCAGAGCCAGCGCCGGAGAAGAAAAAATGAAGCTTCAGGCCAATATCCTGCTGCGGGTTCTGACGCCGCTCATCCTGCTGGCGGGCAGCGTCCTGCTGTTTCATGCCTGTCAGGATCGCAAAACCACACCGTCAACATCCTCTGCACCTGCAACGCCCCTCAGCCACGACGAGCTGAAAGCGCTGGGGATTGAAGGCGACACGCCCGCCGATACCGTCGCCACGCTGGTCGGCCAGATGAAACTCTGGCGCAAGGAGCTGGAAACGGTAAAGGCCAGCAACGCCGCACTGGTGCAGGAAAATCAGCGCCTGCGTGAGCGCGAGCAGAATACCGATAGCCGCATCAACGAGGCCATAAACCGCCAGCAAACCAGCACCTCACAGCAGCAAAACGAATTGCTCAACTCGCTACAAACGCAGATCCAGCAGCTTAAGGGCAACAGAACAACGGACGACTCGCTGGCCGGGCTGGGCATTGAGGAACCGGAAGCAGCCTCCGGCGAACCGCTGCGCTGGATAGCCCCCGCCGATGCTCTGCCAACCGATAAAAATGGTCGTCCACTGCAACCTGCTCTGGCCTTTCCTTCCTCCATGCAGAACACTGCACCGCAACCAGAAACACCACCGCCCGCCGCCGTCAAACCGGTCTATACCCTGCCGCAGAACAGCACCTTAATCGGCTCGGTGGCGATGACCGCGCTGCTGGGACGCATTCCGCTTAACGGCAGCGTCACCGACCCCTATCCGTTCAAGGTACTGATTGGCCGCGATAACCTCACCGCCAACGGCATCGAATTGCCCGATATTGAAGGCGCGGTGATCTCCGGCAGCGCCACCGGCGACTGGACCCTCTCCTGCGTGCGCGGCAGCTTAACGTCAATCACCTTTGTCTTTCGCGACGGTACAGTGCGCACGCTACCCGCCGAAGGCGACAAAACCGGAAATGGCACCGAAGGCAATATCGGCTGGCTGTCCGATCCTCACGGCCTGCCCTGCATCCCCGGCGAACGCAAATCCAACGCCGCTGAATATATCGGCTCACAGTTCCTGCTGGCCGGATCGTCCGCCGCCGCGCAAGCGCTGGCGAACAACCAGACCACTTCCACCGTGGAAGACGGCTCCGTCACCACCGCGCTGACGGGCGACAGCGGGCAGTACGTGCTCGGACAGGCGCTGGGCGGTGGACTGAAGGAAAGCGCCGACTGGTTTAAACAACGCTACGGCCAGATGTTCGACGCCATTTATGTGCCGCCCGGCCAGGCCGTTGCCATCCATATCACCCGCCAGTTAGCCATCGACTACGAGCCTGACGGACGGCGGGTGAACTACCGCAAGTCGGGTGATCGCACTGGAGACCTGGACTGATGCGTATCCTGATTTTGCTGTTATCGCTACTGTTAACCGCCTGTAGCACCGACCAGAAAACGCTGCTGCCGGTAAATGAAAACACCACCATGTTGAATATCTGGGGCCGACAGAATAACGATGCGCAGGCGCTGTACGACGCACGTTCGGTGTTGCGTCGCCCACTTGATGACGCCACGATGACCGCGCAGCAGCAGGCCGCACACAGCGACAGCAATGCCACGCAAGCGCTGTTCCGGCGGCTACCGAATCCGGATCTGGAGATGTATATCTTTCCCCATCTGGCAGGCAGCGAAGGCGTCCCGGTGCCGGGCTACACCACCGTCTTCCCCTTCTATAACCGGGTGCAGTACGCCCTGCCCGGCGAGCGGACCGATCCGCTGTGATGATGCGTAGCGGCACCCTGACCGAACGGATGGTGGACAGCCTGTACCAGAAAGGCGCGTCGTTCGTCGATTTTCTGCCGTGGGTTGAGTATCAGCCGGAAAGCAAAACATTGCTGCTGGATGACGGGCGCTCGGTCGGCGCGGTGTATGACATCACACCATTCGGTACCGAAGGTCGTTCCCCGGCAAGGCTGGAAGAGTTGCGCGATATCCTGAAGGACGCGATTCAGGACAGCTTCACGGAATACGACCGCCATCCGTGGGTGGTGCAGTTTTACTGCCAGGACGAAGACGACACCGCAAGCTGGCTGGCCGCACTGCATGACTACGCCACACCGGAAGCACGGAACTCTGATTTTACCCGCGCCTGGCTGAACGAGATGGAGCACCATCTGCACGCGGTTTCCCGCCCGGAGGGCTACTTCCAGGACGATGCGGTCAGCCATACCCGCTGGCGTGTTCAGCAACGCCACACCCGGATGGTGATCTACCGCTGGCTACCCGCCAAATCCCGCGATCCGCTGGAAGACTCGCAGGAAGAGGCGCTGAACACCGTTTGCGAACGGGTGATCTCTGCGCTGGCGGGCGCGGGCATTCACGTCCGCAGGCTGGAATGTGAAGCCATTCGCCACTGGCTGCTGCGCTGGTTTAACCCCGCCCCGCAAATAGCCGACTCACCCCGGGAGTTCTGGCAGCAGATGGCGCAGCAGGATGACACGCCGGAGCTGCACGACTTTGCCGAGAGCCTGCTGTGCAGCGAACCTCGCTCGCAGGCCACGCAGGGAACATGGCTGTTCGACCAGCGTCCGCATAAGGTCATTGTGCTGGACAGGCTGCGTAAACCGCCCACCGTCGGCCATATGACCGGAGAGTCGGCACGCGGCGACGGCATTAACGCGCTGTTCGATCTGCTGCCGGAAGGGGTGATTATGGCGCTGACCATCGTTGTCTGGCCGCAGGACCGGCTGGAAGAACACTTAAGCCGCCTCAGCGACCGCGCCATCGGCGAGAACGTCGAATCGGAGTACACCAAAAAAGACTGTCAGGAGGTACGCCACTGGCTGAAGGACGGCCACAAACTCTACCGCAGCGCGCTGGCGTTTTATCTTTCCGCCCCGGATAACGGCGAACTGACCCGACGCGTGCGCAGTCTGAACAGCCTGCTGCTGAATGCGGGTATGGTTCCGGTACAGGAAAATGACGAACTCTCCCCGCTCAGTTCGTGGCTACGCTGGCTACCAATGTGCTTCGACCCGGCGCGGGACAAACGCCAGCTCTACACTCGTTTCAGCTTCGTACAGCATCTCGCCAACCTGCTGCCGCTGTTTGGTCGCGAGAGCGGCACCGGGCATCCGGGCGTCAGCTATTTCAACCGGGGCGGCGGGATGCTGTGCTGGGATCCGCTCAACCGCGAGGATCGCGCCCAGAACGGTCACCTGCTGCTGCTCGGCCCGACCGGCGCAGGTAAATCCGCCACCCTGAACGCCAAAATCGCACAACTGATGGCGCTGCACCGCCCACGCCTGTTTATCGTCGAGGCAGGCAACTCGTTCGGGCTGATGGCCGATTACGCCCGCGAGCATGGCCTGACGGTGAATAAAATCAGCCTGAAGCCCGGCTCCGGCATCACGCTGCCGCTGTTTGCCGACGCATGGAAACTGGCGGAAAGCGATGTACCTTCAGCAGAACCGGATGATGACGCCCCTGAAGACGCCGATAACGAACTGCGCGATCTGCTGGGCGAAATGGAGATCACGGCCCGCCTGATGATCACCGGCGGCGAGCTGAAAGAGGATGCCCGTCTGACTCGCTCCGACCGGGCGCTGATCCGCGAAGCGATTCTCCATGCCGCCCGGCTTACCGCCCTCGAGCAAAGACAGACGCTGACGCAGGATATCCGCGATGCCCTGTTTACGCTGGCACAGGATGCGACGCTACCGGAATCCCGCCGTAACCGGCTGTGGGAGATGGGTGAAGCGATGAATATGTTCTGTTCCGGGTTTGAAGGGGAGCTGTTTAACCGAGAGGGTGAGGCGTGGCCGGAGGCGGATATCACCCTGGTAGATCTGGCGATGTTTGCCCGCGAAGGGTACGAAGCGCAGCTGGCGATCGCCTATATCTCGCTGATTAACCATATCAACAACCTTGGTGAACGCGACCAGCATCTGGCCCGGCCCATCGTTAATATCACCGACGAGGCGCATATCATCACCGTCAACCCGCTACTAGCGCGGTTTCTGACCAAAGGCTCAAAAATGTGGCGCAAGCTGGGGATCTGGCTGTGGCTGGCAACGCAGAACCTGAGTGATTTCCCGGACGATGCGAAAAAGCTGCTCAATATGATCGAGTGGTGGGAATTGCTGGTGATGCCGCCCGAGGAAGTGGAGCAGGTCAGCCGCTTCAAATCTCTGACACCGGAACAGCGCCAGCTCCTGCTCAGCACTACCAAAGCACCGGGGAAATATACCGAAGGTGTGGTGCTTTCACCGCGTGTGGAGGCGCTGTTTCGCGTGGTCTCCCCTTCCCTGTGGCTGGCATTGGGAATGACGGAAAAACACGAGAAGGCAGAGCGAATGCGAATTATGCGGGAGTTTGGGTGCAGTGAGCTGGAGGCGGCGATGAGGGTGGCAGCAAGGTGTTTTGTCATAAGTTGATTTGTACCTGCTCGCTTTAACACTCCAGTTCAATCAAGTTGAGCAGCTAGCTTTGGGACAGCAAGTAACACTGACAGTAAATTTAAGCGCTGTTTATCTCTCCTTTAAATACACAAAACGCCTCAGGAACTGGTTAAAAAAACAGTACCTACCCGAAGTAGTTGTGGCTCACTATCGCATATTCAATTAAAATTCCTCCAGACTTTATTTTGATAACTTCACAAAAAATCATTGAAAAACTGATATATAGCAGCTAATTTAACTGCGATTAAAATCATAAAAGCAAGCACAAAAAACATACAAATCATGTTCGTAGTAGTGTTTAACTAATTGTTAACAGAAGGAATGCGATGAAGACTATATCATTCATAAATATGAAAGGTGGTGTTGGTAAAACAACATCCGTAGTTGAGTTTGCAACTATATTAGTTAAGGACCATGGGAAAAGAGTTTTAATTATAGATATAGATCCTCAAACAAATGCCACGTTTTCATTTATCAAATATGACGTTTGGCAAGATCAAATAGAGGCTAACACTATTGCAGATGTTTTAGGTATGAATAAGCATCTTTCAAGTAGAGACGCCGAATATGATATCAACAATGCAGTAATAAAAAATGTTTCAGAAATTCAAGGATTAGACCTCATATCTTCGCATTTGGGGCTGACGTTTCTAGATTTGGATCTTAGCGCTAAACCGGGCAGAGAATTGATTCTATCTCGTCAGATTTCACGTTTAGAGAGCGAATATGATTATATATTAATTGATTGCCCGCCAAATTTAACTTTGGCACCTCAAAATGCACTGGTTGCATCTGATTACATCATAGTTCCGATAATACCTGATTTTTACTCATTTCTTGGACTACCATTACTTAAGAATCGGGTAGATCGTTTGAAGAGAGACCTAAACATTGATGTTTCATTTTTAGGTTGTTTATTCACACGGGTAGAGAACTCAGTTAATCTTCACAATGAATTCATGCCTAAAATAAGGAAAATATGTACAGATTTTAGTATATATGATTTTAAAACCATTGTGCCTAAAAACATTAAACTAAGCGAGGCAAGCAGTGCAAGTTCTCCAGCAAGGCTAATATTCCCTAATGCCACAGGAGTAACGGCATATAAAACTGTTGTTAATGAAATGCTAAAACAATTGGAGAGTGTTTAATGGATATTAACTTAGCTACGCTAGAAGATGTCTTAAAAAGCATAAGAAAATATGAGAAGCTGGGGTTGGACACATCTTACCTTAAACTTTTTATTAAGAATTATAAGTTCTTCCTTGAGTTAAACAATATAAAGCCTGAATATTCTGATAACCAGAGATTTAAAATCTTAGAAGAAATACTTAACAATAGACAGTTATTTCCAAAAATCTCAGATATTATATATTTCTCCAATTTTAATCTTGGTGTTGAGTTTAAATCACAAAATGCCTCTCGTGAAGTTACAATTAATAGAATTATAAAGAGGGCAGAAAAAGATGAAGCTTTCAAAAATATTCTAAAAGAAAAATTAAGGGATTTAATTTCAACAGGACATTACAAAGAATATAAAATAACCTCCACACATTCTAAATCAGTTAATTATAATGATTTAGAAGAGTGGGCAAAAATGCTTAAGGATATATAGAATGAGCAGAGAAAAAGTAGTAATCAATGCGTACTCTGACTATGATTTATACAAGAAAGATTTTAGTGTCTTTTCTGATTCAACACTGACACATTTAAAAACAATCGACATATTTAATATATATTGGAGCACTCTTATTTTCAAAAATTGGAAGGATGGCGTGAATCATATTGGCATTAATGAACTAGATGAAATATTTGACGAATTGCACCAAGATGTTAACTCATCTTATTATTTGGCATCAATGGGATTATATCGAACAGCTAATATGCATTTGCGTAGTATGATAGAGTTATCATTACAATTACTCTACTTCTACGAACATCCAATTGAGCTAAAAAAATGGAGAACTGGTGACTTTGTAATTAAACACGACAAGTTAAAAGAATATATTAAAGACTACCCGGACTTTAGTCAACAACCGTTGAAAGGAGAAATTGAGACTCTAATAGAACAAATATCAAAAGAATGGAAAAATTATTCAAAACATATTCATGCAGAATCTATTAAGTATTTTCAAACACAAAAACAACCATCACCAGCAAGCAGTTTTAACGCAGCCAACTTTGGAGCCTGGAAGTCTGGATTTACAAAAATAGTGCTTAAGATAAATAAGTTGTTCATGCTATTTTTCTCAGAAAAATACAAGTTATTCCCATCTCAGAACAAAGAACTTTTAGCTATGGTATCAATCTAAAAATCTCCCATGAGTAATCAAGCACGCATAATATGTGGCTAAAAATTAATTTCCATAGCCTTCACTCACAAAATCTTTCACAGAAATCACAAAAGACAAAGGAAAACACCGTAATTCAACAAGAACAGCATCTATATAGCTATCTTTCTGTTAACAACTCCATCGGTGTTTTCCATTTCAGCAACCGCTCAACGGCCCTATGCTCCGACAAAAATTGGCGGGCCAGTTGTAGGCGTTCCATAATCTGTACCTTCTGCTGCTCATTAAGACTCGCCACATCCTTTTCTGCTTCACGAAAAAACTGTTCTATACGCTTATCTTCTGCCCACTGCACTATAATAGCTTCCAGTTCGGCTAAGCTGGCGTTGTATGCCTCTTTTTCCCTTCTGATTCGCTCCTTTTCCCGATATCTCTTCTCATCCAGTTCCCACTGGATCCGCCGGGCTTCAGCTTTGACTCTCGCCTCTTCCAACTGATTCTTAATCAGCGGAACAGCATCACGCATCGCAGAAATAATCTTCGGGATCTGGCTTACAAGCCCACATTGGTTTGCCTGTCGAAATTGCACCTGCCAGTTTGTTGATGAATATGGCGAGTAAAGCTGTAGCAGAAATCGTCCGGTCGGTAAGGTATGTTTAACGACAAAGCGAAATGGCTTGTCATCCTTCCCCCTCATCCAGTGGATTATCGTTTCATCGCGAATGTATCGGCCATTAACCTCTTTTGCCGGAACATATTCCGTCATTTCAGCCAGGCTAAAGGCAAACAACATATCCCCAACGCAAATGATGCTGGCTGAATAAGGGCGCCATAAACTGTCATAACGTAAACCGCCCTCTTTTGGGTCTTCTTTGATATCTATGCCCTGACAATGAAGCCCTTCATTTCCTTCAGCTAACCTTACCCAATAACCTTGCTTTCCCAGTGTAGCAAAGAACTGACTCAGAAAATCGATAGCACTGTTGAAGCCCGTTTCTGAAACATTCAGATCGAGTAGCTTCTTTTTCGTTGGTTTGTAGTAGCCGTCTTTTGTGACGGAAGAGACGGGAAGGTAAGTTTTGAGATCATCGATCAGTGCATAGCCACTACCCGCTGTCCTTGCTCGCTTTCGCGGTGCTGGCGCTGCTACTTTCGATGATATTTTTGTGGAAGGAGGAATGGACTGGTTAGTTTTTTTGGGGGATTTTTCTACCTTGCCACTCTTCAAATCAGGCAAAGCAGGTACCGCCGGTGCAGTTCCTTTCGCTAGCGCCTTCCAGAATCCGGCGAGCGGTCTCGGTATTCGTAATTCAGCGCATCGTTTTGTTAGTTGTTCTTGGCTGATGTTATAGAGGGAAGTGATTAGCTCAGCAGGCTCGCGCCAGACAAGATGATAAAGTTCTTCCCTGTCGTCAGGTAACGTTTGAGGGGCATTAGTGTGCAGACTTTCTGACATAGCATTCTCCCTTTGCAGGAGACATTATCAGAGAATCTAACAGGCAATTGATTGAATCAAGTCACTTTTTGGCAGTATGTTTCCTAAGAAAAGGAATCATTAAATGACCTATAACATTAGTTAACTAAACTCAAAAAGCTTACTAATTTCAATCTCTAGCCCTGCCGCAAGGACACTGATCACTTCAAGGGTAGGATTTCTGACCCCTCTTTCAATCCCACTCACATACGTGCGATCTAGGCCACACTTGTCAGCAAATGCTTCCTGAGATAAGCCTGATTGTAACCTGAGCTTTTTAAGGTGTGCGCCAAAAAGAGCCTGAATACTGGATGAATTTTTCATCCAAGAAAGATGACGTGTTGACGTCTATCAGACCACGGACTATGAGTCACAAAGCGTGGTTTCTATTTCTTCTTTAGTATTTGTTTCGAACATAAACAAATGACTAAGATCTAAATCCAGACCACCAGAGATTGCCCACAAAATTTCAAGTGTAGGGTTCCGTACTCCGCGCTCAATTCCACTCATGTATGAGCGATCAATACCGCATTTGTCGGCAAAGTCTTCCTGAGACAGCCCCGTCTCCCGACGAAGTTGCCTGATTCGGTTGCCTAGCAGTTTTTTGATTGATCCGGTCTTTTCCATAAGACCAGCATCAATCTTTGTTGCCTATTGTTCCACGGACTATAAGTCACATAAAAAGCGTGCTAGCATACTCTAATGTGACTCATAGCCCACAAATGAGGTAACAGGAATGACTAAACAAGACTGGCACCCAGCCGACATCATCGCCGCACTGCACAAGCGCGGCACCAGTATGGCAGCGGTCTCGCGGGAAGCGGGGCTGGCCTCCTCCACTCTGGCGAATGCGCTTTCACGTCCCTGGCCGAAAGGCGAATGGCTGATTGCTCGCGCACTCAACGTTCACCCAGCAAAAATCTGGCCTAGCCGCTATGAGGAAAAAGGCGAACTACGGCAACCGAAAAATCCGCTCCCCGCCAGGTGTCGGTTATGATCATTTCAGACGTCAGCTTCCATGACACACCCTCTGCTGTCCAGGTTCAGCAGGCTGCCATTCCACCGCCAGCAGAAATGCCGTTTCTCACAGCTCCGGTGCGCAATCATACCTCTTTCCACTCTACCCACTTTTCCCGTCATGCCCTGCTACGCCCTATCGCTCGTGAAGCAGGAAGCAAAATCTATCTACAAGAAGAACCCATATGTGGTTTCTGGTATCTCAACCATGGCGTCGTCGGTTTACACCACACGCTGGAAAACGGCAAAGAGATGCTGGTTCGCGCCTGCCAACAGGGGGACTGGTTTGGCTATCTGGGGTTGTTTGGCTCTGAGTTCTACCACTGCCACGCCTGCGTTTTGCAGACAGCATCGCTGTGCCACGTCATTCCTCACTCCAACAGCGATTTCCTGCGCCATCATCCGCAGTTCGTCCAGTTTCTGTTAAATCAGGTGGTGGCAAGTCTGTCCGATGCAGAGCATCGCATGACCTGGATAGCCCGTTACCGCACCCGTCACCGGGTACTGAGCAGCCTCTGGTATCTGACGAGTTATTTTCCCGGTTATGACTGGACGTGGCGTGAAGTGGCGGAATTTGCGGGGTGTGAGACAGAGACAGCGTTACGGTTCAGCAAGGAATTAAGACTGGCCGGGATACTGGACGATTCGCAGCGCCGTCTGCATGTATGTCATCCGGAGCGACTGGCAGCATTACTGGCATAAGCCACAATATCATCCACCACCGTCATCACCCCTGCCGGAGACTGCTGCAAACGAATCTGCTGCGCCATATAGGTCATATACGGATCCATATGGCTGAACATCATGCGATATCCGGCACAAAGATGATTCAGCCGCTCGTGTAGTCGATGCTTCGGGCAACCGCCCTGGCAGGCAAAGCGCCACGGGCAGCGATGGCAATCATCCGGGAGCTGCGCTTTCTGCTGGCCGAATCGCCGTTGTGCTTTACCCGCAACCAGCTTTTCCAGTGGCTGCTGTAGCAAATTGCCTAACCGATGCTCCGCATCCACATAGTGGTCGCAACTGTAGATATCACCGTTCTGCTCAACCACCAGCCCACGTCCGCAGGTGGGCTGCATTACGCATATCGCCGGACGTTCGCCCAGCCACGCCGCCAGCGTGTTATCAAAAAGCTGAACGAATACCCGCCCGACATCATGACGCACCCACTCATCAAAGATGGCGATCATAAACCGCCCGTAATATTCCCCCGTCACGGACCAGGGCAACAGCCCACGTTGCGCATCATGCTCCACTACCGGAATGAACTGGAGAAACTCAGCCCCCACCTCACGCGTCAGAAAGCGGTAAATTTCCAGCGGAGCCTGTGCCGTCACGTTGTTCACCACGGTCAGGATATTCACCTCCACACGATGACGCTTCAGCGTATCCAGCGCCGCCATCACCTGATCGAACACGGGCTTACCGCTGCCCGTCTTACGGTAATGATTATGCAGATGCGCCGGGCCATCCAGCGATATCCCCACAAGAAACCGATGCTGAGCCAGAAATGCCGCCCATTCGTCGTTAATCAGCACCCCGTTGGTCTGAAGGCTGTTGGTAATACGCTTATCCCCGGCAAAGCGTTGCTGGAGCGCTACGGCCCGGCGATAAAAATCAAGCCCGGCCAGCGTGGGCTCGCCGCCCTGCCAGGTAAAGTTCACCTCCGTGCCGGGCGATGCCGCGATGTACTGGCGAATATACGTTTCCAGCACCTTATCGGACATATGCCGCTGTCCGCAGGTATCCCGCAACACCCCCTGCCCTTTTGCCAGGTAAAAACAGTAATCACAGGCCAGATTGCAGCGCCAACCCGCAGGTTTTGCCATCAGATGGAAAACGTGTTTCATAGCGTCACCAGAATCAACGTGGCAATCATCAGCAATACTCCGGAGAAAACGCGGTGTAGCCAGCATTCCGGCAGCAGAGTACGCAGTCTCATGCTGACAGGCTGGAACGCCAGCGTGCAGAGAAAGATCACGGCCACAATAGCCATATTGACGTAACCAAACTGCATCGATAGTGGCAATGCACCGGTATCCGGTGCCGTGCGATACAGATAGCTGACCACCGTTCCGGCGCTGCCGAACACCATCATCCAGTTACAGTACACAGCGATATGCTGGCGCGGGATCCCGGAGATCTGCGACATCAGCGGAGCAAGCACGGAACCGCCGCCCAGCCCGGTTAACCCGGCCACGGCACCACCGGCGGTACACAACAACATCCCGGCGCTGCGCGTCCGGTTATCCGGTTGTACGTTTTGCTGAGTTGTCGGGGGCGAAAATCCAGAGCGTAATGCCAGCCCCACGAGAACCAGCGCAAACAACATCAGCAGCACCTTATCCGACAACAAAAAACTGGCGTACACGCCCGCCTGCATTCCCGTAGCCATCCCCAGCGACCAGAGCACCAGCAGCCGCGTATTCAGGCGGATACCCTGCCGCCAGAAGGCGCAGATGTTGATCAACGCACTCAGCATCACCACCGTCAGGGACGTCGCAGCCAGCACCTGCACAGCACATTGCGGAAACAGCAGATGCAGCACCGGCACGAGCAGGATACTGCCCCCGACGCCAAACAGCGCCGAGAGCAGGCTGGTTGCCATACCACAGCCGCAGAGTGCGGCAATCATCCATGCTGTCATCACTTACTCCACCGGAACAATGACGGATAGGTCTTCACCAATCTCTGTCATTTTGCGGCCAATATCCTGACGTAATTTATCGCGGATCCGCGCATGTTCCGGGCTGGCAATCAGGTTCTGGCGCTCCCACGGGTCGTTCAGCAGGTCATAAAGCTGGCTCTCTACATAGATCTCTGCGGCTGCCTCATTCCACGGATCGCTGCCGGGTGCGACAATTTCATATTTCCAGCGCGGCGTGCGCAGCGCCCGCCCGACTTCCGATTCGCTAATCTGGATCAGCACCTCTTCGTCCCAGTGCTCAGCATCCAGGGCGGTTTGCAGATCACGCCCCATCATGACATCCGGCACCGTAATGCTGGCGGCGCTTAACATTGTGGGCGGGATATCCAGCAACGTCACCAGATGCTCCACCGTCCTGCCGCCGCTGAATGGCCCGCCTCGCGCCACGCAGGGAATACGAATACTGGACTCATGGCATGAGCGTTTGTATTCATCGTTGCGGGTGCGGAAGTGGCAACCGTGATCGCTGAAAAACAGGATAATCGTGTTGTCGTATTCACCGCTGGCCTTCAGGTAATCGACAATACGCCCGAGGTTCTCATCAAGGTTCTGGCACATGCCGTAATAGTCAGGAAGGTTCTGCGGCCAGTCGCCGGGGCGGTTAATCAGATCCGGCGGCACCGCTGCGCTCTGGAAACGTTCGGCGTAGCCATCCGGGGCGACAAAACGCGCCATATCGTTCTGGAAGTGCGGCTCCAGGTAAGAGAGGAATAGCAGGAACGGGTTATCCCGTGGGCGTTGTTTCAGGTAATCGAGGGCAAATGTGGTCTGGTCATCCACCCGGTAGCCATCGAAATACACCGGCTGGTTATCGTTATCAAAAAAGTGACCGCCGTAAGGGTGCGATGTATGTTCCAGCGCATCTGCCGCCAGCCAGTATTTCCAGCCACCGCGCAGTTCTTCCGGCACCGGTTTTTCATCCAGATCCGCCAGGTGCCATTTACCGATGTAGGCAGTGTCATACCCTGCCTGATTGAACAGCTTCGCCAGCGTCACCTCATCCTGTCGCATGGCGATATTATTGCGGTAACAGCCGTTCTGCGTCGGGTAACGCCCGGTTTGCAGGCAGGAACGTGCCGGGCCGCAGACCGGCTGGACGGTAAAGGCGTTTTCGAACTTCACGCCCTCGCGGGCAAGCTGGTCCAGCACAGGGGTAGTACTGACGGCAGGGTTGTAGCAGCCCACCGTATCCCAGCGCTGTTGATCGGTGAAAAAGACCAGAATATTCGGTTGCATCATGTTCTCTCCTTTAGAGTGTGGCAGGTGCGCAGGCGCCCGCCGTTTTCTGGCGTGGGGTCGAAGTCAGCAGGAAAGCGGACAGCAGAGTGAACGCGGCAGTGATACTGCCGAGGATCAGATAGGTGCTATGGAAGCCGATGGTGTCGTACAGGTGGCCTGCAACGGTAGATAAAACAATGGCGGCGGACTGCTTGATAAACATCACGCCCACCAGATAGATAGTCCCTGACAGGCGAGTATCAAAAACGTCAGTAATATATTTGAAAATACCAATCAGCAGGAAAGGTACTTCAAAATTATGCAGCATCCGTAAGAAGAGCACTTCAATCGGTCCGGTGGCAAAGGAGGAACCAACGATCCTAATCGTCATAATGGTACCAGTAATTAATAATGCATTCTTGCTGCCAATATATTTATTAATCAGCAGCGGAATAAAAAACATTACGGCGGCATCGCCGAGATTCCCGGCAGTCGTAATATAGCCGAATGCTCTTGCCGCCTGTTCCTGATGGTCAAAGAAACGAGTGAAGAAATTAATAAACTGCTGGTCGAAAACATCATAAATACAGGCCACGCCTAATACATATAATGTGAAATACCAGAACCGACGGAGTTTAAATAGCTCCAGCACGCTCACCTTTTGCTGACGGACCTGCTCCGCTGCAATGCCCGGCAATGGCTCAGAACGGGCAACCAGCAGTATCACCACCAGCAGCAAAGCCAGCGCCGACCCGATCCAGTAAATCCATGTCGGATCGAAGCCATACAGAATGCCGGAGATAGTGGCGCAGGCCGCCGATCCAAAGCAGCCAAACAGCCGGGGACGGCCATACTCAAATCCCCGATTACGACTGACCTTCTCGACAAAGGCCTCCACCGCGCCATAACCCGCGTGGAAGATAAATCCCAGATACAGACCGCCCACCACCAGCCCAATCGCAAAATGGCTTTGCAGCAGCGGGTTATACACGTAGATAAAGAACGGCGCGAAGAGCACCATCAGGGTAACGATCAGCCATAGCAGGTGTTTTTTCGGCCCCAGCTTATCCGTTACCCAGCCCAGTAGCGGTTGCAAGCAAATCGCTGCCACGGCGAAGGAAGAAAACACCATACCAATATGCGTTTTATCCAGCCCTACCATTCGGGTTAGCCACATGGGTAAAAACAAAAAGCAGGAAGACCAGTTGTAGTAATAGAACAGGAAAAAGAATCCCCAGAGGATCACATTCCATCGGGTGTCATGTGTTTTAATCATTGCCGCCACCTTAATAAGCATCATCAAACAGAGGCACTGTTTTCCGACGACAACGACGCAGAACAGTGTGCGGGAATGGTAAAAAACAAAGGACCAAAATGCTTATAACAACTGTCATATCAAAATTGATAATTTTGTGACTCTTACCACATTCGTGAGCAGAAACGTCGTTTCATACCCGAAATTTACCATCTGTATCAAACAGTAAGCAAATGGCACCGTGTGGTCTGTCTGGCAATATCCCTTTCTTAATTTTGTTAATGATTAACAGCCAGTTTTATTACCCCGATTCATTCAGAAATGAGGCTAATATCATGACAACTTATCTATCAAAGAATATCAGCCGGTATAAGGGGAGTAATCTGCGGTACAGGTTATTCTTTACGGCACTCACGCTGTTATTTTCGTTTTCCCTCCACGCACAGTCAATTTATATAGATTGCTCCGCTACCGTTAACGGTGATGGCACCGCCAGCAATCCCATTAATTCGATCAGTACGCTTAACAACCATGAGTTGCATCCGGGAGACAGCATACTGTTTCGCCGTGGCACTACCTGTAATGGCGAAGTGGTCGCCGCAACTTCCGGCTCAGAGAATGCCCCAGTTATCTATGATGCCTGGGGCGAAGGAACGGTGTTACCTCGCATAGAAGCAAACGGCAACGAAGCGGCTTTCCACATGACAGATGTCAGTTGGGTAACGGTACAGAATCTGGAACTTTCGGCCAGCGGTGATGGAAAATCCCCCCGCCGGGGATTATGGGTTAGTGCCACCGATAGTGGAGAACACCAGGGGATCCGCCTTCAGCACCTGAATATTCATGACGTCCGTGGAGAAATGCCAGCCACAAAAAATCCTTCGGACAGCAGCATAGGCAAATATGCCCATGCTTCCGGCGGCATTGTGGTGGAGGCGCTCGGTAACACCAAGCCCACCTGGTTTAGCGGGCTGGATATCAGCGATAATATTATTCACGCCGTCGATCGCGAGGGTATCTACACCTGGTCCAATTGGTGTCAGCGCCCGGAACTGGTCGAGTTCTGGTACAGTTTATGTACTGCGAAGTGGCAGCCATTCAACAATACCCATATCAGCCACAATATGCTTTCTGACATTGGTGGCGATGGCATCGCGCCCATGACCAGTACGGACAGCACGGTGGAATACAACGTGCTGAATGGTTTTAATATGCGCTCCGGCTCACCAAATGCCGGAATGTGGTCGGCCAACAGCGACAATATCGTTTACCAGTACAATTTCGCTTCAGGAGGACATACCACACAGGACGGTATGTCTTACGATGTCGATCACTCAACGAATGGCATTGTCTATCAGTACAATATTTCCTCGGGTAATGAAGGCGGCTTTTTCCTGCTTTGTCCCTATGGGTACGATGTACCCGGCAAATCGCGCAACTTCGTAATCCGCTATAACCTGTCCGTGGCGGACAGAACCCGCACCTTCCAGGTATGCAGCGGCGGCGTGATTAACGGCCAGATCTACAACAACACTATTTTGCTGCCGCCAGACACAACCAGCGCCCATCTCATTCTGACAGAAGGAGCAACCAACGATGGCGCAGTTGAGCTTAAGCTGACTAACAACATCCTGATGGGTGATGGCTCAGGCGTTCCTCCCGTCTGGGATTACAACGACTCCGTCATTACTGGCGATCACAATCTCTATTACAATGTTCCGGTAATGCCATCTGACAGTTATGCGTTAATCAATGACCCTATGCTGGCGAATCCCGGACCAGAAAACGTTCGCTGGCAAGACTATTTGCCGCAACCAGGCTCACCGGCCATTAATGCGGGGATCGCAGTCACTGGCGCACCTGCACACGATGCTTTAAATCAGGCTATCGGAACACCACCGACTATCGGCGCACTGGAGCCGGAAAGTAGCTCCCGGCGATAACTACAGCAGTATATTTTACCAGGCAGTATTGAATTTCTTACTGCGCTAAATGCTTCCTCCGCGTACACCATTTTGTATTCATCGTGTCGCGGAGGAAACATGTTCAGGCGTAGATTGTTCTTCATACCAATACTGTGTCTGTCCAGCCTCGCACAGGCCATCACCACGCCAGAAATCGCCGCTTCCGCGCTATCACCGGAATGTGTGCATTACCAGATCGTGGGCGTCTGCTACTGGCTTTTTTGTTCACCGTTTGGCTGCTCGGTGCGTACTTCGTTGAAAGTAAGACATTTTCGCCCGGACCTGGTGGTGTCGGCCTACAGCGTGACCGGGCAAAACCCGTGGATTGAGATGTCGCCGTTAAGCTCGCCGTTGCCCGGTATCGCCGAAGCCGGTGGCGATACCAACCCTCGCGCCGTCGGCCAGCACAGTAAAGTCCGGTTTAAAAATGCCGATGCAATTGGCTTCCCTGCTGGTGATGCGCTGGCAAATTTTTTCTCCCAATTTGGCTACGTCTGCGCCCCATCGTCACAGCCTTTTCTCCCCTACTTTCTCAGCACGCTGGATGCGCTCGCCTGGCGTAGCGGAGTACCGGAAATGTTCTACCCGGAGGCGTTAACGCCAGGACTGCGCGAAGTCAGCAAAGACGGCGATATGTGGGGCAATATCTACCCGCGAGCTGGGGCGCTCAGCCAGACGCATGACTACAAGGCCGGGGCAGTCATCGCCCAACGCGCAGCCGATCTGGTAACGCGCAATGGTCAGCCGCATGTTTATGTTCCTCTGACTGCCTCTTCACACGATGGCTACTGGCCTCCGGATCCGGTCACGGAAGGCGACAGCAATAACCACCAGTGGCAGATGCTGGTTCCTAAAAAATCCGCCTCCTGCACCATCTTCCCGGATGGCTCCGCCACCGACTCTTACGCCGATAAACTGGCGGAGGATGGCGCATATGCCTGGACGCTGTGGCGACCCTATAAATGCTGCCCACGCCGTGGGCAGACCTTTCTTGGCAGCAGCGGAGGTTAACTATGCGCTCAGCCTGGTGTCTTCTGTTCGTCGCCTTTTTCGCCCCGGCGGCTGATAAATATCAGTATCAGCAACAGGGGGCAATCAGCGACTGGATGTATTACCGCATCGGTGGTGGCGCGGCCATCTCCCCACCGCCAACCCGGCGCAACACCTTTCCGCTGACGGCGGGCATAAGCTGGAACAGCGATATGATGTGCGGCAATTTCGATATCGACACCACGGTGCGCAACCAGCTCAACGGCGTGACGGACGGTTTCCAGCAACTGATGGGAGAAGTCATCGAAAGTGCTACCAGTGCGGTCGCCAGCCTGCCCGCGATGGTTATCCAACGTGCCAATCCCCAGCTCTACGATCTGCTGACCAACGGTGTGCTTCAGGGACGGCTCGACTTCGATAAATCGCTGCTAAGCTGTCAGAAAATGGCGGGCAAAATGACCGATTACGCACTCGGTCCGGCATGGACGCAGAGCGCCCAGGCGGAGAACTATCAGGGAATTGCGGCCAGCGAAAAAGACGCCGTTCGCGCCGACCAGAGAGCTGCTGAAGAAGCGGCAGAGAAAGGCAAACGCTGGGTGGGCGGCGAACATCGCGGCGGTAAAGGCCAGCCGCCCATCAAACTGATACGCGATACGACGGTTGCAGGCTACAACATCCTCAATAATCGCAGCGCAACCAGCACCAGCTCGGTATCCGGCAACGACTGTCAGGGTGAACTTTGCCAGGTATGGAGCAAACCCGACGACGCTGCGCAATGGCTGACTCGGGTGGTTGGCGAGCAGACCATTAACGTCGCCCCGGATAACGATCAGTCCGGCGATACGAGCCAGCAAAGCGGCGCACAATCCGGCGTAGGACTGACGCCGCTGATTCAGGAAGAACAGGATAAGATCCAGCCGTTGATTATCGATATGGTGAACCGCAGCCAGCCTGTTAACGATGACACACTGGCACAGGCCAGCGGTGGCGAGCTGCATCTGACGCGCGGCGTTATCGAGGCGCTGCGCGACGATCCTGATGCTGCGGTACTGATCCAGCGGCTCTCCGGCGAACTGGCGCTTTCTCGCGTGATGGAGCAGGCGCTGATGGCCCGGCGCACGCTGCTGGCCGGAATGCGCGAACCCAATGTATCCGGTGAAAAAGAGGCACAAACCGCGCTGACCCAGACCACCGCCCAGCTCGACCAGGAACTGTCGCAGCTTAAGCTGGAACTGGATATGCGCCAAGCGCTGGCGGATAACGCGGCCCTCACCATCCTTGAGCGTCAGACAACGCGTGCGAAGACCAAAGGTCAGGCTGTCGGCGTGGAGGACGACACCGACAAACGGGTGGACGATCTCAGCAAACCCACTGGCGGGGATATGCAATGAAACGGCTGATGCTCTCCGGCACCCTGATTCTGGTCTGCATGGCAGTGATGTTTTATCTGGCTACTGACAATACACCGCAGATTAACCGCAGCGACCTGCTGCCCTGGCGCATAATGCTATACGGTGTGATTTGTGGTGTGGGCTGGCATCTGTATGACCGCTTACCGCCACATCGTCCGGCAATCCGCCGTATCGCGCTGATATTTATCGTACTGATTGTGCTCAACGAAATCGTGCCGGAGGTGTTCCGGTGACGACCAACAGCTATCTGGAATACTTTCTGACGCTGCTCGGCTGGGTGGTCAATAACGGGCTGTGGAACGCGATCAGCGCCACCGGATTATTCGCCCTGCCGCTACTGATTAAGCTGCTGGCGCTGTGGTTACAGGCCAGAAGTCAGGGTGCGGATGAAGGCAACAAAGCTGCGCTGTCCCTGATATGGACCGAGCACCTGATGTACACCTCGTTGCTGGTCATTATGTTCACCTGCGTGCCAATGTTGAACATCGACCTCGATACCATCAAATATGACACCACGCGCTCAAAGCAGTGCGGCATGTCGGTGCCTCAGCCCGCCGATACCGGCTATCAACCGATTATAAACTCGTTGGGCGGTAAAACCGCCGCCGTCCCGGTCTGGTGGTATTTTATTCATGTGATCAGCAAAGGTATCACCAGCGCAACGGTTGCCACCCTTCCCTGCCAGCCGGATCTGCGTCAGATCCGCTTTGAGGTACAGCACACCCGCATTAAGGATCCGTCTCTGGCTCAGGAATTGCGGGATTTCGTTGAGGAGTGTTACGCCCCTTCCCGCGCCCGCCTGAAATTCCGCGCCGGAGAGCTGGATGATGACACCAGTGACGATACGGCCTGGCTGGGATCAGCATACTTTCTCAACACGGCGGGTTACTACGATACCGACCATGCGCTTTCACCACACAGCGCCTGGCCGTACAGTGCATCACGAGACGCCGGGCTGGCCGATACTGGCGTGGGCGGCTACCCCACCTGTAAACAGTGGTGGGCCGACGACACCGTTGGGCTGAAAGCCCGGCTCCTGCAACTCCCGACCCCGGATATCTGGACGGCATTTAAAAAAGTCGGCCAGCCTCAGACGGTGTATGAAGAGGCCGTGCTGCGCTCGCTGGTCAGTGAACGCAACATGCAGGTGTCGCAGAACGGGCGCGTTTATCCCGGCTATGGCGGCAATATCGATGGCACCATAACCAATGCCGCCACCCGACTGGCATCCAGCGCCGGAAATATCCTCGGCAGCATAGCGGCGTTCCCGGCATTCGACAGCGTGCGTCAGGCGCTACCGATGGTACAGGCGCTGCTGCAAATGGCGCTGGTGATCTGTATTCCGCTGATAACGCTCTGTTCGGCATGGGACGTGAAGGTGGTGATGACGCTGACGTTTGTGCAGTTTGCGCTGTTTTTCCTCACCTTCTGGTGGGAGCTGGCCCGGTGGCTAGATAGCTGGCTGTTGGATGTGCTCTACAACAGCGATACCCACAGTAGCTGGAATCTGACCGGGCTCCAGAATACGCAGGATGACGTGATCATCAATCTGGTGATGGGGTCGATGTTTCTGGTGTTGCCGACGTTCTGGCTGGGGGCGATGGCATGGGCGGGAGTGAGGGTTGGCGTGGCGATGAATGGGGCGCTGGCGGGTGGGATTAAGGTGGCGCAGGATAGTGGGGGGAAGGCTGGTACAAAGATTGGGTGAGGTAGATTTGCTTTTAATTCAGTCACCGTGCATTTCTTCATATTGCAGTAATGCGATACTGCAATAAAGCTCTTTATCGAGATTACCTTTGAGGATTTTGTATCTGTACTTCGGTGTCCATACAAGATGATACTGATAGCGATAGAATACGTGGGTAGCGGATTTATATCTGCCCATACTATTTACTCCTTGATTTGCTAGTAATAAACCGAGGCAGTATTTAGCATGGACATGCTATAGGTAAAACCCACATGAACAATCACCACCTCCATCGGAGGTGGGACTGATAATTAAAAAAGCCACTGATGTTTTTTTTTGAGAGCGTTCAGCTTGGCTATAATGTCCGCTTCACTCAAAGCAGCCTATCATATCTGCTTAAAAAACAGGCTTAGTGTAGGATATTCTCCGTTTTCCAAGCAGTCCCTTTAAAGATCTCCTACCGACCCACGGCCGTTTTGGTACTGCCACCATGCTGGGTAATGCGAGGACGGCACTTGATCTTCACCGCTCCCCGGGTGAATGAGTCGTCCGAGGCCTTGCTCGACCATACATAGGCTTCGCCGGTACCGAGACGGCTCATCTTATCGGAGGTCAACTCACCAAGAGCGGCATTCGCCTTCTGGATGTGTTTCAACCATGCGGGCGAGTTGAACTTGTGCATAATGATCTGTGAAGACAACTCGATAAGAGAGATCGGGACTGATGGCGGGTCCTGAGAGGCGACCATAATGCTGGTTCCCTTGTGGCGCATCTCACGGACAACCTCGACCAAGCCGGAAACCAGATCATCGTTCTCGATATATTTGTGAGCTTCATCGAAAACCACCAGCTTATTGAAGGCGCTTCCCTGGTAGGTTGCTTCTGAGAAAACCTGTAGCATCACCACGAACAAACCGAGAGCTTCGTCCTTCTCGATGTATTCATCTCGCAGATCCACGATAATCAACCGGCCGGGACGAATCAGATCCTGGAGACGCTGGTTATCATCGATATATTCGCTTGCAAACAGTAAGCGCGTCTGGGCCAGCTCCTTTAGATGATCGGACAAACCAGAGTTATCGATGCCTGCTCGCAGAGAATCCAAGGTCAAGTTATCCCGCAGTCCCCTCATGATGAGATTGATTTGGCGCATATACATGCTCTGGCTACCAATCGCTCCCATTAGGAATTTCCAGTGTGCTGCCTTAAGTTCAGCGGCAGAAAAAGCAATCGGCTTAACCTCAATATCCGGGTACTCGGCCCTACGATCATCTACCTTGTTGGCAGGGGTAAGAATCAAGACATCCTTCAATGCTTCCGGGTTGGCCTTGTAACGCTCACGAAGGATACGGATCTCATCCTCTACCGAGTTGGCATTAATCATCGAGGTAAACTCCGGCGCATAATCCTGCGTCGGGCTATAATGGAAAATAACTGTGGCGAGCGGGCTTGGCAGCACATTGATGTGCTGAATCGGCATTGAGGCCATCTCAATTGCTGTTCCAAGGGTGTAGCTCTTTCCACCGCCTTGAACCCCGAAGAGACTGATCGTGTGGGTATGATTGAGGTCCAGCGCGATTTTCCGTCCGGAAACCTCTCCGAGCAATCCGTACTGCGGTGAACTACCATTAACGCCCAGCATGATGTCGTAGCTGATTTCGGCTTGAGGCTCGGATGTCAGATGCTCCTGCACTTCAAGCTCTGGTTGAACAGCTTCTTCCGGTTCCACATCAACGGTGGCGGGTTGTTCGTCATCTTTTTCTTGTTTGGGCACAATGGTGGTAGGTTCAGGTGCTTGCTCGACGGGTTTCGCCTGTGCTTCCTTTTGAACAGGTGCGATGGTTTCCTCTGAGACAGAAGATGTTGGCAGGGTGACTGGTGTCTCCAGCTCATCGTCCCAGAGCTCGTCCACCGTCCAGGATGTCGAGCGGACCCTATTAGGGGCAATGAAAGCGGCAGTCTCGAGCTTCGGTACGTTCGAAATGAACTGTTCGCTCAGAGTAGGAGCGGTCGGTACTTCCTCACTCTCGACAGACACAGGCTTGCGGCAGTTCTCCAGCAAGGCCTGAATGAGATCCTTGCCGATACGATGGAATTCGATGCCAACCTCGTTGTCTGGAGATTCTGTTCCAGACTTGTCAAAGTCGAAAACCAAAGCGCACCGCCTGAATTGAAGCGAGTAGCCCTGCTCAATGGATTCAAGTAGTCCTCTCGCTTCGTGCGCGGCAGTCTCTTCAAAGATCCCATAACGCAGTGAGCGTTCCAGATAGAACCTAAGAATCTGAGCCAACTCCCGGCTCTTGAGCAACCTATCCGGCCGATCCGGTTTTTTCAGGGCCGGATCAAAGTGACGCTGGAGGATGCGCTCACTCTGATTTATCTGGGCGGAGATCCGTTCCTTCAGTTGGTTGAAAGCCGCAAAGGCACCAACCTGCGAATAACACTTCACCTCAACCAGATTACAGGTGATCGTCCTAGTGTTTAAATCTAAATCAAACAAACCCAAGTCGGTACGTTGTAGACTGATAGCATCGTTAACATCGTCTGACTCACCGCTTGAGCGGTAGAGGTCCGTGTGTGCGTCTAATGGCACAATGATCTGATTGCTTAACGCGCCTTGATATTCGAGATAGAGCCTCGCCAGAGCCAGGCCAAGAGCCTCCGCCTGTTGCGTACGTGCGGAAATCAGTTTCAGGGCAAGCTGACCAGAAAGCGAGCGTAGGTTCGCGAGTATCTGAACCGACTGCTCTCCGTCGGCGGACAAACCGTGCTCAAGCAGCACCGGCTTCAGCATGGCCTCCAACTCATCGTTCGAGCGCGAGGAGATTATCAGATTATGGGTCGCCTGGGAGCTGGCTCCTGGCACATAGTCAATCAGATAATCCGGTCTGTTCTTCCGACCGCCATGGTCGAAAAATTCAATCCCCATATTTCGATCGATAGTGAACACCCAATCGCTGATCTGGTGAACCTCGTAAATCAGTTCTCGTTGGGCCACATCGAGGCCAAGGGTTACAACGGGTACGGCCTTGAAACTAGCACCAGAAGTAGCAACCGCTGAGGTTGCAAAACAGAGGTGACGGCTCAGCGATGACAGCAAATCGAAACACGCAGCGTGGTTATTCGCACCGAAGGAGCGCCCAATAATAGGTCGCTTATTCCAGAAGGTACCCGAATCGTCGTCAACGAATTCGGTGTCAAAACCCTGTATCAACCCATACAACGGAGTCACTCCCATCGGCCTATCGGAAATGGAAAGCTCCTCGGCGGGGAACACATCCAAAAGAACGCTGATGTGCGCTGGAAAATCCCTGGGATTTGCATGGAATTCATTCAGCGCGTGCTTGGCCAAGTTCAGCTTGGAAAACAGATGACTGCCAGTTGATGCCGCAAACGCGTCTGCAGCCTCATTCACCGTCGCTCCGGGACGGACTATGGATTCAAGCGCCTCACCCAAAACTGGCGAGTCAGGCTCGGAGGTAAAGAGCCGTATATCATAGCGTAAATTGGCATACTCACCTTTCTGCTGAAGCGTTATCAGAGCATCTGCTATTAACGAACCAGCTCCGGGGTTAAAGATATTCAGCGATAGCTCTCTCACATAAGGATGCTGGGAGAGATAGCGCTCAATCTTATCCGCAATGACCTTTCCGGAAATATCAGTTCCCGCTGCAGAGGGCTCGGCCAAGCCAAGTGCCGAACAGATCTCCGCCATCAGACCACGAGAATTATCCTCGGTTGTTGGAGCGTATAGAGCCCAAAATGTATTTAGATTGTCCACCGGCGTGAAGATACGACCATCCTCTACGGGAATGCCGACGGGATAGGCTGAGGGCACAAGGCTATCCAATAGGGCGGAACGGACGTGAGGAATGTATTCTTTCCCACCTGACTTGATCTTCCCGATCCAATCCTTGCCCAGAGTAACCCAACTGTTCAGCCACAAGGCTCGGAGCGGATGGGTTGGGGAGACCAAAACAGCCTCGCGATGCCTTCCACGGAAGTCGGTCAGGATGACATGGATTGAATCAACGGCCAGTATGTTTCTTAGCGATTGCAGGTGTTGCTGGCGCTCGACACCAGAAGTCATCTCGGCCTGGCGGATGAGATTCTTGACCAAGTCAAGATAGCTTTCAGCATACGTGAGGCATTCCTTTTCAGAGTCCTGGAACAACAGCCCCTGCATGATCAGTTCGGCAGTGTCTTTGCGCACCGCTGCAAAAAACTCTTCACGGGCAGCCAGGAAAGATGCCATCGCAGCAGAAGAGGGCAGCATGAGTCCGACCTCGGAGGGCGGCTCAGCGGTATCCAGGTTGATCTGCATTCGCCAGCCTGACGGGTGTTTAGGCTTTGCTAAGATGCGTTGCTCGATAATTTTGAGCGTACGTGGTAGCGGAATCTGAACAGCCCCCTCACGACCGAATTTTGCGTGCAAGGTTTCAAGGCGGGAGGTCTTTTTGGTACGACCGCCCTCGGACCAGGAGACACCACTGATGGCGATATCATCGGGATCACGTTCATCACCAAGTGCTGTCAATTGCAGTCGGAAACGTGCATGCTCCAGGCTCTGCTCAATAGGAACGGCACGTTGAGGGGGCTCTTCTTCAATGTTGCCACCGGGCAGGACGTAGAAAGGCTCGCTCTCGTAAGAGCGCTTAGCGCCCTCGGAGGTGGAATCCGCTTCCAGCGGAATCGGGTCGCCATCGGCAGTCCAGGGCATTACACGGATGAAATGCCATCCTTCATCGAATTCGATTTTATTGAGTTTAGCAAGGCTGGCAGTACATTGCAGGCGGTTCGGGGTCCAGGCCTTTACCTTTTTAGATTTCCCTACCGGGCCGTCATTCTGCGAAATGATTTGCACCATAAAATGGTCAAGCCCACTGACCTTGCCGGGGTGAGGATTAACCTCAAACACCACGTTCATTTTACGACGGTCGTTCGGTACCAGAACCTGTTGCCCGATGAGGCCAGTGAGTTGATCGTCGGTTTCATCGTCCGCAACGACCGGCAAGTCGGTTTCCAACACAGTCAGAAGAACCTTGTCCAGTGATAGCTCTTCTTTGAACGTCCATTTATCGAAAGAAATGCTCCACCAACTCTTGTCTGTCGCAATGGGTGGCGTCCAGGATTCTGACTCATGGACATCGTGTTTTTCAAAGTAAGTGAATAGACGCGACTCCAATGCCTTATCACTGAGCCCAAGATCAGCAATACGACCACGAACCGACTTGTGCGAGGTTATCAAACTGCGGACGCTGACAAGATTACGGCGAATTTTTCCAATGACCATGCCCGGCTCGGCAAAGAGCTTGAAGTCCGGTATCAACGCCAATTCATACAGACTGGCCCCAAGCGTTTCGCCATCAATCCCGTTTTCGAGCGCGGTAAGTAGATACCGCACGCGAGAAACATCGTCGGCAAACAGCCATTCCTCCTCGGTGAGAATACCCAAAAGATCGCGAACATAGCTAGCCAGCGTTGCCGGGAGCCGGTCAAACAGCGATTCGATCAGATCCTCGTAGATATCGGTGAAGGTAAGTTCCTCGAAGGTCGCCACGCCAAAAGAATCCTCGGCGCTAGTACGGAGCGAGGTCGGTATGAACACTAGCAAAGGCTGGCGCAGCTCGCCGTTCGCGTCAGGATTACGCAGTTCCACCAACTTGGTGGAAGTTACTCGGAAAGGCATGCCTTCTTGGTCATGACTGCCGAGTATAAATATGTTCCCGTCAGGCCAGATTTGCCTAAGTTCCCGGCATGCTGACTCCATAACTTCGTCATCAAGGTCAGTGACCCGCACACAGTGGCCTGGGCCACGATCACTCAGGATCGCTTCGATACGAGGACACAGCACTCCAGCCAACGCCGCATTCAATTTATCCTGTGGAAGCTTTATGAACGCGCTACTCATGTGTGTCTCCCATTCTTATCAGTTCTATCAAATCTTTCAATTGCATATCGGGGCGATACTTTTTGGGTTACATAAGCATCCGACAAGTCCTGGTAGAACCCAATTTCACGAAGACGGCGCTTGAAGGCTTCGAGATTAAGACGCAGGGCGCGTTTGTCTAGGATGCTGCTGTTAGCTATGGTTCCTTCTGGTAACTGGTCGATGTAAAGACCGTAGCGGTTCCTTAAAAAGGCTAACAATTCTTCGATGCGAACCTCGTGGGTCACGAAACGCCCGCCGTCTTGGGTGAGTACAGCTACCTGGAGGAGCACTTCGAGCAGCTTGCTTCCTAACACAAATCGACGTGGGCTTCCCTTAGTCCGGGCTTGAGCCAAAAGCCCGCTTTCTTTATTCTTCAGCAGAAGAGAATCCAAGCACTCAGTGATGTATTGGCGGTGATATTTACCTCGATAGGCCATCAGTATTTCAATGAAGGAATCGAATTCACCCAAGCCCATGGCGGTGACGTCCCTGATCTCTGGGTCTAAATCCTCATTCCTGGAGGCCGATTCTTCAATTAGGCTCGCCAAGCGGAATTTGAAGTAGGCTTGACGCTCGGTGTCGTGTTCGGGCTTCAGCAGGGATATCAGATCACTAACAGTGAACACACCGCCTCCGGGAGGAGCCAATTTACCAGTTTTTTTGCTCAGGTATTCCGCCATTTCATCGAGTTTCTTGACGACAAAATTGGCCTGCACAAAAGCAGGTATCTGACGATAGAGCCGGTCAGTGGATTTTCGAGCTAACTCGACCATGTGCGGATTGTTGACGTCCCCCATATCTACTATCAACGCCAAGCGGTAAGGGCAACCTTCCAGAGCATTGTCGAGACCCGGGTTGATCGGGCATTCCCTGGCGGTGCAGAGATCGTTACCTGAGCGCTGTTTCACCAGCTTGGGCAGCATTTGCAGTAGTTTGAGGTGATATAGTGCCAGATGGAAAGCCATCAGAGTTTTGAGATAGTCAACCAACACCGAGCGCGGGATATAAGGCTCATAGGCGAGTAAACGCAGAATATCGTCTGCCAAAATATCGGCCTGCCCGATACACAGAGGTTGGAAACGTGCGGGCTCTTTGGAATCCTTCATATCCTGCGTAACCTGTTGGTCTAAGCGCAAGATGGCCTGCGTTTCCACATCCACGGAAGCGTTGGGATCGTAACGGTCCGTCACCAGGTCGATCCCCGGGAAGAAGAAACGCTTCAAGGCATCTCGCGCCGCTTGGCCCTTACCTTTGCGCGCATAGAAAAGCATCCAGTAGATTTGCTCTGCAGCGCCGTAATCTCGGGTATGCTTCGCGTTACGAAACTTATAGGTATTGCCATGCAAAGGACGTGGTGCAGCTAGAGCTTGGTTGCTTTTACCTCTATTCACTAGATCCATAAGATCTGTTTCAATCCAGGCTCGAACAATTTCAGGGTTTTGATCGAAACCAGCAAACCACTCGGGATGTTCAAGGAAATCTTCGAGAAACTCCTCAACTGAAAGATCACCACCGCGAGGAGGTCTGCGACTACCATAACCATCGTATTTCAATCGTGGAAACAACATGGTGAGTACGCGATCCATCTCAATATGTTTAAAATCGAGATAAGAAACTTTCGGGATTCGAAACTCTTTGTCACGGCCTTTAATTGACATTGTATTCGGCCCCCTTTTCAGATGCTTCCATTACTAGCCGTCCATCTTGTTCTCGACGGATTTCGTAAAATTTGTGGCCAGCCTTGGTTAACAATACTTCGTTGTAAGGTACAGAGGCCAACAAGTTCTTAAAGACGGACAAGCTCAACAAAAAGCCTTCTTGCTCTTCTACGCTTGGTCGGTAGCCGTCGTTAAGGTGCATCAGCATTTCATATATATCGAGATTGATTCGTAGGCTGGCCTTGTGCCCTTCGCCGGAGTCATAAAGCAGGACCAACGCCTGAGACAGGCACTCGAGGAAAGGATGAGACGCGGTCTCCTGTTCGGTACGAAGCGAAAAATAGTCACCGTCGAAAAGCCGGTAACTGCGAATGGTACCTTTATCCACTTGGCGAACACGCAGTGCCAACTGGTTACCTAACCTCGCAGGGTCGCTTAAACCTTCGCCTCGGTTGATGGCGCGGAGAATTGCGGTCACCTCATCGTTGCTTTTTGTACCTGTCCGCTGCGTGGAGACCAAGAAGGGATCGATGCTTTCATATGGCAGCATCTCCTTCCACCCCATGTCCCTTCGTTCGAAGAAATGGCGACGTCGCATATGTGAAATGTAATTCCGATGTCTGGAAATCAATCGGGCACGATTTTTCGATGAGTAATCGCGAGGCAGACTGTCAAACAGCGCTTCAACCAATTCATTGTCATATCCGGCTCGTTCTGCAAACGAGAAACGACTCATAGCCTTAGCCCTGGGATGGATAAAGCCTAACTCGCGGTCCAGATCAGGGTTGCTGACTTCAGCAATGTCGATCTCGCGCAGCAAAGCAATAAGTCGGTCATTGGAGCCTTTTTCCCCACCAAGCCACGAGTTGAAATAGAATCCGTCCAAGATGCGGTTTTGGACCTCTTCACCACCGGTCTGATAAAGCTGGTGAATACCGTCACAATCTTGGGTGCCCACTAACATGAAGGCCAACGCCGACCGTAGGTCGCGCATAGTGATATGCAATTTCCCGCGAAGGTGGGTAATGGTGTAGAGCATCTTCAGACGCTCGATCACCTTGGGACCGGCAACCGGATCCTGGAAAGTCCGGGCATTATGGTAGGCGAAACACTTGCCCTTGATGTCACACTTCTCGCAGGCTTGCCAGTATTCCTGTTGTGTCATGCGGGCAATCAGCCTCTCAAAAATCGAAGGCTGACTTTCTTCGGGGTCAGCAACTACCGAGCGCAAATTGAGATTGATGATCGCTATACCGCCTTCCGGAACGGCCCCGGCCAAACCCTGTTGGATCTGCCTGGCGAGCAGCGGGTACTCCTCTTCATGCTCCAGGAAAAAATCGACTAGCCGTCCCTCGTTAATGGCTATTAGGTGAGTCTGATTTTCGGGCCAGCTAGAGGCATCCTTACCCGCGAAAGGAGCAAAGAATTTCCGCAACACCGCATCGTTTCGCTCATCGCCTTCATCCTGGCTGCCGTCATAGTTACTCAGGTAGGTATGCCCCTTGATCTGGAACACTGCTCCATTCGCGCCACGTTGCATCTGCGCGCCCTTGCTCTCGGCAAAGGACTCAACCTGCTGAATAAAGGCGGTCTTGCCATCACCTGCGTTACCGCTAATGATCACGAGCTTAAACTCGCCTTTGAGCAAGGCGGGCTTAAGCTTTTCGTCCAGATATGTCGGCACATAGGTGGCCTTACCAACTTCGTCGAGGCCACGGGTTCCCGCGTTGGATACTTGGCTCTGGCTGTAGAGGGTCAGCAGATGGGTGACAAAGGGGTTGCTATTGGGCTTGGTCGGTTCGAAGCCCAGCCTGGATACCACCTTGGGGCCGGCTCCAATCTCGCCGGTGGTCAGCACCGAGCGCAGACGCTTGACCTCAGCCATGGCAGTCAAGAACTCATCGACTGACGTGAAGCGCTCCTTACGCTCCGGCGCGATCATCTTCACCAGAATGTTGACCAGTGACGAGCTGAGGTCGGCACAGCCTTTGAACTGCTTGGGGTCCTTGGGTTGAGTCTTGATCGGCGGCGTGGGATCGTCGAACGGATACTTGCTGGTCAGACACTCGTAGAAGGTGATACCCAAAGCATAGATGTCGCGGTCTACCCGATCAGAAGCATCCGGCTCGAAATTGTAATCGTAATCCGGCGGCAGGTAGCGACGAGTGCCACCACTTCCCTGAGCCTCGTCACTTTCAGATACCGCGACATTGAAATCAATGATACGAACACCTTTATCAGTCCATAGCAAATTAGAGGGTTTAACGTCCTGATGATAAATACCATGTTTATGGAGATGCGCTAAGCCCTCGGCTGCTTCGCGAACAATGCGAACAGCATCATCCAACGCCAAGGCTTCAGTATCGATCAGATCGGACACGTCCAGGCCTTCCACATACTCAAAGACGATATAAGGAGTTTGATTTGCATCAGCCATTCGATCGGCCCAGATAACCTTAACGACATGTGGATGATCTGGCAGGCTGGTGAGTGTCTTATATTCGCGGCGCAGACGCTCATAAACGCTACGCCGGTCTTTGGTCACAAGTTTGATAACGCGAACTACATCGCCTAAAGCATCAAATACTTTATAGACCACCCCAAAGCCACCGCTGCCGAGTTTCTTTTGCACACTGAAACGCTCAGCTAATACAAAATCGGCAGGCAGGTTGGTTAGGTCATCAGGAATGTTAAAAGCTGGTGCAGAAGGTTTTTTTTCACTTTTGCCTTCGGGTAATATCAGATCTTCAAATTGCTTTTTAGCTATAGCAGCACTGGCAAAACGATCTTCAGGATCGAACTCACAAAAGGTTTGCAACCACACGTCAATGCCTTTGGGGAAATCAGGTTTGTGCTCCGAGGGTTTGATAGGGAATTTACCATCGGCTTCGATCATTTGATCAATATTTTCGTAGGGCAACTCACCAGTTAGCAACTCGTAAAATACTAAGCCTGCAGAGAATAAATCAGAAGCAATGGAGGCCTCTTTCGGCTCAGACTTTTGCTCGGATATCACTAATTCGGGAGCGCGATAAGCCGAATCGAGATCTTCGGTAATTTGATTAGCAATAGTTTCTGAAATCGATCGGTTTTTACCTACTCGAGCAAAGTCGAAATCGGTGATGCGAGCTATACCCCCTTTAGTGATGAGAATCGCATCTGGTGTGAGGTTTCGATGAATGACCTGATGTTGATGTGCGTGATCCAATGCAGAAAGTACACCTTTGATCACCTGGTATTTTTGATCTGTTGTGAGCGCAAAAGTAGGCTTTTTTAAATGCTGACGCAGTGCTTGACCTGAAATATCATCGGCCACCAAAGTAATTTCATTACCATCGTCAGATTGAATCAGGTCACGCACAGCCAATACATTCGAATGAGCACTCATGTGCTGAACAGCCACAAAAGCGTTACTGATTTTTTTTAGTTCGTCTTTGCGGGCGGCTTCCTCTAAATAGGGGTCTGCGCGATAAACTCTTAGGCGAACCTGACCCGCCTTCGCACCCAATAAATTGTGCTTTGCCCGGTACTCGGTGTAACGGTCTGTGCCACCAAGTTTTTCTATAACCTGCCAACTTCCAAACACAGGTGGGGCTGATTTTGGCTTGGCTCTACCTTGAATGGCTTTGTCAATATGTGAGTGATAAGAACGAATATCAGAAAGACGGTGGCTTGGGATTTTCCCCTTATCAGTAAAGAGTTTTAAGCAGCGCTTGTAGTCAGTCACATCCGGGCTATCGATGCCAACAGGATCATATAGCTGGGCATCATCTGCTGTAAGCAATACAACCGCATGTACATGCACTTTACGTAACTCGATTATTCCTTTATTGCTGTCAGCCAATAAGGTGCTCATCACCTTGGCGTGGTTGCGCAGCTTTGCCAGAGGGGAGTGAAATTTTTGCCTCCCCTCGGGATACCACTTTGAGCCATACACATCGATGTTGCCACGCGTTCCTTTGACATCCACCAAATAAATCGCATGAGGCGCGAGGATGGCGATATCGATTTCGAACACCTCCTCCCCTTGACGCATCTCGAAGTTGTGGAAGATCAACCAGCCATCGGGAAGATGATCCCGAAGGAAACCGATGGCCTGGCGTTCAGATTCGTTTGCAGGTTGCCCGATGGGTATGACCTTCGCCATTAGCGACCGCCCTCCTCAATTGTGCGCTCGACCAGGGCAACTGCTTCGTCCTCTGCATCTATAGCATCATCAAATTTTTTGTAGGCAGACCGGACCGCTGCATCAATTTTTTCTGCCTCTGCTCGTTCAATAATTGGCACAGGCATTTGCTTAATCATGTCAGGGTGGAAGTCCTGCTGCATGCTTCCTATCTGATATCCCTTTCTGATGCGATATGCTATTTGAGAGTTAAGATACGCAAATAGTGCTCCTCTGGGTATTTCATTCTCATCTGCAATCACTCTCAAAAAATGCTGAGAATAGGCATAGTTCAATCTTTTCCCAGTTATGAATTGGGCGCGACCAAATAAATCATGCTCACCGGCACACCCCTGTGCAGCGATCATAACTGCCCCGTCAGGGGGGAAAAGCAGTCGATCATTTGGAAGATACTTTTTCGCGATCCAACGCCCAGATGGGCGTAGATTAAAGCACTCCCCTTGGCCAATAAGTTCAACGCCAAACTCTGGATCTGAATCTATACGTTTAAACCGGGGGCCACTTCTTAAGGTTCCTGTTTCGACCAAATCGATTAGAGGTTTCCAACTGACACATTTTTCTCTTACGAAAGACTCTATTTGTTGGTTTATTGGAAGGTAATTTATTGCGCGCAGTGAGGTCATATTAACTGATGAAGTGAACCCAATCTGGCGCGCATTTGATCGCCAATATTCTGCTGTGATGTCGCTTATGCCTGCGTACGACAGATAATTCAAAGAAGCATTCTTCAGTTGAGCTCTCGCCTCAACACGCAAGTTTGCTGAAAGCTGAATTAAATCATGTGCTACTTTCTCAACATCTCCCAGACGAGGAACTGGGAGCTCAGCTATGTGATTGGGCTCAATGCTCTGGATTATCGAACCGTATGTTCCTGACACAATCAAAGGCACCCCGAATTTGCTTGAAAGATAGGCAAAAATATATCCGGGTAAAACTTTTTCTTGGTCTGGTGCAACTCTCATGACATGCTCAGAACAAGCTAAGCCGTCAAGATTTGGTCCAGCATACGCCATCCTTCCGATGGTTCCTGATCGTGTAATAAGAGTCCAGTTCTGTCGAATTGTAAAATTTGGGTTTGCAGCTACTTGTTTCTTGGAAATTAAAGGTAAAAAAGAAAGATCAGCCAGCTGAATCTCAGAACTAGATAAAAATTCTACTCCATATTCTTTAGTATCAACCCAAAGTCTACTTTCCCTACCGGCATGAAAAATACCTTGCATCAAACTTTCGAGAGGCTCTTTTTTCACTTTTAACGCGCGGAGTTTTTCCTTTGCTTCCATAGCACCAGAGAGATACGGCCCACAATCTAGTCTCCGACCATTATTTTCCAACCAAGAGCTTGGAACCGCCTTTACCTGAAATTTTCTGCTCATAATGTCACCTCACCGGTTGCGCGTAATTCCTTGTATTTCTCTGCCACCAGCGGCAGCTCGTCATGAATGCGGCGGTTGTGACGCATGACCCTGCGGATCTCCACTTCATCGCCTTTGCGAACCCGCTCGATCATTTCTTCATCGAATACCAGCTCTTCACCATTGGGGGCACGCTGGAATAGGAGATTGCCCCGGGCATCAACTCCGGCTCTATCCACTACAGCCATGAAAACTTTGTACTCGGGATGCTCAGTATTGATTAGTTCCTCCTGAGAGCGGCGGCAGAGGATTAATAAACTCGGTAGTGCAGGTGATAGACCATACTCCTTCACCGTGACCTTGAAAGGCTCCACCGGCAGATCAACCGAGGCCAACACCTCGCAGTGGTGTAGAATCCACCAGCGCACATATTCATCGCCAGGATTGCCCAACAAGCCATCAGGCAACAGGATGCCCACACGGCCAGTTCCGGGTTTTACCCACTGTAGGGCGCGTTCGATAAATAGCACTTCGGGAGGGACGCCACCGGCGCGCAGATTGCCGGTGTTGCGGAATCCCCCTTCTTCGTCTCGTTCCCAGTTGTTGCCCAAGTCATAGCGCTCCAATATGGAGGGATCGTGCACCACGTCTTGGGTTGAGAACCAAGGGTTGAGCAGAACCATATCCATACTGCCTAGCTGCATAGCCGGGCGGGCGGTTTCAATGCCATCCAGATCGCCGTCCGGGAACGTACGGGCATCGATGCGGAACACGCGGCCAGGATTACCGGTTGTGAACAGCAGATTCATGCGACTTGCTACGGCCAGAAAGGGATCGATGTCGCAGCCTAGGGCATTGCTGGCCGCCCAAGCGGCGGTTTCGTTTTGAGCCTGACGGTTCTGTTCGTTTGTGGCCTCTTCAGGCGTAGTGCTCATGGCAGCCAGTTTCTTCTTGAAGATGTGCGCCGCGGTCATGGCCAGGAAAGTGCCGGTACCACTGGAACAGTCCATGACTCTTTCGCCGGGTTTCGGATCGAGCATCTCCACCATCATTTCGGCCACGTTTAGGGGGGTGGGATAGCGGCCCTCGCGACCGTCCATCACGTTGCGGGCGACCGCTCGAAAGGCTCCAGTGCGGTAACGGGGCTGGGTTTCGCTTAAGTTATAGCGAGCTAACTCCATCACCACGCGAGCAGTTTCGTGAGGGGCCAGGGTCAGATCCCAGCCACGGGTCAGCAGATTCGGCTGCCAAGCCCTGGCGGCTGCAATGGATTCATTGATACGCAGGGTAATAGCCTGTTGACCCACCTCCGTGAAAGGCTCGTCACCTCTGATCCAGAATTTGCGTTCGCTGGCGGGCAGGGTCTCATCAAAGATCTTGGCCAGCATCAGTACGGCCAACTGCTTAAAGGCATCTTTGTGATCGAGCCCCAGGTTACGGTTCAGATACTGGCGGCAACGCAGCAGAGCATCTTCCAGGTCTTCCGCTTCGGCACTGACCTGAATGACACCTCCGGTACGGTCAAGATCGGCAGTGCGTTCTCCCGGCACCGGCCAGACACCTAGCGGCTTGGAGCGGACCTCGAATCGGGTGCGTTCGACTTGGAAAAAGAACTCCTCCTGACCGTTGGTCCACATACCTAGCGTCGCGCTAGGGAGCAGTTCTAGCAGCTCCTTGAGATCGCGAAGGTCTGCCTCGGCCTCGGTAATGGAACGGAGCCTGTCACGTTTCTTCTGATTTTTGCAGACGATAATCCGTTGCAAATTATCGTTGTTGTGCTCAGCATCGGGACGGAAAACAGCGATGTCGATACGCTTGCGCCCTTGGCCGGGGATCTGGGGGTTATAGTTCACCTCCAGATCATCCCGGTCGAATCCGTAGCTTTCAATAAACTGGCGTAAAACTTTCTGTACCAATAGCTTCTTGACGGAGGCACTCTCTTTGTTGCCGGTCAGGATATCGATGAAAAAGTTATTCGAGCCAATATCTTCGGCAGCATCCTGCGCGGTTTCAAGAATGTCATCTTGATCGTTCATCAATCATGCTCCATGAGAAATGCGCGGTACTTCTCAGCAATGACCGGCAGATCGTTGTCTTCGATCTTTTCATTGCGGGTCAAGGTCCGTTCCACGAAACGCCCGCCGATGCGGATACGCTCGATATGCTGCTTGGGCTCGACGATTTCTTCTCCATCCGGGGAACGCTTGTAAAGCTTGTTGCCACGGCGGTCGAAGCCAACCTTGTCAGCCACAGCCATGAACACAGGATACTCATCGATGCCGCCCAAAGCCTCGGCGCGCTTTTCTTCGTCGCTCTTGCGACGCAGGAATAGCAGGCTGGTAAGGATGTTAACGTTGGCCTCGGCGATGAAAGCTTCCACCGGCAGGTCTACGGAGGCGAGCACTTGGGTTTCGCGCATGATCCACCAACGGATGTATTCTGCAGCTGGGTTACCGAGAACACCATCGGGCAGAACGATACCCATACGACCTGTACCTGGCTTGAGCCATTTGATGCATCGCTCAATAAAGAGAATCTCCGGTGCCACACTGCCTTTCAATGACCCCGTATTGCGGAAACCACCTTCGCCATCTGATTCCCAGCTATGTGCTAACTCGTATTGTTCCAGAATATGCTTGTCGGTGATCGGGATGTCGGAGCCGAATGGAGGATTGGTGGCGATGATATCCACTGACCCCAATGGAATCTCCCTTTTAGCGGAGGACAGATCGGTCAAATGTCCCAGCGGGAACTCCAGAGAGTTGATGTTGTAAATGTGACCCCGACCGTCACCCGCCAGCACCATGTTCATCTGAGCAGCGCGAATCAGGAACGGGTCAAAGTCGGCTCCGAACACATTGGCTGCAGCATACTCTTTCAGCCGATCGTGGACGTTCAGAAATTCGCTGGTGTCCTCATTTCCGCTCTGGGTGTTCTGCTCCTCACGGAATTTCTTCAGCATGTGTCCCAAAGTGGCGACCAAGAAGCCGCCAGTCCCGCAAGCAGGGTCTAGCACCATCTCACTTTCCTTGGGATCGAGCATTTCCACGACTAGCTTGACTACGCCCCGGGGAGTGAAATACTGACCACGGTCGCCGCGCAGATTGACGCCCACTAACTCTTGGTAGGCCACGCCCTTGGCATCAACGTCCGTGCGGGTAAAATCGTATTTGGCTAACTCAGAAACAATAAAGGCTAACGCCCGGTTGGAGAGGGTGATTTCCTCATTGCCCCGGAAGATGTTCTTATACTGCTTTTTAACCTCGGTAAAGAGCGTCTCAATACGAGCACGAATGGCCTTTCGGCCCTCAACTTCAAACTGCTCTTTAGGGCCAGCCCAGAACTGCCGCTTCCATGACTGACGTTGGATCCCCCGAAGGTTTTCGTCATGCATTTTGCAAAAAATCAGATAGAGGAACTGCCAGAAGGCGGCGTCCTTTGGCATGCCTTCGTTGCCATGGATGAAGTTATGGCAACGACGGAATGTGATTTTAAGCATCTCATTGTCAGCGACGCGCGTGTGAGCATCAGAGATAATCTCTTTGGTGCCAACAGACTCTTCCGCCATAGGCCAGTCGCCAATTGGGTTGCACTTTGTTTCGAATCGCTGTTGCTCTTTTTCAACAAAGAAGAACTCCAAGCCATTAGTCCACAAACCATACTTAACGGCTTCAACTTCGCGCATAATAGCTTCAATTTCATCAAGATCTTGAGCGGCCTGTTCAAAATCGCGGATGCGTACGGCATTTTTGCCGACGTTCGGTTCCTGACGGCAGAGCACAGCGCGCCCCAGATTCTCGATGATGTGTTCCTTGCCATGATGGAAGATGGCTACGTCCACCTTCTTGCGGCCGCCAATGGAAAAATCTAGCTCCATATCTTCCGGCGAGAATCCGTATTCGTGGATTAGGGCGCGAACGATCCGCTGCCGTACTAGCTCTTTCTTCGTTTCCTTGATCTGTTTGCCGGAAACGTAGTCGAGCGTATACCCAGCCGGTATCGTGTTTTCGGCTTGTGTGCTGTTCTTTTTGCTCATTTAAAAACTCCGCGCTCCGAGGTCAGGGGCATTTTGTATTACCCTCACCGAAATCTTTTGTTGTATGTTTCTGTTGTTCTATCCATGCGTCGATATCCTTTCGGGAAAATCGCCACTGGCCTCGGACCTTAAAAGCAGGTAGTTCCCCGGTCTGGGCCATGGAATAGACTGTCTTCTCACCGACCTTAAGTAGGGTGGCGACATCCTTTAGTTTCAGAACCTCGTCATTGCTCATGCCGCCTCTCCTGAAGGGCTGTTGGCCGTCAAAGCACAGTACCAGAACAGAGGTGGCTTTCCTGCCTCTGAGTGAAAATAAACCAGAATATACCGAATTATGCCAAAGATTGCCAGAGAGGTTTCGTGTTGCAAAACACTAAACACCGAAGTATATTAAACGCTATGAAAAACTTTGGTGAAACCATCCGCGACCTTCGAGTCGCCCAAGACCTTGGGTTGCGCGAGACTGCGATCAAGGTAGGCATTTCCCCCGCCTATCTAAGCCGCATTGAGCGTGGCAAGGAGCGTCCGCCAAGACCAGAGGTAATTAAGGAGCTGGCCAAGATACTAGCGGCCGACCCTGACGTGCTGTTCCGCTTGTCTTCCTCCACAGACCCGGAAGTTGTCGACTACCTTCATGACCAACCCGAGGTCATGACTTTACTCCGCTATGTCAAGGAGGCCTGCTTTACCGAGGATGAGCTCAAGAGCCTCGTTCAAGCAGCCGAAAGCATCAAGGCCAACTCTCATTAGCCCTACTACTCCCGGTTGATCCCGATTCAAAATCTGCTTAGGCGCCAACACTAAAACACGATCATTGCGTAATTGGTGATATTTAATATAAACGTCCTGATGTGCTTCGCAGGTACTATCGATTGGATTGCTCAATATGCTTTATCCCCCTTAGAGGATAAATTGCCTTTAACCCCTATAGCGGATAAATCCAGCACACCAGTTTGGACTTCAGAATAACGAGTCCAAACTCTCGCCCTGAGAAACCAGCCGCTTGATTATTATTGATACCGTATTAATCTGTAAGAAGTTTGATCTGTAACCAGAGCCTTCAGGTTGCCACCTTCCCGGTGAGGCTCGCCTTTTAGTCCGCTCCGTATCACCCTCGCGGACAGCGCTTAGCGCCTGATACATCCTCTACCCCACCATGCAGGGAATCCCTCCCTGTCGGGCGGTGTTTCTCTGCTTTCATCACTGGAGAAACACGATGCCAACTTCATCTTGCCCTGAAGCAAAATCCTTATCGTTGTCTGTCTCAACTGAGGCCTGGGAAAAGGTAGTTAGTTTTCCACCCGATCCCTCTCAGGAAGACGACCGTCTCGAAAACCTGATTGTCGCCACCATGCTGACATTCAAAAGCGCTGGCCCGGACCGTAAGAGTATTAATTTCGGTCTGTACTGTTTGCCTTCTGACGGCAGCAGCAATGTACCGCTGATGACACCGCTGCGCTTAACCCTTGAAGATAACCACCTGCTGGTTACTGCCCTTCACACCAGCTGATTACCTCAGCATCCTTCACTCCCCGTGCCGGGCGACTCCCGACCGGGAGCGCTGTACCCGGCTTCTTTATCATGAGGTTAAGCTTATGAACAGAAGCAACGATCTTTACCAGAAAGTCACCGATGAAATTATCGCCGCGCTGGAGAAAGGCGTGATCCCCTGGGTTCGCCCATGGCGGGAAGGGGAACCAGTGGTGCCGATGAATGCCTTATCCGGGCGGTTCTATCACGGCATCAATATTCCTCTGCTCTGGAACAGCGCAGAACGACAGGGATACGAAAGCGATCGCTGGCTGACCTTCACTCAAATTCGTAATGCGGGCGGTAATATCAGCAAAGGCGAAAAATCTACACTGGCCGTGTTTTATCTGCCCCATCAGCGCGAGGTAGTGGACAGCAACGGGAACTCGGTTCTTGATGCTGACGGCAACCCTAAAGTGACGTCTTATGCCGTAGTGCGTGAGTTCCGGCTGTTCAACACGCAGCAATGTGAAGGACTGCCGGAGGCATTTTCACAGCCTGTCGTGATGGTCGATGACCCTATCGCCGCCGCTGAGCAGGTTGCCCGGCAAAGCGCGGTGGTGATCACTCATCGACGCCAGAACCGGGCGTATTACTCGCCGGGGCGCGACTGCATCATCATGCCGCATCCTGAGCAGTTCGCTTCGCGTGAGGATTATTACGCCACGCTGCTGCATGAACTGACCCACGCTACCGGACACGCTTCACGATTGAACCGGGACGGCATCACTGCCGGAAAGCATACCTTTGGCGATCCGACGTACAGTTTTGAAGAGCTGGTCGCCGAAATGGGAGCGGCTTTCCTGTGTGCTCACGTTGGCATCCAGTCGAAGCTACAGCATGACAGTTACATCGCATCGTGGCTGAAGGTGTTGCAGCAGGACAAAAAAGCAATTTTCCGCGCCAGCGGTTTAGCGCGTAATGCCTGTGAATACCTGCTTGAACGGGCGCAGCAACCGTTAGCGCTGAGCGCATGACCTTCATATCAACGGCGGAGCATCCTGCTCTGCCGTTTTTCTCCACTCCAATAAATTTGCGCAACCCAATAAACAATTTCGCCCCAAATCTGACGGCACCAAAAGGCAAAATCCAAAGGGTGAAGGGGAAGAGAGTGAAGGGGTAACGGGCTTACCCGAAAAAGGGGAAAGGGCCATTATGCGGATATGGCTGACGCGCAAAAAACCAGAAATCACACCATCCGACGGCAAGCCGAGCGCCACGGAGGGATGGCTGCATCCTGAATCCGCGCAAACGCTACTGGCTGAAACGACCCGCCAACAGCTTATCCGGTTTATTCGCCAGAGCACCGCCCTCCCTGCCTCACTGTTTGAACGCTTCTGGCTGATACCAATCCACCGCTTCGCAGAACTGGCGCAGTTGTTCCCAGCCTCGGAAAACCACCACCATTCCCACGCAGGTGGCCTGCTCGATCATAGTCTCGAAGCCGCCTGCTATGCCGCACGACTGCGGCAGAGTTATCTTTTTCCGCCTGATGCAGCGCCGGAAGATCAGGCTGCTCAGTCCGAACGCTGGACAACGGTCATCATCTACGCCGCACTGCTGCACGATCTGGGCAAACTCATCACCGATATTGAGGTGGAAGATGTCAGTGGGCAACGCTGGTTTCCATGGCATGGCCCACTAACCCAGCCTTACCGATTCCGTTATCTGCCGCAACGTGATTATCTGCGCCATCCAGCTGCGGCAGCCCTTCTCCTCACCCAACTGCTCCCACCGGAAAGCCTAGACTGGCTCGCTGCTGATTCAACTGCCTTATCCACCGTGCTTCACTGCCTGAACGGGCAGTATCAGTATGCTGGGCTGGCAGGTGAATTGGTGCAAAAAGCCGACCGGGCGTCGGTGGCATTTAATCTCGGCGGCGATCCGGTCAAGGCTATCCATCGTCCGCAAACCTCGCTGCCGCAGCAAATCATTGCTGCTCTGCGCGACCTGCTAACGCATGAGTTCCGGCTCAACAACCCGAATGGTGGCTCTGACGGCTGGCTAACAGAAGAGACGCTGTGGCTAGTCAGTAAAAACGCTGCCGATGCCGTGCGCGGCTGGCTGCTGCACCAAGGGATTGACGCCGTACCGCAACATAACGTGCGGCTGTTCGATGAGATGCAGGCACACCAGTTGCTCATTCCCTGTGAGGATAAAGCCATCTGGCATTGCCGGATTGAGGCCAGCGGTGGCTGGAGCAGTGAACTTACGTTACTGCGCTTTTCTCCTTCGCTGATTTGGGAAGATCCACAACAGCGGCCCGCAACATTCAGTGGAACCGTCACGCCAATAGCGGTAGTCCAGAATGAGACAGAAGCAGTGATTGCAACGGATGCGGTAGTAGAACAACCATCCCCTCAACCCGAACACGACGATACCCCACTTTCAGGCGAAGCCTTCTGGCAGTGGCTGGTTCGTAATGTTCAGGCTCAACATCTGGAAGTCAATGAACCTAACGCCCGAATCCATACCGTTGCCGGGTCGGTGTTTCTGGTGACACCCGGAATTTTCAAACTCTGGCTTAGCACCTGCGGTCAGAATGTCCCAGAAGAATACTGGCGGGAGGTACAGAAAAAGTTCCAGAACCTGAATCTTCACCGAAAACAAAAAAACGGCCTCAACATCTGGCACTGCGCCGTTGTCGGCCCGCGCCGTTGTTCACGTCTGAAGGGATATCTGCTTGACGATCCCACGCCGCTTTTTGGAGATGACGTTCCCTTTAATAACCCTCATCTCTTGCTCAGTGAAGGAGAAGACACCCATGACTTTTGAACAGCTCCTGGAAGAGTATTTTTTTGCCCGTCTGCTGCGCCCTGATACCCAGAGCTGCTATTGCACGGCGGTAAATCAGTTTACCCACTGGCGTAACGTACTACCCGCCGAAGTCACACCGCATATGGTGCTGGAGTGGCGTCATTACTTGTTAAATGTGCGATGTATCAAACCAGTAAGCTGGAATCACTATATGCGCCATATGCGGGCCTTGTATAACTTCGCCATTGAACAAGGGCTACTGGAGCAGTTCATCAACCCATTCCAGAAAACATCGCTGCGGGAATCTCGTAAGAAAAAGAAAACCCTGACCCGCGAGCAAATCCTCGCATCCCGCAAAGTGCTGAACCAATTTATCGAACGGGAGAAAATGCAGCGCAGCTATCGTTCGCCTTTATATCCGGCATGGTTTTGGCTCACCGTGGTCGAAACCTTCAACTACACCGCTATCCGACTGAATCAGCTTATTCACCTGCGCGTCAGGGATATCGATCTGGTCCACGACACGCTGTTTATTCAGAGCGAAGGCAGTAAAAACCATGATGAACATATTGTTCCCATCGCCTCCCGGCTGCGGCCCTATCTGGAGCATCTGCTTGAAGAAGCTAAAACGAAGGGAATACGGGCTGACGATCAGTTGTTCAACATCAATCGTTTCAGTAGGCGAACGCTACGGCAGGGCAAAGCAATGACGGAAAATCAGGTGAGTTATTTCTTTGCCAAGCTCAGCGATGCCTGCCACAGCCGTTTCTCATCACATCGTTACCGTCATACTGTTGCCACAGAATTAATGCAAAAACCGGAGCAAAATTTGTATGTCACGCAGAAACTACTCGGCCACCGCGATATTAAGGTGACGCTCAGCTATATTGAACACAATGTCGAGATGCTCAGAAGTTGCGTGGAGAGAGATTGACAAAACAGGGAGTGAGTGAAAAGATCCGGCCCGAGGCTTTATAAACAAAAAAAGCCGGAGATGCGGCCATTTTGTAGTTGCCGTCAACGTCCAGCTTCATTGTACAACGTACTGATTGTTGTAGATTTTCCGATTATCACAATCGTTTTTGGTGCCGAAGGCCGGACTCGAACCGGCACGTATTTCTACGGTTGATTTTGAATCAACTGCGTCTACCGATTTCGCCACTTCGGCACTGAAGAGGTATGCGGAAAACGTTGTGGATTATACCTGTCACGCGCCACCATGCAAGCGGCAGCGTGTGCCTCACTCGTTAAGTGTCGAAATTTTCAGCATTACGCAGTTTAAAAGCAGTATTCATCACATTTCTCCCCCTCCTCTCGCGACTTAACCCCCCCTTCTTTGAAGCGTCCCATTCCCCCATGCTCTACACTTCCAGTTCAACACCCACCGAGGGAAACACGATGTCCATTATAAAAAGCTATGCCGCAAAAGAGGCGGGCAGCGAACTCGAACTTTACGAATATGATGCCGGTGAACTCAGGCCGGAAGATGTCGAGGTGCAGGTCGACTACTGCGGTATCTGCCATTCCGATCTTTCCATGATCGACAACGAATGGGGATTCTCTCAGTATCCGCTGGTTGCCGGGCATGAAGTGATTGGTCGCGTGGCGGCGCTCGGCAGCGCAGCGCAGGAAAAAGGGTTGAAGGTCGGACAGCGCGTGGGCGTTGGCTGGACGGCGCGCAGCTGTGGGCATTGCGATGCATGTATCAGCGGTAATCAGATTAACTGCCTGGAAGGAGCCGTAGCCACCATTCTCAACCGTGGCGGTTTTGCCGAGAAACTGCGGGCAGACTGGCAGTGGGTGATCCCGCTTCCGGAGAGCATCGATATTGAGTCGGCAGGTCCTCTGTTATGCGGCGGTATTACGGTCTTTAAACCTCTGCTGATACACCACATCACCGCGACCAGTCGCGTGGGGGTGATCGGCATCGGCGGTCTTGGGCACATCGCCATTAAGCTACTGCACGCGATGGGCTGTGAAGTGACCGCATTTAGCTCGAATCCGTCAAAACAGCAGGAAGTGCTGGCGATGGGAGCTGATAAAGTCGTGAACAGTCGCGATCCAGACGCGTTAAATGCGCTGGCAGGTCAGTTTGATCTCATTATCAACACCGTTAATGTCGATCTCGACTGGCAGCCCTACTTTGAAGCTCTGGCCTACGGCGGCCATTTTCACACCGTCGGCGCAGTGATGAAGCCGCTGCCGGTTCCGGCGTTTACATTGATTGCTGGCGATCGCAGCATCTCCGGTTCAGCAACCGGTACGCCCTATGAACTGCGCAAGCTGATGAAGTTTGCCGGGCGCAGCAAGGTCTCGCCGACGACAGAGTTGTTCCCAATGTCGCAAATCAACGAAGCCATCCAGCACGTTCGCGACGGCAAAGCGCGTTACCGCGTGGTACTGAAAGCCGACTTCTGATGATGTGGCTCAGTCTGGACAGGGGCTGAGCCTATTGTCCATTGCGAAACGCAAGTACCGCCTGGCGGCACTGTTCTGTCACATGCTCAATATCATGGTTCACATCGATGCGGGCAATATCGTGTTCATCTTCCTGCGGGCACTCCAGTGCGTCGAACTGGCTTTTCAGCAACCCCATCGGCATAAAATGCCCGGCCCGACGCTGCATGCGCGCCAGAATAGTCTCGTAATCACCGTCCAGCCACAGGAAATGCACATTAGGACTACCCTGACGTAATATATCGCGATACTGTTTTTTTAATGAAGAACAGACGATAAATCCGGTTTCATTCTTTTTATACAGACTGTAGCTGGCATCATTTAATCGTGCTAACCAGGGGAGTCGGTCCTCATCGGTTAACGGAATACCTTCAGACATTTTATCAATGTTTTTGGCCGGATGGAGATCGTCACCATCAATGAATTTAGCCGATAATACCGCGGAAACTTTACTGCCAATTAATGATTTACCGCTACCCGAAACACCCATCAAAATATAACTTTCCCCGGCCATCAAAAAACTCCAGATTCATATTCCATGGCGCGATACTACGCCCTCTACTTTGGAGATTTCACGCTTTTTTAGCACCGCTGATGAGAATTACAAGGCGCATCACGTTATGCGTAACATTGTAGCGTAACAATTTTCCAGCGTGACTTGCGTCACAAATAATCACAGACAAAACCGTTTAAATGCTGCCGAGGTTACTACCTGACCAGTGAGGCATTTATGCAAGTCAAAACACAATCCTGCGTTGTCGCGGGAAAGAAAACCGTTGCCATTACAGACCAAAATATTGAATGGGATAATAATAAAGGAACGTTGGTTAAAATTACCCGAGGGGGAATTTGCGGTTCCGATTTACATTATTATCAGGAAGGGAAAGTTGGTAATTTCACCGTCAAAGCACCAATGATTTTAGGCCATGAAGTTATTGGCAAAGTAGTTCATAGCGATTCAGAAGAATTACATGAGGGTCAGTCGGTTGCTATTAACCCGTCTAAACCTTGCGGTCACTGTAAATACTGTTTGCAGCATGAAGAAAACCAGTGCACGGAAATGCGTTTTTTTGGCAGCGCCATGTATTTTCCCCACGTCGACGGCGGCTTTACTCAGTTTAAAATCGTCGATACCGCGCAGTGCATTCCCTACCCGCAGCAGGCCGACGAGAAAGTAATGGCCTTTGCCGAACCGCTGGCCGTGGCGATCCATGCAGCACATGAAGCGGGCGATCTGCAGGGCAAGCGCGTGTTTATCTCCGGCGTAGGTCCAATCGGTTGCCTGATTGTCAGCGCGGTGAAAACGCTCGGCGCGGCAGAAGTCGTCTGCGCAGACATCAGCCCACGTTCGCTCACACTGGCTCAGCAGATGGGCGCCGATACACTCATTAACCCGCAACAGGACTCGCTCGACGAGTGGAAAAAAGAGAAAGGCTATTTCGATGTCAGCTTCGAAGTCTCGGGGCACCCTTCTTCGATCACCACCTGTCTGGAAGTGACCCGCGCGAAAGGCGTGATGGTGCAGGTCGGCATGGGCGGCGCAGTGCCGGACTTCCCGATGATGATGCTGATCGGCAAAGAAATCTCGCTCAAAGGCTCATTCCGCTTTACCACCGAGTTCAACACTGCGGTGTCGTGGCTGGCAAATAACGTTATCGACCCGCTGCCGTTACTGAGCGCCGAATATCCGTTTACCGACCTCGAACAGGCACTGATCTTCGCCGGAGATAAAACCCAGGCGGCGAAAGTCCAGCTCGTTTTTGACGAAACAAAATAAGGAATAATACGATGAACGATCTTTTTTCACTGGACGGCAAAAACATTCTTATCACCGGTTCTGCTCAGGGTATTGGTTATTTACTGGCGACCGGGCTGGGTAAATATGGCGCGCAGATTATCGTCAATGATATTACGCCAGAACGCGCGGAAGCCGCTGTCGTCAGGCTGCAGCAGGAAGGTGTTCGCGCCGTTGCCGCGCCTTTCAATGTTACGCATAAACAGGATATTGATGCCGCCATCGAGCATATCGAAAAGGATATTGGCCCGATTGATGTGCTGGTAAATAACGCGGGTATTCAACGCCGCCATCCTTTCACCGAGTTCCCGGAACAGGACTGGAACGACGTGATCGCGGTAAACCAAACCGCAGTGTTCCTGGTATCACAGACAGTGACCCGCCGGATGGTGGAGCGTCAGACCGGAAAAGTCATCAACATCTGCTCCATGCAGAGCGAGCTGGGACGAGACACCATTACGCCGTATGCCGCTTCGAAAGGCGCGGTGAAAATGCTCACCCGCGGAATGTGCGTTGAGCTGGCACGTCACAATATCCAGGTGAACGGTATCGCACCAGGCTACTTCAAAACCGAAATGACCAAAGCGCTGGTTGAAGATGAAGCCTTCACCTCCTGGCTGTGCAAACGTACGCCAGCCGCACGCTGGGGCGATCCGCAGGAGCTGATTGGCGCCGCGGTATTCCTCTCTTCTAAAGCTTCTGATTTTGTTAACGGGCACCTGTTGTTTGTCGATGGCGGCATGCTGGTCGCCGTCTGACGCAACGCAACACCACGCAGCGCCCTGGCGCTGCTTTTTTGGCAACTATAAGAGATACGATTATGCCATTAATCATAATTGCGGCAGGCGTCGCGCTGCTTCTGGTCCTGATGATTGGCTTTAAAGTTAACGGCTTTATTGCCCTGGTACTGGTTGCAGCCGTCGTCGGTTTTGCCGAAGGGATGGATGCACAGGCCGTTCTGCACTCTATACAAAATGGGATCGGCGGTACGCTCGGCGGGCTGGCGATGATCCTCGGGTTCGGCGCAATGCTCGGTAAGCTGATTTCTGATACCGGCGCCGCCCAGCGCATCGCTACCACGCTGATTGGTACATTCGGTAAGAAACGTGTGCAGTGGGCGCTGGTCATCACCGGCCTGGTTGTCGGCCTGGCAATGTTCTTCGAGGTCGGTTTTGTTCTGCTGCTGCCGCTGGTGTTTACGGTGGTGGCCTCCTCCGGTCTGCCGCTGCTGTATGTCGGCGTGCCGATGGTTGCGGCACTATCCGTTACCCACTGTTTTTTGCCGCCGCATCCGGGGCCAACCGCGATTGCCACCATCTTCGAGGCTAATCTCGGCACCACCCTGCTGTACGGCTTTATCATTACTATCCCGACGGTGATTGTCGCCGGGCCGCTGTTTTCCAAACTATTGACCCGCTTTGAAAAAGCGCCGCCTGAAGGTTTATTCAACCCGCATTTATTCACCGAAGCAGAGATGCCGTCGTTCTGGAACAGTATCTTTGCGGCCGTTATCCCGGTAATACTGATGGCGGTAGCGGCGGTGTGCGAAATTACGCTGCCTAAGACCAACAGCGTGCGGGTGTTCTTTGAGTTTATTGGTAACCCTGCGGTCGCGTTGTTTATCGCCATCGTGCTCGCCATTTTTACTCTCGGTCGACGTAACGGACGTACGATAGAGCAAATTATGGATATCATTGGCAACTCTATCGGCGCGATTGCGATGATTGTGTTTATCATCGCCGGCGGCGGTGCGTTTAAGCAGGTTCTGGTGGACAGCGGCGTGGGTCAATATATCTCGCACTTGATGACCGGCACTTCGCTCTCTCCGCTGCTGATGTGCTGGACAGTAGCGGCGTTGCTACGCATCGCGCTCGGTTCAGCGACCGTCGCAGCCATTACCACCGCAGGCGTGGTATTGCCGATAATTAACGTCACTCATGCCGACCCGGCACTGATGGTGCTGGCAACCGGTGCGGGCAGCGTGATTGCTTCACACGTTAACGATCCTGGCTTCTGGCTGTTTAAAGGTTATTTTAATCTCAGCGTTGGAGAAACGTTGCGTACCTGGACGGTAATGGAAACGCTGATTTCCATTATGGGACTCCTCGGGGTTCTGACGCTGAACGCCGTCCTGCATTAATTCGGCATCACCGGGGAACGAAAGTCTGCGTTCCCCGGCTCAGGAGAAAAGATGAGGAACCACAGAATTTCTTTGCAAGATATCGCCACCCTGGCGGGCGTGACTAAAATGACGGTGAGCCGCTACATCCGCTCGCCGAAAAAGGTCGCAAAGGAAACCGGTGAACGTATCGCGCAGATTATGGAGGAGATCAATTACATCCCCAACCGGGCACCCGCGATGCTGCTGAATGCGCAAAGCTATACGCTTGGCGTGCTGATCCCCTCTTTTCAAAACCAGTTGTTCGCCGATATTCTCGCCGGTATAGAGTCGGTGACCTCAGACCATAACTATCAGACGCTGATCGCCAACTACAATTACGATCGGGAATCCGAGGAAGAGTCGGTGATCAACCTGCTCTCGTATAATATCGACGGCATTATTCTTTCCGAGAAATACCACACCCTGCGCACTGTTAAATTTATGCGTTCTGCCAACATTCCGGTGGTGGAGCTGATGGATATTCAGGGCGATCGTCTGGACATGGAGGTGGGATTCGATAACCGCCAGGCGGCGTTTGATATGGTCAGCACCATGTTAGATAAACGCCAGCGGCACAAAATTCTCTACCTGGGTTCGAAAGATGATGTCCGTGATGAGCAGCGCTATCGCGGTTACTGCGACGCCATGACGCGCCGTGGTCTGGAGCCACTGCGTGTTAACCCTCGCGCTATCTCATCCATTCATCTGGGCACACAAATGATGCGTGACGCGCTCGCTGCACACCCGGATTTAGACGGCGTATTCTGCACCAACGACGATATTGCGATGGGCGCACTGCTGCTGTGCCGCGAACGTGAACTTGTCGTCCCGGAACAGATCTCCATTGCCGGGTTCCACGGGCTGGAAATGGGCAGGCAGATGATCCCAAGCCTCGCCAGCGTGATCACCCCACGATTTGACATTGGCCGTACGGCGGCGCAAATGTTGCTGAGCAAAATCAAGAACAACGACCATAACCACAATACCGTGGATTTGGGGTATCAGATTTACCACGGCAATACGCTATAAGTTATTTTCTCTCCCCTTCGCATATTCTCTTTCATTCACATTGCCTATACTCCAGGCAGGATAAATGGAGGAAATCTCATGAGCGCACCCTTGTTAATTGCCCGCACGCCAGAAACCGAGCTGTTCTTACTGCCAGGCATGGCGAACCGTCACGGGCTGATTACCGGCGCGACGGGGACGGGTAAAACAGTCACGTTGCAAAAGCTGGCCGAATCGCTGTCGGAAATCGGCATTCCGGTGTTTATGGCGGATGTGAAAGGCGATCTGACGGGCGTGGCTGAAGAGGGCGTAGCCTCGGAAAAACTGCTTACCCGGCTAAAAAACATCGGTATCGCCGACTGGCAGCCCCACGCCAATCCAGTGGTGGTGTGGGATATTTTCGGCGAAAAAGGCCATCCGGTGCGGGCGACCATCTCCGATCTCGGGCCGCTACTGCTCGCGCGTCTGCTGAACCTGAACGAGGTCCAGTCCGGCGTCCTTGATATTATCTTTCGTATTGCCGATGACCAGGGGCTGTTGCTGCTGGATTTCAAAGACCTGCGGGCCATTACGCAATACATTGGCGATAATGCCAAATCCTTCCAGAATCAGTACGGCAATATCAGTAGCGCATCGGTGGGGGCGATACAGCGTGGCCTGCTGACCCTCGAGCAACAGGGCGCGACCCACTTCTTTGGCGAGCCGATGCTGGAGATCACCGACTGGATGCGCGTCGACGCAAACGGTAAAGGGATTATCAACATCCTCAGCGCAGAAAAACTTTACCAGATGCCAAAACTGTATGCCGCCAGCCTGCTCTGGATGCTCTCCGAACTTTACGAGCAACTGCCGGAAGCGGGTGATCTGGAGAAGCCGAAGCTGGTTTTCTTCTTCGACGAGGCGCATCTGTTGTTCAACGACGCGCCACAGGTGTTGTTGGATAAAATCGAGCAGGTTATTCGCCTGATCCGTTCAAAAGGCGTTGGCGTCTGGTTCGTCTCACAGAACCCGTCCGACATACCCGACAACGTGCTCGGGCAGTTGGGTAACCGTGTACAGCATGCCCTGCGCGCCTTCACACCGAAAGATCAGAAAGCGGTGAAAACCGCAGCGCAGACAATGCGAGCGAATCCGGCATTTGATACCGAAAAAGCCATTCAGGAGTTAGGCACTGGTGAAGCACTAATCTCGTTTCTTGATGCTAAAGGCAGTCCGTCGGTGGTGGAGCGCGCAATGGTCATTGCGCCCTGCTCGCGGATGGGACCACTCACCGACGATGAACGCAATGGGTTAATTAATCACTCAGCCCTGTACGGTAAGTATGAGGAAGAGGTGGATAGCGAATCCGCTTACGAGAGGCTGCAAAAGGGTGTGCAGGCCAGCACAGAACAGCAGAACAACCCGACGGTGAAAGGCAAAGAGGTCGCGGTTGACGATGGTATTCTCGGTGGGTTGAAAGACATTCTGTTTGGCAGTACCGGGCCACGCGGCGGTAAACGTGATGGTGTCGTACAGAGTGTTGCCAAAAGCGCAGCCCGTCAGGTCACCAATCAAATTATACGCGGGATGTTGGGCAGCTTACTGGGCGGGAGAAAACGCTAAGGTGAGACATGCACCCTCCCGTAACACGGGAGGGTAGCAGGATTACGATCTCCGCAGCATCAACCAGAGGCTAATCAGGAAGAACGAGGCGCTCGGCAACAGCGCGCCAATAATCGGCGGAATGCCATAAACCAGCGTCAGTGGACCAAAGATCTGGTCAAGCACGTAGAAGACAAAACCAAAGCTGATACCGGTGACAACACGCGCCCCCATCGGAACGCTACGCAGCGGGCCGAAAATGAACGACAGCGCCATCAGCATCATGACGGCCACAGAGAGCGGCTGGAACACTTTACTCCACATATTGAGCTGGTAGCGTCCGGCGTCCTGACCACTCGACTTCAGATACTTCACGTAGCTGTGCAGGCCGCTGATGGAGAGCGCATCTGGATCTAACGCGACCACACCGAGTTTGTCCGGCGTCAGGTTGGTTTTCCAGGTACCGCTCACCGTCTGCGAACCGGTGATTTGCTTCGGATTGGTCAGGTTGGACTCATCGACCTGCGACAGACGCCATACTTTGTGCTCAGCATCGAATTTCGCAGAAGCGGCGTAACGCACCGACTGCAAACGGCGCTGCTCGTTGAAACCGTAGATACTGATCCCGCCCAGCTCCGTATCGCCTTTAACCCGTTCGATATACACAAAGTTGTTGCCGTCTTTTGCCCACAACCCTTGCTGGGTAGAGAGCAACGAGCCGCCATACATTTGCTGAGCACGATAGTTACGCGCCATCTGCTCGCCCTGCGGCGCAACCCACTCGCCAATTGCCATCGTCAACAGCACCAGTGGAATGGCCGTTTTCATGACCGACAGCGCCACCTGCATGCGGGTGAAGCCAGAAGCCTGCATCACCACCAGTTCGCTGCGCTGCGCCAGCATCCCCAGCCCCAGCAACGCGCCCAACAAAGCCGCCATCGGGAAGAAGATCTGCACATCTTTTGGCGCGCTGAGCAGGGTATACATCCCAGCACCCAGCGCATCGTAGCTCCCCTGCCCGGCTTTTTTCAGCTGGTCGACGAACTTGATGATGCCGGAGAGCGACACCAGCATGAACAGCGTCATCATGATGGTGGTGAAAATGGTTTTACCGATATAGCGGTCAAGTACACCAAATGGCTGCATTACACCGCTCCTCTACGCAGAAAACGGGCACGCAGACGGCGTACCGGCACCGTATCCCACAAGTTCAGGCCAATCGCCAACGCCAGATACGCCAGGTTCACCGCCCACATCCAGAGAGCCGGGTCCAGTTTGCCTTTGCCGCCATTGGATTTCAGGGAGGTCTGCACAAGGAAGAACAGCAGATACAGCAACATCGCCGGGAGCATTGACAGGATGCGCCCCTGACGTGGGTTCACCACGCTCAGCGGCACGACCATCAGCGCCATCATAAATACGGTAAACACCAGCGTCAGGCGCCAGTGTAGTTCCGCCCGGGCACGATCGGTTTTGGCCGACAACAGCGAGCGCATATCCATCTGCTCGGAATCATTGGGATCCAGCGCAACCGCCTGATGCCCGATAATCGCCTGATAGTTCTGGAAATCGGTAATGCGGAAATCACGTAACAACGCGGTCCCTTCAAAGCGTGTCCCCTGATTCAGGGTGACCACCTGAGAGCCGTCGCGAAGCTGCGTCAAATGTCCGGAATCAGCCACCACCACGGAAGGACGGGCGTTGCCTTTCGGACGTATTTGCGCGAGAAACACGTCTTTGAAGTCGCTGCCATCGACACTTTCGATAAACAGGACCGAGCTGCCATTGGTTGCCTGCTGGAATTGCCCCTGCGCAAGCGCAGCCATACCGGGGTTAGCTTTCGCCTCCGCCAGCACTTCATCCTGATGTTTAGATGATAAAGGTCCCGCCCACATGACGTTGACCGCAGCGACAATACCAGTAAACAACGCCAGTACCATGGCGGCTTTTACCAGGACGGCTTTGCTCAACCCGCAGGCGTGCATGACCGTAATTTCACTTTCAGTATACAGTTTGCCCAGCGTCATCAGCAGCCCGAGGAACAGGCTGAGAGGCAGAATGAGCTGCGCCATTTCAGGCACGCCCAGCCCCAGTAGAGAGAACACCAGATTTGCCGGAATATCACCGTCAACCGCCGCACCGAGGATCCTCACTAACTTTTGACAAAAGAAGATCAAAAGCAAGATGAAAAGGATCGCAAGTTGGCTTTTGAGCGTCTCCCGTACCAGATATCTTATGATTATCACTTTAAATACGCCCGTAAAAACTCGTCTTTTGCAGGATTTTAGCTTGTTTCATGGCTTAAACGTCATTTATTCTCTTGAGTCGTCGAAATCGTCGCTAAGACTATTATACTCAACGGATTCACCTCTCAGAAAATTGTTCTGACGTGCCAATACCGTAATAACGTTAAGATTAACACGAAGTCACCGCAACAGCGGACATGAGTTACGAAAGCTTGCAATTCTATCCGTAGCCACCGCCGTTGTCTTTAAGAATCAGGAGTGTAGTGCATGGAGTTCAGTGTAAAAAGCGGTAGCCCGGAGAAACAGCGGAGTGCCTGCATCGTCGTGGGCGTCTTTGAACCGCGTCGCCTCTCTCCGATTGCAGAACAGCTCGATAAGATCAGCGACGGGTACATTAGCGCACTGCTGCGCCGTGGCGAACTGGAAGGAAAACCGGGGCAGACGCTATTGTTGCACCATGTGCCGAACGTTTTGTCCGAGCGAATTCTCCTTATTGGTTGTGGCAAAGAGCGCGAACTTGATGAGCGTCAGTACAAGCAGGTCATTCAGAAAACCATCAATACACTGAATGATACTGGCTCAATGGAAGCCGTTTGCTTCCTGACCGAACTGCACGTCAAAGGCCGTAATAACTACTGGAAAGTGCGCCAGGCGGTCGAGACAGCCAAAGAGACGCTGTACAGTTTTGATCAACTGAAAACCAACAAAAGCGAACCGCGTCGTCCGCTGCGTAAAATGGTCTTCAACGTGCCAACCCGCCGTGAGCTAACCAGCGGCGAACGCGCGATCCAGCACGGTCTGGCGATTGCCGCCGGTATCAAGGCAGCAAAAGATCTTGGCAATATGCCGCCAAACATCTGCAACGCCGGTTATCTGGCTTCGCAGGCGCGTCAGCTGGCAGATTCCTACAGCAAAAACGTCATTACCCGCGTCATCGGCGAACAGCAGATGAAAGAGCTGGGCATGCACTCCTACCTTGCGGTGGGCAACGGTTCGCAAAACGAATCGCTGATGTCGGTTATCGAATACAAAGGCAATCCGTCCGAAGACGTACGCCCGATCGTACTGGTTGGTAAAGGGCTGACCTTTGACTCCGGTGGTATCTCCATCAAGCCTGCCGAAGGTATGGACGAGATGAAGTACGACATGTGCGGCGCGGCGGCAGTGTACGGCGTGATGCGCATGGTGGCGGAACTGCAGTTGCCGATTAACGTCATCGGTGTGCTGGCGGGCTGTGAAAACATGCCGGGCGGGCGAGCTTATCGTCCGGGCGACGTGTTGACCACCATGTCCGGTCAGACCGTTGAAGTGCTGAACACCGATGCCGAAGGCCGTCTGGTGCTGTGCGACGTATTAACCTACGTTGAGCGTTTTGAGCCAGAAGCGGTGATTGACGTGGCGACCCTGACCGGGGCTTGCGTGATTGCGCTGGGCCATCACATCACCGGTTTGATGTCGAACCATAATCCGCTGGCGCACGAGCTCATTAGCGCGTCCGAGCAAGCGGGTGACCGCGCATGGCGTCTGCCGCTGGGCGATGAGTTCCAGGAGCAACTGGAGTCTAACTTTGCGGATATGGCCAACATCGGCGGGCGTCCTGGCGGGGCAATCACCGCAGGCTGCTTCCTGTCGCGCTTTACCCGTAAATACAACTGGGCGCACCTGGATATCGCCGGTACCGCATGGCGTTCCGGCAAAGCGAAAGGTGCAACCGGTCGTCCGGTCGCGTTGCTGTCGCAGTTCCTGCTCAACCGCGCCGGGTTTAACGGCGAAGAGTGATGTTAAATGCCGGGTGGCGGCTTCGCCTTACCCGGCCTACAACGTGACGATACCGTAGGCCCGGTAAGCGCAGCGCCACCGGGCAATACGTTTAAATCCACAACAAGAAACCCCATATATGAAGAATGCAACGTTCTACATTCTGGACAACGACACCACCGTCGATGGCTTAAGCGCTGTCGAACAACTGGTGTGCGACGTTGCCGCAGAACGTTGGCGCAGTGGCAAGCGCGTGCTGATTGCCTGTGAAGATGAGCAGCAGGCCATTCGTCTGGATGAAGCGCTGTGGGCAAGACCGGCTGACCGTTTTGTTCCACATAATCTGGCGGGTGAAGGCCCAAGAGGCGGCGCGCCGGTTGAAATTGCCTGGCCGCAAAAACGCAACAGCAGCCCGCGGGATATCTTGATCAGCCTGCGAACAAACTTTGCAGATTTTGCCACCGCTTTCACAGAAGTGATAGACTTCGTTCCTTACGAAGATTCTCTGAAACAACTGGCGCGTGAACGCTACAAAGCCTACCGCGTGGCTGGTTTTAACCTGAATACGGCAACCTGGAAATAATGGAAAAGACATACAACCCACAAGATATCGAACAGCCGCTTTACGAGCACTGGGAACAGCAGGGCTACTTCAAGCCAAACGGTGATGAAAGTAAAGAATCCTTCTGCATCATGATCCCGCCGCCGAACGTCACCGGCAGTTTGCATATGGGTCACGCCTTCCAGCAAACCATCATGGATACCATGATCCGCTACCAGCGCATGCAGGGTAAAAACACCCTCTGGCAGGCGGGGACCGACCATGCCGGTATCGCCACCCAGATGGTGGTTGAGCGCAAGATTGCCGCTGAAGAAGGTAAAACCCGTCACGATTACGGACGCGACGCGTTCATCGACAAAATCTGGCAGTGGAAAGCGGAATCCGGCGGCACCATTACCCGTCAGATGCGCCGTCTCGGTAACTCCGTGGACTGGGAGCGCGAGCGCTTCACCATGGACGAAGGTCTTTCCAATGCCGTGAAAGAAGTCTTCGTACGCCTCTACAAAGAAGACCTGATTTACCGTGGCAAACGCCTGGTCAACTGGGACCCGAAACTGCGCACCGCCATCTCTGACCTGGAAGTGGAAAACCGCGAGTCTAAAGGCTCGATGTGGCACATCCGCTATCCGCTGGCCGACGGCGCGAAAACCGCAGACGGTAAAGATTACCTGGTTGTCGCTACCACGCGTCCGGAAACCCTGCTGGGCGATACCGGCGTGGCCGTAAACCCGGAAGATCCGCGTTATAAAGATCTGATTGGCAAATTCGTGGTGCTGCCGCTGGTAAACCGCTGCATTCCGATTGTGGGCGATGACCACGCCGATATGGAAAAAGGCACCGGCTGCGTGAAAATCACCCCGGCGCACGACTTTAACGACTATGAAGTCGGTAAACGTCACGCCCTGCCAATGATCAACATCCTGACGTTTGACGGTGACATCCGTGAAAGCGCCCAGGTCTTTGATACCAAAGGTGAAGAATCTGACGTCTACGCCAGCGACATCCCGGCGGAGTTCCAGAATCTGGAGCGCTTTGCCGCCCGTAAAGCGGTGGTGGCTGCCGTTGACGCGCTCGGCCTGCTGGAAGAGATTAAACCGCACGACCTGACCGTTCCTTACGGCGACCGTGGCGGCGTGGTTATCGAACCGATGCTGACCGACCAGTGGTACGTGCGTGCTGACGTGCTGGCGAAACCGGCGGTTGAAGCGGTTGAGAACGGCGACATTCAGTTCGTGCCGAAGCAGTACGAAAACATGTATTTCTCCTGGATGCGTGATATTCAGGACTGGTGTATCTCCCGTCAGCTGTGGTGGGGTCACCGTATCCCTGCATGGTACGACAACGAAGGCAACGTCTACGTGGGTCGCACCGAAGACGAAGTGCGGAAGGAAAACAACCTGAGTGCCGACATTGCGCTTCGTCAGGACGAAGACGTTCTCGATACCTGGTTCTCCTCCGCGCTGTGGACCTTCTCCACTCTCGGCTGGCCGGAAAACACCGACGCCTTGCGTCAGTTCCACCCATCCAGCGTAATGGTCTCCGGCTTCGACATCATCTTCTTCTGGATTGCCCGCATGATCATGATGACCATGCACTTCATCAAAGATGAAAACGGCAAGCCGCAGGTTCCGTTCCATACCGTCTACATGACCGGTCTGATTCGTGACGACGAAGGCCAGAAGATGTCCAAATCCAAGGGCAACGTTATTGACCCGCTGGATATGGTCGACGGCATTTCCCTGGCAGACCTGCTGGAGAAACGTACCGGCAACATGATGCAGCCGCAGCTGGCGGAGAAAATCCGTAAGCGCACCGAGAAGCAGTTCCCGGACGGCATTGAGCCACACGGCACCGACGCCCTGCGCTTCACCCTGGCCGCACTTGCCTCTACCGGTCGCGATATCAACTGGGATATGAAGCGCCTGGAGGGTTACCGTAACTTCTGTAACAAACTGTGGAACGCCAGCCGCTTTGTGCTGATGAACACCGAAGAGCAGGATTGCGGCTTCAACGGCGGCGAAATGACCCTGTCGCTGGCAGATCGCTGGATCCTGGCGGAATTCAACCAGACCATCAAAGCCTACCGCGAAGCGCTGGATAACTACCGCTTCGATATCGCTGCAGGCATCCTGTACGAGTTCACCTGGAACCAGTTCTGCGACTGGTATCTGGAGTTGACCAAGCCGGTGATGAACGGTGGTTCTGAGTCTGAACTGCGCGGCACTCGCCATACTCTGGTGACCGTGCTGGAAGGTCTGCTGCGCCTCGCGCACCCGATCATCCCGTTCATCACGGAAACCATCTGGCAGCGCGTGAAAGTGATTTGCGGCATCACCGCCGACACCATCATGCTGCAGCCGTTCCCACAGTACGATGCGTCTCAGGTTGATGAAGCGGCGGCGTCTGACACCGAGTGGCTGAAACAGGCGATCATTGCGGTACGTAACGTCCGTGCGGAAATGAACATCGCACCGGGTAAACCGCTGGAACTGCTGCTGCGCGGTTGCAGCCAGGACGCGGAGCGTCGTGTGAACGACAACCGTAGCTTCCTGCTGAACCTGGCGCGTCTGGAGAGCATCACCGTGCTGCCAGCCGATGACAAAGGTCCGGTATCCGTGACCAAAATCATCGACGGCGCTGAGCTGCTGATCCCGATGGCTGGCCTCATCAACAAAGAAGATGAGCTGGCGCGCCTGGCGAAAGAAGTGGCGAAAATCGAAGGCGAAATCAGCCGCATCGAAAACAAACTGTCTAACGAAGGCTTTGTGGCGCGCGCACCGGAAGCGGTGATCGCCAAAGAGCGTGAGAAGCTGGACGGTTACGCGGAAGCGAAAGCGAAACTGGTTGAGCAGCAGGCGGTTATCGCCGCGCTGTAATCAAATGCCGGGTGGCGCTACGCTTACCCGGCCTACAGTCCGTTGCAATATCAATGTATTGTGCGCTTTATCAGGCGCACAATACATTCGTTCCTGAATTATCCTCTCTTGCACTCCCCTGCCCTGCGGTGTTATTAACTGCGTATATCTGTCACTATTTATTTCGAGTTTCGCTATGAGTGTTATATCTCCGGTCGCGGCGACCCTGCGCCTGATCACCGCTGACGATAATCCCGCGGTGGCCAGCGTCATCCGTCAGGTCTCTGCCGAATACGGCCTGACCGCCGACAAAGGCTATACCGTTGCCGATCCGAATCTGGATGAGCTGTACCAGCTTTACAGCCAGCCTGGCCACGCGTATTGGGTGGTAGAGCAAAATGGTCGCGTGGTGGGCGGCGGCGGTATTGCGCCACTTTCCTGTAGCGAACCGGATATTTGTGAATTGCAGAAGATGTATTTTCTGTCGACGGTACGCGGCCAGGGGCTGGCGAAGAAACTGGCGCTAATGGCGCTCGATCACGCCCGCGAACAGGGCTTCAAACGCTGCTATCTGGAAACCACCGCGTTTCTGCGTGAAGCCATCGGCCTGTATGAACATTTAGGCTTTGAGCACATCAGCGAACCGCTGGGCTGCACCGGACATGTGGATTGCGAAGTGCGGATGCTGAAAGGTCTGTAAGTTTGCCCGACGCAGTACGCCTATCGGGCAGACAATCACATCGGCACACCGCTGTGAAAACGAAACTCATCGTCCGGCGAGGTGATTAACGCCGCCTCCACTTCACCAAAGAAGCGAACGCGCGGCGTGATATCCACTTTCGACACCTGCTGCGCCAGCGCCAGGTAATCCTGATAGTGACGCGCTTCTGAACGCAGCAACGAGAGATAAAACTTCTGCAACGGCTCATCAAGATACGGTGCCAGCGCGGCAAAACGCTCGCAGGAACGCGCCTCGATATACGCCCCGCAAATCAGCTTATCAATCAGCGTCAGCGGCTCGTGGGTACGCACCTCTTTCAGCATCCCTTTGGCATAGCGGCTGGCAGTGATCTTCACATACGGGATCTGGCGCGCGGTCATGGCCTCGCGCACCTGCCAGAAGTGATGCAACTCCTCTTTGATCAGCAGCACCATGCTGTCGATCAACGCCTGCCCCCACGGGTCGTCGGTCTGCGGCATCGCGCTTTTGCCGATCTGCTTATGCAGGGCGACGAAATCAGGCTCCGGCCCTTCACGGAAGGCAAACGCTTCGTAGGGTTGTAGCCAGGCGAGCAACGCATCAGCCCCCTGTTTATCCGCAACATATTTACGCACCAGCAGCATCGCCGTTTGCGCGGCTTTCAGCTCACACACCAGGTGGTCAGTTAACAGCAGCGGGAGATTCGCCGGATCGCGGGCTTTATCGAGCCACGCCTTTGGCGTTGGGCATTGCAGAAAAGAGAGAACCGGAGAGAGTATTTGCGGGTAATCCATTGGTAACCTGTCATTAAGGTACGACAGCAGGCGCTGTCGTACCGTATAGCATCTGGAACTTAGTGGCGCACACCGTCGTCGTCTTCGTCGACGAAATCTTCATCGTCGCCGTCTTCGCCGTTAGGGTCTTCAAAGTACGTTCCCCAGCCGTCGTATTCCACTTCAAACTTCTCTGCCAGATTCATCAATTGTTCAACCTGAGCGTCGATGATCTCAGCGTTCAGCGCGCATTCGCTGAGGATGTCGCAGCAAATGACCGTGTCGCCCTCTTCCACTTCCAGCTCTTCCGGCTCGGTCACTTCATAGCCGAGTTTGAACGCTTCTACTGCAGCTTTCTCCAGCGTTTCGAAGTCATCTGCGGAAAGGTGATGCTCAATGGTGTACAGCGCGTCGGGATCGCTGCCATCCTCGAGTAATTCTTCAATAATCAAGCGCGTCTCTTCACGCTGCTCTTCCAGTAGTTCCGGGTTTGCCATGGCTGATTCCTCATAATGTCCTGCCGATACTCTTATTGTCACATACCGCTGACATTGCCTCCACCTTTCCAGCAAAGATTTGTTAAACAGGGTTGCAAATGAATAATCATCCATATAAATTGAATTTTAATTCAACAAGTGGTCTTAACCATGTGAGGGAACCATGTCTGCGTTTTATCAGAAGCATTTCTTGAAATTGCTTGATTTCACCTCTGCTGAACTTACCACTCTGCTGCAACTCGCCGCGCAGCTGAAAACCGATAAGAAAAACGGTAACGAAACACCAAAACTGACCGGTAAAAATATCGCGCTCATCTTCGAAAAAGACTCGACCCGTACCCGATGCTCTTTCGAAGTTGCCGCATACGATCAAGGCGCCCGCGTGACATACCTCGGCCCCAGCGGCAGCCAGATTGGCCATAAAGAATCTATCAAAGATACCGCGCGCGTGCTGGGCCGCATCTACGACGGCATACAGTATCGCGGCTACGGCCAGGAGATTGTCGAAACGCTGGCGGCGTATGCCGGTGTGCCGGTGTGGAACGGCCTGACCAATGAATTTCACCCGACGCAATTACTGGCTGATCTGCTGACCATGCAGGAGCATCTGCCGGGCAAAGCGTTCAATGAAATGACGCTGGTGTATGCAGGCGATGCGCGTAACAACATGGGCAATTCGATGCTGGAAGCGGCGGCATTAACGGGGCTGAATTTACGTTTGGTTGCGCCAACCTCCTGCTGGCCGGACGCGTCCCTTGTGGCGGAATGCAAGGCGATGGCGCAGAAAAACGGCGGTAATATCACACTGACCGAAGAGATTTCGGCAGGCGTGAAAGGCGCTGACTTTATCTATACCGATGTGTGGGTGTCGATGGGGGAAGCCAAAGAGAAGTGGGCTGAGCGTATCGCGCTGCTACGTGAATATCAGGTGAATAGCGCGATGATGGCGCTAACCGGTAACCCGCAGGTGAAATTCCTCCACTGTCTGCCCGCGTTCCACGATGACCAGACCACCCTCGGTAAGAAAATGGCACAGGAGTATGGTTTGCATGGCGGTATGGAAGTCACCGATGAGGTATTTGAGTCTGCGGCAAGCATTGTCTTTGATCAGGCAGAAAACCGTATGCACACCATCAAAGCGGTAATGGTGGCGACGTTAAGCCAGTAAGTTGCGTTACCGGATGGCGCAGTGTTTAAGGCCGCCATTCGGCATTGCTTTTCCCCCCCGAAAATAGTACGGTCACACGAGGAGAACCCTTCGTGGACGGTAATAAATTATGCCAATAATTCAGTCTGTTGAACGTGCTTTGCAGATCCTCGACTTGTTTAATGAGCAGTCAACGGAACTCAAAATCACCGAAATCAGTAAACAGATGGGATTGAGCAAAAGCACCCTCCATTCTCTTCTCAAAACCCTGCAACTCCACGGCTATATCGATCAGAACCCGGAAAACGGTAAATACTGCCTCGGGATGAAACTGGTCGAACGCGGGCATTTTGTGGTTAGCACGATGGATATTCGTCAGAAGGCGAAAAGTTGGCTGACGGTACTTTCGCAGGAGACCGGGCAAACCACCCATCTGGGTATTCTGGACGGTAACGAAGGTATCTACATCGAGAAAATCGAAGGCAAACAGGCCGCGATTGCCTATTCACGAATTGGCCGCCGACTGCCCGTACATGCCACCGCTATCGGCAAAGTATTACTGGCCTGGCTGGACAACGAAGAACTCGCCGCGTTGCTGGAAGGGTACCCATTCACACGCTTTACACCCTCCACCATCACTGACCGCGCCGCAATGCTGGCGGCGCTGGCGCAAACCCGCCAAAACCTCTACGCAAGTGATAACGAAGAAAACGAACAAGGTGTGCGTTGCATAGCGGTACCGGTATGGAATCATGAATCGCGCGTCATTGCCGCACTCAGCCTTTCCACCCTCACCTCACGCGTAAGCGATAGCGAGCTGGCGACCTATCGCCAGATGTTGATGGACGCCGGGCTGGGGCTATCAAAAACGCTGGGCTATCGCGCGCGATAACCCAGCTCGCCGTTATGCTTCAGGCTGATACGAGAACGAAGCAAAATCAGCGTAGCAACCGTCGCCGCTGATATCTTCACAGTGCAGGCCAACAAACGCGCCGGTAAAGAAACCTCTTCCACCGATATAGTCATCAGAGAGTTTCCAGGCTTCAAACGTGAGCGGGATCGTCTGCCAGTGTTGCCCATCGAATGAATAACTGTAGCGATATTCAAGCGTATCAACATCCACGCGCAGCCAAACATTCTCCGCCGCTTCCGGTACCAAAATGGGGTTATCGTAAAGATGCCAGTGCGCTACGTTATGGTCGAGCTGAATAATTTTCAGCGTTCGTCCGCGCTCCTCTTCCCAATCCATAAAACAGTACGTCCAGTTTTTGCTGTTGTAATAACAGGTTAACCCGGCGCTCTGCTGAAAGTGGCGAGGTGAGAAGGCCATCTGCGTCTCAGCACGGAAGCGGAAATGCTGCCAGCGGCGGGCGACAGTCGATTGGGTAAAGGTGGAATTCAACGAGTCATTACCAAACAGACGCAAAAAGCCGGGTCGGGCAGTTAGCGACCCAAGCTGTTCATCAAAGGGAATACGCAGAGTTTGCAGTTCCGGGTCGAGACGCGCGCTGTCGAAATTCGCATGCCACACTCCCGCACTAACGGCAGATTGCTCCCTCATACGCGGCCCCGGCACCGACAACGCGGCATGTTTTCCACCTTCGACATACGGCCAGCTATCGCGCCACTCAATACGCGTAATGCCTGTCTCGCGTCCTAATGGGCAGTATCCTCGCCCCCCGGCCGCCAGACGCGGGATACCCGGCAAATGCAGCGGGCGACTTGTCAGGTAAGCCATATACCACTCGCCGGTGTGCGTCTCCAGCAGCGAACCGTGGCCGCTCTTTTGCAGCGGATTTTCCGGCAGATGCCAGCTAGTCATCATGGTCACGTCCGGGTGCAGCTCATACGGCCCATCAATATTTGTTGAGCGCAACACCACCACAGCATGTTCGTAGCTGGTTCCCCCCTCCGCCACCAGCAGATAGTAATAGCCCTCGCGGCGATAAATATGCGCCCCTTCGGTGTAACCCAACGGCGTGCCAGTAAACAGGGTTTTACGCAGCGGCGAGAGAGTTTGCGTATCGGCGAAGAATTCCTGCATCACGATGGTGTTATGCGGGTTACTGTGGTGGCGCGGCCCCCAAGGGCGATAAATATAATATTTGCGGCCATCCGTATCATGGAACAGTGAAGGGTCAAAGCCCCCGTTACCCATCGGCACGGGTGCACTCCACGGCCCTTCAATTGATGGCGCAGTCACCAGAAAGTTGCGGCCATTTTTCCAAGGCGAATCAACAATTTTGACATCGGTGTACAGCAGCCAGAAGCGCCCGTCGGCATAGCTCAGGCAAGGAGCCCAGATACCACCGGAATCCGGGTTACCTTTCATATCCAGCAGAGTAACGCTGTCCAGCGGCGTACTGACCAGCGACCAGTTTTTCAGATCGCGGGAGTGATAAATACGCACGCCGGGGAACCACTCGAAGGTGGAGGTGGCGATGTAGTAATCCTCCCCCACGCGGCACAGGGAGGGGTCTGGGTTAAAACCGGTCAGGATAGGGTTTTCAATCTGATACATTATTCTCTCCTCAGTTCACCGCAGCGGCGGCATCAGCGGGTTGCGTTTCAGGCTGCGCGGTGCGCTGGCGTTGCAGTTGCTGGCTAATCTCTTCGACGCGCTGGCTGGTCAGTTTGTAGAACGACAGCAGCGTAAACATGCCGACATAGAGCACAACCGGCACTATGCAGAACAAGACTTTTATCATGGTCAGCACGTTATCCGACTGTACCGCGCTTCCCGCAGAGTAGCTGGAGAATGCGAGGAGCCACCCCACCAGTGCCCCACCAATCGCCAGTCCGATTTTCAGGCTGAAGAGATAGGTCGAGAAGACCAGGCCATCAAGACGACGCCCGCTGCGGCTCTCTTCGTAGTCCACCACATCAGACGCCATCAACCATTGCAGCGGCGTGGTGGTATTAAAGACAAACAGGAACAGGATATTAAGCGCAAAGATAAGGGCGATATTGTTGGCCGGGACAAGGAAAATACTCAGGCTAATCAGCGAGTAGATCACGATGATCCACTTAAACGAGGTAACACGATCAAAACGCCCCAACAGGCGTGAGGAACAGAGCGAGCCGAACATGGTTGCGAGGCTGCCATAGAGCAGAAATTGCGTCGCCAGCTCCGGGTGATCCATGACGTATTTCACGAAATAGAGCGTCGCCCCACCGCGTACTACGTTTGAGCCCGTTGCCATCATCTTAAAGGCGCACATAATTCGCCACTGGCTATTACCCATTAATAACTTAAGGTCTTTCTTAACTGAAGCGCTTGGTTGAATATCAAAAGTGTAACGCTCTTTCGTCAGCGAGAAACAGATAAACAGCAGCACGACACCACAAACACCAAGCACGCACATCGCGCCAAAATAACCCGCCTGTTCATTTCCTTTGCCAATGATATTCACCAATGGAAGCGCTATGCCGCTAATGGCTAATGAACCCGCCGCCGCAAGGAAAAAACGCCACGACTGCAATGCATGACGTTCTTTAGGGTCTGCGGTAATCACCCCCGGCATCGCGCAATAAGGCACATTCACGAAGGTATAAACCAGGGTCAGCAAAATATAGGTGACGCTCGCGTAGATAATTTTCCCGTTGGCGGAAAAATCGGGCGTATAGAACGTTAATACACAAACAATACCAAATGGGATCGCCCCCCATAACAGGTAAGGACGGAACTGCCCGTAACGCGTGCGGGTACGATCCACCACCAGGCCCATCAAGGGATCGGTCACGGCATCCAGTACTCGGGACACCAGGAACAGTGTTCCCATAACGCCCGCAGAAAGTCCAAAAACATCGGTATAAAAATAGGCCAGTAAAAACATCGTGGCTTGCCAGACAAAACCACAAGCAGTGTCTCCCAGTCCGTAACCGATTTTATCTTTCATGGTTAAATGCATGTCTACCTCCAGGTCATAAGAGAGGAATACATTCCGAATGGTCGGGACCTACAAAATAAAATGCATAACGCGCACTTTGTAAGGAATACACCCTTTATTCGTATGTTTATTAGATGATTCTTGCAGAGTGCCATTGTAGAAATTTATTTTTAGTATCAGCAATTATCATTTTTGATTTAGTGATTATGTATTTTAACTTCTGTGATAACGGTTCACTTTATTCAACAAAAAGAATTTGTGAGATATTAATTTTATATCAGACGTGATTAACCACCGGATATATTTACCCGGTGGTTAATTAAAAAAATTAATATTATTTAAATACCAAGTGCTTTTTTCCCGGCATTAATAACCTCAATAATTTTATCCGTATCGTAGATGCATCCTTTCCAGGTACCGCCGCTGACCGCCTGCAGCGCGGCCCACAGGCGCGTGTCATCAGGCAGGTAGTCGTGAGCCTTCAGACCTGGATGCAGCTCGCGTGCTGCCAGCACCGCTTCACCTTCCTCCGGCGTCAATTGTGCCTCCGCGCTACCAATGAAGTTCACACTGCCTTTTAGCGACAAGCGATCAACCACGATCTCAATGTGATCACCATCGCGCAATTTACCGATCGGCCCACCCGCCAGCGCTTCCGGCGCAACATGCCCCAGACACGCCCCGGTCGACACACCCGAGAAGCGTGCATCGGTAATCAGCGAAACAGTTTTCCCCCAAGAGATATGTTTCAGTGCCGAAGTCAGCTGGTAGGTCTCCTCCATTCCTGTACCGGAAGGGCCGCCGCCGATAATCACCATAATATCGCCCTGGCGTATCTGCCCCTGCTTGATGGCTTTGATCGCCGCCTCTTCCGAGACAAAGACCCGCGCCTCACCCGTGTGGCGATAAATACCGTCGTCATCCACGACAGAAGGATCAATTGCCGTCGCTTTAATAACCGAACCCTCCGGCGCGATGTTGCCTACCGGGAATGCAACCGTTGAGGTCATCCCTTTGGCCTTCGCCCCTTCCGGCGACAGAATCACCTCATCCGGTTCAACACCGTCCTGCTCGCGCAGGCAGTGGCGGAATCTTTCGCGCCGCTCCGAGTGTTCCCACCAGTCAAGGTTTTCACCAAGCGTCTGCCCAGTCACCGTCATCACATCTTCATGCAGCAGCCCCAGTCGGCGCAAATGCAGCATCACCTCCGGTACGCCCCCCGCAAGGAACGCCCGCACCGTCGGGTGATAATCCGGCCCGTTGGGCAGCACACTCACCAACCGTGGCACCTTGCGATTGATGGTACTCCACTGCGCTACATCCGGCAGGCGACATTTCGCTGCATGAGCGATGGCCGGGATATGCAACAACAGGTTGGTCGAGCCGCCAAAGGCCGCATGCACCACCATCGCATTCTCGATCGCTTTGTCGGTCAGAATGTCGCGCGCAGTAATGCCTTTTTCATCGAGCGCCATCACAGCACGTGCCGACTGGCGGGCGATCTCCAGCCAGACATCCTGGCCCGATGGTGCCAACGCCGAGTGCGGCAGCGCCAGCCCTAATGCCTCCGCGACCACCTGAGACGTCCCCGCCGTACCCAGGAACTGACAGCCGCCGCCGGGCGATGCGCAGGCGCGACAACCCAGCTCGGAGGCCTCTTTCAGGCTGATTTCATCATTCGCGTAGCGCGCGCCGATGGTCTGAATTTTCCCGGCATCTTCGCCAAAGGTTGGCGGCAGCGTCGCTCCGCCCGGTACAAGGATCACCGGCAGATCGTGCATTGATGCCAGCGCAATCATGGTTGCTGGCAGCCCTTTATCGCAGGTGGCGACGCCGATCACCGCCCGTCGCGTCGGTAATGAGCGAATCAGGCGACGAAAGACAATTGCCGCATCATTGCGATAAGGCAGTGAATCGAACATACCGTGGGTGCCCTGCGATCGCCCGTCACACGGGTCGCTGACAAACGCGGCAAACGGGATACCGTTCAGACGCGTAATCTCTTTCGCCGCGGCTGACATTTGCAGGCCAATCTCCCAATGCCCGGTGTGGTAACCCAGCGCGATAGGGCGACCGTCAGAGTGGCGAATGCCGCCCTGTGTGCCAATCAACAGCACTTCTCTGCCGGTGAGTTTATTGGCATCCCAACCCATCCCGGCGTTTTGTGTCATGCCAAAAAGATTGCCGCTGGGTGACTCCAGCAGCATTTGCGGCGTCAGCGGCAGCGCGCCCTGTGGCCCCGCTGCGTGCGTTTTTACCGCATAGAACGGTTCATCCTGCGGCGTGAAAATAGCGTTAATACTCATGATTCGCGCGCTCCCGATCAGCAGAGTTCAAGGCGTTTAAGCAGCGCTTTTAGCTGCTCACGACGCCCGTCATCCAGCACGCCAGCAGGCGGCATCGTCCAGGTCGACATCTCACGCCCGCACAGCACCATCGCTTCTTTGATCACATTCACGAACGGTGTATCGAGTTGATAAATTTGCGGTACCTGCACCAACTTCTGATGAATTTTCGCCGCCGTGCCGAGGTCGCCGCCAAGGAAAGCGCGATGCAGGTTTACCGACAAGTGCGGCGCAAAATTCACGCTGGCTGAAATCGCGCCATCGCCGCCCATCAATAAGGTATTAAAGAGATGGTCGTCGTAGCCGCACAGTACGCAGAAGTGGGGATAGTCGGCCTTAACGGTGTTGATCATGCTGCGGATATGGGCGACAGAATCAATAGTGTCTTTAATGCCGACGATATTGTTGCGCGACGCCACCAGGCGCTTGACGATGGCAGGAGTGAGATCCTGCCCGGTCAATGCCGGGAAGTTATAGAGAATGATCGGCAGCGCAATGCTGTCTGCCACCTGCTGGTAGTAGTGGATCACATTCTCTTCCGAGACTTTCCAGTAATACGGGTTAATCACCACCACGCCGTCCGCGCCACAACGTTCTGCATGCTGGCTCAGGGCGATGGTCTCGCGTGCGTTGGTGCCACCGGTACCAATCAGCACAGGCACGCGTTTATTCACATGCTCCGTAACAAACTCAGCGATGGCTTTACGTTCATCAACCGAGAGCTGGGAGAATTCGCCCCCGCTACCCAGGAAGAAAAGGCCATCCACGCCCGCCGTGATGAGGTCGTCAATCAGTACGCTGGTGCGTTGAGGGTCGAATTGCCCTTCAGGCGTAAAGAGCGTCGAAACCGGGGGAATAATGCCTGAGAACTGCACTGCTGGTTCCATGGGAACTCCTTATCAGGGCTTTGTTCTATATTATAGAACAGCGTTCATTAAATTAACTTCACTGTAATCCAGGCGGTGCGTAGAGGTAAATCAGAGGAATGGGGTGTCTGTGCGTTTTTTAGACTTGATCACAAAATGGGAAGCAACGGGATGTAACGGGGGAAGGTATGGTCTGGGATCCTCACCCTATCCCCAATGGGGAGAGGGTGAGTGGAAAAGCTTACTCAGATGCCTCTACTGCACCAGCATCTTCACGACAGCCTTACGCACTGTCGCTGGTGCGCCCACCGCGCACAGCGGCTTATGCACTTCGCCTGGATAAAACACCACGAAATCGCCTTCGCTCAGCACGACGGTTTTTTCCTCAATGCCTTCAGGCAAAAACGCAATGTCTTTGTCCGCCAGCCAGTCCGTCTCCGGCACACCCGCAGGTTGTGTACTGAATGTCATCCCTTCCTGACCTTTTAAGACAATCTGAATATCGAGGTAGCGGGCGTGGAATTCGGCACGGCGCTTCTCAAACGGTTCCGTCATATCTTCTGAGATCAGATAGAACAGGCGGTTACCGTCGATATCATGCTTACCCTTTTCAGTCGCATCCGTCACGTTTGCTTTGATATATTCAATAGCCTGGCGCAGCTCTTCCGGCAGCCAGGATTGCAGATTGTGGATATTGCCTGTGATCATCCTACACCCCTTAATTAAAACATCGTTTCATTTTAAAGGTTATACGAAAAAAACAGCGGCCATACCATCGCTATTTCATCATGTTTTGCGACAGCGCATGTTTTTCGCCACGTTTGGCAGTCGCTCTGGCAGCGAATAAAAATGCAGTAAAAACGCCACTCCACTCACCTCAATCGTTTTCCTTATGGAATTTGTGCATTAATCGCTTGATCCCATAACGGAGCTGAGTATAATCGCGGACAATTTGCCGGGAGGAAGTATGGTCCAGTGTGTTCGACATTCTGTCTTACCGCGTCTGAAAACAGACGCCGGACTGCCGTTTTTCTTTCCGTTGATCACCTATTCCCAGCCCCTCAATTGAGGGGCTTTTTTTTGCCCAGGCGTCAGGAGATAAACATGGCTAACCCGCTATATCAAAAACACATCATTTCCATAAACGACCTTAGTCGCGATGACCTCAATCTGGTCCTGGCGACCGCGGCGAAATTAAAAACCAACCCGCAGCCGGAGCTGCTTAAACACAAAGTAATCGCCAGCTGTTTCTTTGAGGCTTCAACCCGTACCCGCTTATCATTCGAAACCTCAATGCACCGCCTGGGTGCCAGCGTGGTCGGATTCTCCGACAGCAGCAACACCTCTCTGGGTAAAAAGGGCGAGACGCTGGCGGACACCATTTCCGTCATCAGCACCTATGTTGACGCTATCGTCATGCGCCACCCACAGGAAGGCGCAGCGCGTCTGGCCACCGAGTTTTCCGGCACCGTACCGGTCTTGAATGCGGGTGACGGCTCTAACCAGCATCCGACCCAAACGCTGCTGGATTTGTTCACCATTCAGGAGACACAAGGCCGTCTGGATAACCTGAACATCGCGATGGTCGGCGACCTGAAATATGGTCGTACCGTGCACTCTCTGACGCAGGCGCTGGCAAAGTTCGAAGGTAATCGCTTCTACTTCATCGCCCCGGATGCGCTGGCCATGCCGCAGTACATTCTTGATATGCTCGATGAGAAAGGCATTGCCTGGAGTCTGCACGGCAACTTCGAAGAGGTGATGGCTGAGGTGGACATTCTGTATATGACCCGCGTGCAGAAAGAGCGCCTGGACCCCTCTGAATACGCCAACGTCAAAGCGCAGTTTGTCCTGCGCGCCAGCGACCTGAACGGCGCACGTGAAAACATGAAGGTTCTGCACCCGCTGCCGCGTATTGATGAGATCACCACCGACGTCGACAAAACACCGCACGCCTGGTACTTCCAGCAAGCTGGAAACGGCATTTTCGCTCGCCAGGCGTTACTGGCACTGGTTCTGAATCGCGATCTGGCACTGTAAGGGGAAAAGAGATGACACACGATAACAAACTTCAGGTTGAAGCAATCAAACGCGGCACCGTGATTGACCACATTCCCGCTCAGGTCGGTTTTAAGCTACTGACCCTGTTCAAGCTGACCGAAACAGACCAGCGCATCACCATCGGTCTTAATCTGCCGTCGGGCGAAATGGGCCGCAAAGACCTTATCAAAATTGAGAACACGTTTCTGACCGATGAGCAGGTAAACCAACTCTCTCTGTACGCACCGCAAGCCACCGTGAATCGCATTGATGATTACGACGTTGTGGGCAAATCCCGCCCCAGCCTGCCGGAGCGTATCGAAAGCGTGCTGGTCTGCCCGAACAGCAACTGTATCAGCCATGCAGAACCGGTTTCTTCCAGTTTTTCAGTGAAAAAACGCGTAGACGACATTGCACTCAAATGCAAATACTGTGAAAAAGAGTTTTCTCATTATGTGGTGCTCGCCAACTAATTGGGGTTGGTTATGGATTCCCGGCTCCCTATAATGACCGGGACATGAGGCTGCATCCCTCAAGTGGATTGATGCAGCCTCAATTACCGCTGTAATTCAGGAGATATCATGAGCAAAACTATCGCGACGGAAAATGCACCAGCAGCAATCGGCCCATATGTTCAGGGCGTAGACCTGGGCAGCATGATCATCACTTCCGGTCAGATCCCGGTTGATCCAAAAACCGGCAGCGTACCGGAAGACGTGTCCGCTCAGGCGCGTCAGTCGCTGGATAACGTAAAAGCTATCGTCGAAGCCGCAGGCCTGAAAGCAGGCGACATCGTTAAAACCACCGTGTTCGTCAAAGATCTGAACGACTTTGCCACCGTGAACGCCACGTACGAAGCTTTCTTCACTGAGCACAATGCCACCTTCCCTGCGCGTTCTTGCGTCGAAGTGGCACGTCTGCCGAAAGACGTGAAAATTGAAATCGAAGCGATTGCCGTTCGTCGCTAAGCGATAAAATCCGGGCGCTAATGCCCGGATTACGATTGCCGGATGGCGCTAACAGTCCGGCAAAACAGATCACTGCCAACCGTAACGCCGACTATAAAACCCCTTCACCCACTGCGTCAGCGTCATATACCCCACCAGAATAGCCACCAGCCATGGGAAATAGCTCAGCGGTAACGCCTGCAATTGCAGATAACTTGCCAGCGGTGAGAACGGCAACGCAATTCCCACGACCATCACCAGCAATGTCATCAGCATTAATGGCCATGCGGCGCGGCTCTGAATAAACGGCACGCGGCGAGTACGGATCATATGCACAATCAATGTTTGCGACAGCAACCCCACCACAAACCAGCCTGACTGGAACAAGGTTTGCGCTTCCGGCACATTGGCGTGAAATACCCACCACATTAAACAAAACGTCAGAATGTCAAAGATCGAACTGATCGGCCCAAAGAACAGCATAAAGCGCCCAAGATCGGCGGGATTCCAGCGCTGTGGCTTTTGGATCTGCTCCTCATCAACGTTATCAAACGGGATCGCCACCTGGGATACATCGTACAGCAGGTTTTGAATCAGTAAGTGTAGCGGCAACATGGGCAGGAACGGCAGGAAGGCGCTCGCCACCAGCACGCTGAAGACATTACCGAAGTTAGAGCTGGCGGTCATCTTGATGTACTTCAGCATATTAGAGAAGGTACGCCGCCCCTCTATTACCCCTTCTTCCAGTACCATCAGGCTTTTTTCCAGCAGAATGATATCAGCGGCTTCACGGGCAATGTCCACCGCACCATCAACGGAAATACCAATGTCGGCAGCACGCAATGCGGGCGCGTCATTGATACCGTCGCCCATAAACCCGACCACATGCCCTTCGCGTTTCAGCAACGTGACGATGCGCTCTTTGTGCATCGGCGTCAGGCGCGCAAACAGCGTGGTGCGCAGCGCCAGATTCGCCAGTTCATCATCGCTGAGTCGTTCGATGTCGCTACCAACAACCACCTCTCCCACATCCAGCCCGACGTCGTGGCAGACTTTTGCCGCCACCAGCTCACTGTCTCCGGTGAGGATTTTTACGCCTATCCCGCTGGCTTTCAACGCGTTCAGCGCCGGTGCAGTGCTCTCTTTCGGGGGATCAAGAAACGCGATATAGCCCTCAAGGATCAGATCAGACTCATCAATACGCTGATAGTCCCCTTCCCGCGCGGGCAGGTATTTTGTCGCCACCGCCACCACGCGCAGTCCCTGTCGGTTCAGGGTGTCAGTCACACGCTTAACCCGCCGCAACATATTGTCATCCAGCGGCACAATATCGCCGTTGTGCCGCACCTGGGTGCAGACACTGAGGATCTCCTGCAACGCCCCTTTGCACACCAGTTGATGCACACTGGCCTCTTCTGCCACCACCACCGACATCCGGCGGCGTTCAAAATCAAACGGGATTTCGTCAATTTTCTGCCAGCGACCGGAAAGCTGGCGCGCAGCCGCTTCATCGACCCCTTCCAGCACGGCGGTATCGAGTAAATTCTTCAGCCCGGTCTGGTAATGGCTGTTCAACCAGGCGCAATGCAACACGCGTTCGCTGGGTTTTCCTGAAATATCGGTGTGATTCTCCAGCGCAATTTTATCCTGCGTCAGCGTGCCGGTTTTATCGGTGCAGAGAATGTCCATCGCACCAAAGTTCTGGATGGCGTCGAGATGTTTGACAATCACCTTCTGTTTTGAAAGCTTCACCGCGCCACGCGCCAGGGTGGAGGTGACAATCATCGGCAGCATTTCCGGCGTTAAGCCAACGGCCACCGACAGCGCAAAGAGCGCCGCCTCCCACCAGTCGCCTTTGGTATAACCGTTAATGATCAGCACCACAGGCGCCATCACCAACATGAAGCGAATCAACAGCATACTGACGCGACTAATGCCTTTTTGAAAAGCGTTCTGCTCGCTTTCCTGTTCGGTGACGCTTCCCGCCAGTTGACCAAACCAGGTATTGGCACCCGTCGCCATGACCATCGCCTGCGCCGTGCCGCTCACCACATTGGTGCCCATAAAACACAGCGTGTCGCACTCAAGCGGATTGCTTTGCTGCGGGTCACGCGTCATCGCCACTTTCTCGACAGGCAGCGACTCGCCCGTCAGAGAGGCCTGTGCAACAAACAGATCACGTGCCTGAAAGACGCGCAGGTCGGCCGGGATCATATCGCCCGCCGCCAGTTTGATGATATCGCCCGGCACCAGTTGGTCGATGGGCAACTCAATCCAGCCGTTCTCTCCGGTGTCGTTTATCACGCGCAGCACCGTCGCCGTATTACTGACCATCGCCTTCAGCGCATCCGCCGCTTTCGTCGAGCGCGCTTCCTGCACAAAATTCAACAGCGTGGAAATGACGACCATCAGGGCAATTACGCCAGCAGCGAACAGATCTTCGGTGGCATAGGAGATCCCGCCCAGAATGGTGAGCAAAATATTGAACGGGTTGCGATAACACATCCATAAATGCCGCCACCATGGCGCGGGCTGCTGAGCCGGAAGCTGGTTCTCGCCATATTTTTCACGGGCGCGCTCAACCTCAGCATGGTTCAGCCCTTCCGGGTGCGCGTCAAACGTCTGCCAGAGCGCCTCTTCTTCCATCACGGCGACCTTCAGACAGCGATCGCTTAATGAAGGAGGAACGGGCGCACTGGCTACGGTCTGCGCGTTGGGCAACGGATCGCGATGCACCAGACGATAAGGTAAATGACGGCTCAGCCGGACAAAAAGTAAACGGGTGATATTTTTAAACATGGGCAGTCCCTCCGCGCCCAATAACACAGGCGCAGAAAATCCGTCAGGCGCGGCAATGCCTTACCTGAGGGTAATGTAATGTGCTAACAGGGACGTCAGAGCGTCACTGTCTTACGTCACCGGTAAGACAGTGAAAAGCAGGCTTACCGGAAAGGAATATTTCGCCCTCGCGAGAGAGGGGTGGGATCGGGATCCATACAGCCTCCGGTAAGTGAATGATGCGCAATGCGCAGAAAACCATAAGGTTTGTGTCTATTATGGCGGTATGATAACTGAAGGTGACTAAACCAGACGTAAACCAGACTTTGCCCATTGCCGCTCACTTGAGTAAAGTGATTCCTTTTCAAAGACCAGACGTACCACGGGAAAACAGGATGCAAAATCGGCTGACCATTAAAGACATCGCCCGCTTAAGCGGCGTCGGGAAATCGACCGTTTCCCGCGTGCTCAACAACGAAAGCGGCGTCAGCGAACGGACCCGCGAACGTGTCGAAGCAGTGATGAATCAGCACGGATTTTCCCCTTCTCGTTCTGCGCGCGCCATGCGTGGTCAGAGCGACAAAGTGGTCGCCATTATCGTCACGCGTCTGGACTCGTTGTCTGAAAACCTCGCGGTACAAACCATGCTCCCCGCCTTTTATGAACAAGGCTACGACCCCATTATGATGGAGAGCCAGTTTTCACCGGCATTGGTAGAAGAACATCTGGGCATGCTCAGACGGCGGAACATTGATGGCGTCGTGCTGTTTGGTTTTACCGGTATTAATGAAGAGACGCTCCACCCCTGGCAGCCTTCGCTGGTACTGTTGGCTCGTGATGCCAAAGGGTTTGCCTCCGTCTGTTATGACGATGACGGAGCCATCAAAACCCTGATGCAGCGCCTGTACGATCAGGGTCACCGGCATATCAGTTTTCTGGGGGTTCCGCATAGCGACATCACCACCGGTAAACGTCGCCACGACGCCTACCTGGCCTTCTGTAAAAAACATCAACTGCATCCCGTTGCAGCGCTACCGGGTCTTGCCATGAAGCAAGGCTACGATCACGCGGTGGATGTCATTACCCCGGACACCACCGCGCTGGTGTGCGCGACGGATACGCTGGCGTTGGGCGCCAGTAAATATTTGCAGGAACAACGCATTGAGGCGCTGCAACTGGCCAGCGTCGGCAATACGCCTCTGATGAAATTTCTCCACCCGGAGATCGTCACCGTCGATCCAGGCTATGCCGAAGCGGGACGCCAAGCGGCATTGCAGCTGATCGAGCAGATCAACGGACGCAGCGATCCCCGTCAGATCGTGATCCCTTCCGCCCTCTCCTGAAGACAACACGAGCACTTTTTGCACGGTAATTTGTGATCTTCGCTGCGTTTCGGGAACGTTCCCATTTTAGAAAATGTAACGAAGATATACTCTTGCGGCAGGTTACGACACAACATCACTTCATCTGCCACGGGGCTAAATGATGAGTAAAGTTAAACAAGCTGATATCGACCAGCTGATAGCGCTGGTGGGCGGGCGCGATAACATCGCCACCGTAAGCCACTGCATTACCCGCCTGCGCTTTGTCCTCAATCAGCCAGCAAATGCTAAACCGAAAGAAATTGAACAATTACCGATGGTTAAAGGCTGCTTCACCAATGCGGGTCAGTTCCAGGTGGTGATTGGCACCGACGTCGGCGACTACTACAAAGCCCTGCTGGCGACCACCGGGCAGGCCAGCGCCGACAAAGAGCAGGCGAAAAAAGCCGCCCGTCAGAACATGAAATGGCACGAGCAGTTGATCTCCCACTTCGCCGAGATCTTCTTCCCGCTGCTGCCTGCATTAATCAGCGGGGGTTTGATCCTCGGTTTCCGTAACGTGATTGGCGATCTGCCGATGAGCAACGGTCAGACGCTGGCGCAAATGCATCCGTCGCTGAAAACCCTTTACGACTTCCTGTGGCTTATCGGGGAAGCGATCTTCTTCTATCTGCCAGTGGGGATCTGCTGGTCTGCGGTGAAGAAAATGGGCGGAACGCCAATCCTTGGGATCGTCCTCGGCGTAACGCTGGTTTCTCCCCAATTGATGAATGCCTATCTGCTGGGACAACAGGTTCCGGAGGTATGGGACTTTGGCATGTTCAGCATTGCGAAAGTGGGTTATCAGGCGCAGGTGATCCCGGCGTTACTGGCAGGTCTGGCGCTCGGATTGATTGAAACGCGCCTGAAGCGCATCGTGCCGGACTACCTCTATCTGGTGGTGGTGCCTGTGTGTTCGCTGATTCTGGCGGTCTTCCTCGCGCATGCATTTATCGGTCCGTTTGGCCGCATGATTGGCGACGGCGTTGCGTTCGCTGTGCGTCACCTGATGACCGGCAGTTTTGCACCGATTGGCGCGGCGCTGTTCGGCTTCCTTTATGCCCCACTGGTCATCACCGGCGTCCATCAAACCACGCTGGCTATCGACATGCAGATGATCCAGAGCATGGGCGGTACACCCGTCTGGCCGCTGATTGCGCTGTCGAATATCGCTCAGGCGTCCGCCGTTGTCGGCATCATTATTTCCAGCCGTAAACACAACGAACGTGAGATCTCCGTTCCTGCCGCGATCTCCGCCTATCTTGGGGTAACCGAACCGGCAATGTACGGCATTAACCTGAAATACCGTTTCCCGATGCTGTGCGCGATGATCGGTTCCGGTCTCGCCGGATTGCTGTGTGGCCTGAATGGCGTCATGGCGAACGGTATCGGCGTCGGCGGCTTGCCGGGAATCCTCTCCATTCAACCGAGCTACTGGCAGGTGTTTGGCATGGCGATGGTGGTCGCGATCGTCATGCCGATGGTGCTGACCTCTGTCGTCTATCAGCGCAAGTACCGTCAGGGCACGTTGCAAATCGTCTAATTTTTTGTGGGGCGCCGTTGCGCCCCATCGCATTTGTTCCAGGAAAAAATAATGAACACCCTTCCCCACTGGTGGCAAAACGGCGTTATTTACCAGATCTATCCCCGGAGTTTTCAGGACACTACTGGAAGCGGCACGGGCGATTTACGCGGCGTCATGCAGCGCCTCGACTATCTGCAAAAACTGGGGGTAGACGCCATCTGGCTGACGCCGTTTTACGTTTCTCCGCAGATTGATAACGGCTACGACGTGGCCGACTATATGGCGATTGATCCCGCCTACGGTACGCTGGATGACTTCGATGAACTGGTCGCGCAGGCAAAAACACGCGGCATCCGCATTATTCTGGATATGGTGTTTAACCATTCGTCGACGCAGCACGCCTGGTTTCGAGAGGCGCTCAATAAAGAGAGTCCGTATCGCCAGTTCTATATTTGGCGCGACGGAACGCCGGATGAGCGGCCCAACAACTGGCGCTCAAAGTTTGGCGGTTACGCCTGGGACTGGCACGCCGACAGTGAGCAATATTATCTGCACCTCTTTGCACCAGAGCAGGCCGACCTGAACTGGGAGAATCCTGCGGTCCGCGCCGAACTGAAAAAAGTTTGCGAATTCTGGGCCGATCGCGGCGTCGATGGCCTGCGCCTGGACGTGGTGAACCTGATTTCAAAAAATCAGGATTTCCCGCACGATCCCGACGGCGATGGCCGCCGTTTTTATACCGATGGCCCGCGTGCGCATGAATTCTTGCACGAGATGAATCGCGATGTGTTTACCCCTCGTGGATTAATGACCGTTGGCGAAATGTCTTCCACCACCCTGGAACACTGCCAACGCTATGCCGCGCTGGAGGGCAGCGAACTGTCGATGACCTTTAATTTTCATCATTTGAAGGTCGATTACCCCGGCGGTGAAAAATGGACGCTGGCGAAACCCGATTTTGTGGCATTAAAAGCGCTGTTCCGCCACTGGCAACAGGGGATGCACAACGTCGCCTGGAATGCGCTGTTCTGGTGTAATCATGACCAGCCGCGCATCGTCTCGCGATTTGGCGATGAAAACGAATATCGGGTTCCGGCCGCGAAAATGCTGGCTATGGTGCTACACGGCATGCAGGGCACGCCCTACATTTACCAGGGCGAAGAGATCGGGATGACCAATCCGCATTTCACCCGCATCACCGACTACCGTGACGTAGAAAGCCACAACATGTTTGCCGAGCGGCTTGCCCAACATCAGGATGCTGATGAACTACTGGCCATTCTCGCCAGTAAATCGCGCGACAACAGCCGCACGCCAATGCAGTGGGATAGCAGTGAAAATGCCGGTTTCACGCACGGCACGCCGTGGATAAACCTGTGCGACAACGCTGCGGAGATTAACGTCGCGGCAGCGCTGGAGGATAAAGACTCCGTCTTTTATACCTACCAACAGCTGATTGCACTGCGCAAAAAAGAGCCGATTCTGACCTGGGGCGATTACCAGGATCTGTTACCGAACAGCCCACATTTGTGGTGTTATCGTCGTGAATGGCAGGGGCAGCAACTGTTGGTTATCGCCAATCTGAGCTCTGAATGTCAGGAGTGGCAACCTGCGCAACTTTGCGGAAACTGGCAGGTTTTGCTGCATAACTACGATGAGGTCGCCCACCTTCCAGGCCCCATGACGCTGCGACCTTTTGAAGCGGTCTGGTGGTTGTTGAAATAAAAATAGGGGATGCAGATAAGCTGATGTTATCTGCATCCCTCAGAGAAAGGGGAATGCTCGCTACCGGTGCCTGTTCCGCGACGAGGGTGCGCTATTTAGTTTGCCCGAGCAGTTTGCGAATATGATGCTGCAAGACCGCCAGCATGCTGGCACCAGACAGGCCAATCATCATCGCCCCATTCACGGCCTCGAGTACGCCAAACAACTTCCACTTTGCACTCATCACGATATCGCCATAACCGAGAGTGGCAAAGTTAACGCCTGAATGGTAAACCGCCTCTTTGAGCGTTGAAAACTCCCCCAGCCACAAGAATAAAATTCCCCATAGCATGATTTGCAGCAGATTGCCCATCAGCACAATGGTAATGATGCCAAACAGCGCCAGCACCCCGGCTATCATCCCTTCTCGATGGTGAAAACGTTTGATGTAAAAACGAATACAGCCAATCGAAACCCACGACTGTAACAACATATTCAGCAGGATGACGGGCATCCCTGTGACTAAAACCAGCAACATATTAATCTCCTGGAGTGGCTTCTACCGCAGGCCGACCACTCGGGCGCCAGCGTTCAAGAATCACAACACATGCCCAACCATAGAGGGCAACGGCAACATACAAAGAGCAACGCATCGCAGACGCCAACCAGACATCTTTGCCGGCAGCACTATCCTGAATGGCTGGGCCAAACAAGATGAGGCAGGTGACCCAGGCGTTGCTCCAAAAGGAGGGAGTAAACCGGTTAGCCACCAGGCGTACCATTCGTCGTGCCACCCAAAGGCCGACCAGCGCAAGCCACAGCCCCAGCATCAAAAGCGAGGGCCAAAGACTTAAGCCAAACCACAACACCACGGCTAACAGCGCACCCATCAGGGTCGACAACACCAGCTCACGCCCCACCTGTTTTGCCGCAAGCGTGTTGGTTTGTTGTGCAAGCATCACTGTTTTCATCACCGCCGGAATATAGAAAGCGGGATTACTCAACGCCAACAGCCAGACTGGCAGCACAATAAGCACCGCACGTAGGGCCAGTTGATGGGGGGACTGCGGCGCAACATAGGCTTTTCCCGCCGAGGCGGGTGTTGCCTGCGGTGGAAAGACGACCAGAGCAATCCGGTTAACCACCGTGCCAATGATGATGCCAAGTCCCATCATCTGGGCGATGCCGACGGCAAGGGATTGCTCAATCAGCCCGGCGATGGGAATGATGGTGACCGCCGTGGTAAGCAACATCGCCTGCGTGCCCTTCCCTGCAAGCCACATCAGCATCAACAGGTAAAGCAACAACGCGGTCAGCAGGAGTGCGGGCAACGGATAGTGCGTTAACAAAGGCACTATCAATACCCCACCCATCATGGTTGCCATCAGCCCAAGGCCCGCCACTACCCCTTTCTTGAGGGGTAACGGCTTGCCCTGACAGAGTACAATCCAGGCCATGATGCACCCCAGATGGGGCATCGGCAGCGCGAGGCTATAACAGGCCAGCGCGGCAATCGCGGTTCCGCAGCTGATCCTCAGTACCGCACGATCTCCGTTATGCATAGCGCAGCACCTTAGTAGATATACGAGAACACGCTCATCAACCGTATGTAGACGCTACCTAAAATGCTCATCAAGCCACTGCCATTCGCGTACACCAGCACATCTGCTTGTCCGCCCGCCCGTAAACTGTCGACCGGGGGAAAATCATCTTTAGAAAACGCCACCTTGACCGGGAATCGCTGAGCCTGACGTAACCAGTCACGGTTATTGTCGATAGTCGGCAATACCCCCGCCGGCTGGCTTTGCGTTGCACTGACGCCATAGCCAATGCTGCGCACCTGCCCTTTGTAAATATGTCCCGGTTGGCTATCGAGCAGAATGGCGACTTCATCGCCAGGATTCACATTGCCGAGGTTGTTCTCTGTCATGTCCGCACTGATCCAGACATCGTTGATGGCAACCAGGGTCATTACCGGTGCTCCCGCGCCAAGAAACTGCCCCACATCGGTGCGCAAATCAGTCACCAGGCCACGGTTTGTCGCCACAATCACGGTATTTCTCCGGTCAAGTTCGGCTTTACGAACCGCCGAACGCGCGCTGAGCAGTTGTGAATTATTGTCGCCCTCCGCCCCCGCCATTTCGGTTACACGCCGTACATCAGCCGCCGCAGCCGCCATCTGGCTACGCGCGGTTTCACGCGTGGCTTGCGCCACTTCAAGACGGCGGACTGAAATAGTGCCGGGATCTTCGCGGTACAAACGCTCCTGGCGTTCCGCGTCTTTCGCGGCATTCTGGTAAGCGGCGGTCGCGGCCTGCAGGCCTGCTTTGGCAGCGGCAATGGCTTCATTGTTTGCCTTGACCGAACTTAATACCGTTTCATAATCTGAACGCGCGCGTGACAAGGCGATGTCGTAAGGCTCGGGATCAAGTTCAAATAACCGATCTCCTGGCGCCACCTGCTGATTGTCGCGCACATAGACTTTTTGAATTTGCCCGGCGACCTCAGAAGAGATAGGAATAACAAACGCCTGAATTCTGGCCTGCGAGGTATAGGGTGTGAGTCGGTCAGCCGCTAAATACCAGCACAGCAGCACCACGATCACGGCGAGGAGACTTATCACGCCACGACGACTCGCTTGTCCCGCCGGGGATGAGGGTTCGGTCATTGCTTTTTACCTTCTTTGAGATCAGTTGCTGCTGGCAGAGACGCGTCTAACAGAGGGATCCAGTCCTCCCGCTGACGTAAATGCGCATCGGTTTGTGGATCAACCAACGGACGTTGCCGCCCGCTTTCCCAACCGCCGCCCAGCGCTTTGTACAGCGTTACCAGGTCGCGCATCAGGGCACCACGGCTGTTCACCAGGCGCTCCTGTTGATTGAACAAGGCGCGTTGCGAATCCAGTACCCGCTGGAAATCGGCCATCCCTTCCCGGTATTGCGTATTCGCAATCTCCAGTGAACGAGTAGCCGCTTCTCCTGTTTGGGTCAGGAGCTCAATCTCGTCTTTGCCATTGGCGTAGGCGATCGCGGCATCATCGACTTCACGTGCGGCCTGAAACACGACGTCACGATAGCGTTCATGCAGTTGCAAGAAGCGGGAATCCTGCACCAGAACCTGGTTGCCAAGCCGCCCTTGATCGAGCAAATTCCAGCTAAACGTAGGGCCAGCCACCCAGGACAGTGTGCTGCTCGTCCCACTACGCGCACTGATTCCCACACTGCCAATCAGTGAAATAGAAGGATAGAGCTCACTTTCTGCCACCCCGATAAGGGCCGACTGGGCAGCCAGTTGCCGTTCCGCAACCCGCACATCAGGTCGACGGCGCAACAGATCTGCTGGTAACTCAGACACCAATGCCAGATTGCCCTGTGGAAGCACGCCGGTATTGCTCGCCATTTCAGGCAACGGGCCTGGCTTGCGCGCAAGCAACACACTGAGCGCGTTTTGACTCTGACGCAGGCTGGTTTCCAGTTGCGGGATACTGGAGAGTGTTGAGAGGTATTGGGTTTTCGCTTGCTGCACGTCAAGCTCAGCACTGTTGCCGCTGAGGAACAGACGCTCGGTGATTTGCAGGCTGCGTTGCTGAATTTCGGCGTTGCTGCGGGTAATTTGCAGTCGCGCTTCTAAGGTGCGGATATTCACATACAGTTGCGCCACTTGCGCAGCCATCAGCACCTGAATATCGTCATACTGCGCGAGAGTGGCGAAGTAACTCGCATCGGCAGATTCCACGCCGCGCTGGAACTTACCCCAAAAATCGATCTCCCAACCCAGATTAAAATCGGCGCTATAGCTGGTGGTGTCATTGTAACGGCCATCACGACGCGTGCCGCCCGTTATCACCTCACCCGTACCCACCGTCGCCTGCGGCCCTAACAGACTTTCGGCAATGCCCAGTTGTGCGCGTGACTCAAGTAAGCGCAGACCGGCAATCTTAACGTCCGGGTTTTTGCGCAGCGCTTCATTGATAAGTGCGGTTAGCGTGGGGTCATTGAGTTGCGTCCACCACTGGTCATAATTTTGTGTGGAGGCGTTGGCGGCCGTACTTTTGGTCTTCGCCTGCCACTGGTCCAGTTCCGGGACTTGCGGCGATTTATAGTCTGGCCCCAGGGTGGTACACGCGCTCAACAGCAGGCAGGCGCCTCCTGTCAACAGGAGACGCCCAACGCGACGGTCATTGAACATCTTTTCCACTCGCCGCGACACCATCTGGCCCCTGGTTAACCCAGGCCATGAAGATGCGATAGCCGATGGAAAGCAACGTCGCCCCAACGAACATGCCGAGAATACCATTGGCCGCCATACCCCCCAGCGCCCCCAACAGCACCACAGGCATAGGCGCATCAACACCACGTCCCAGCAACAAGGGTTTAAGCACGTTATCCGCCATACCCGCAACCAGCAGCAGAACGGTGTAGACAATATTGAGAACCGTACCGTGATCGCCAGACATCCACATGATGGCAATCGCAGGTGCGGTCACCAGGATAACGGGCACCTGAGCAATCCCCAGAATCAACGCCAGGACGAAGAAGATGCCAACCGCAGGAATACCGGCAATCGCCATGACAATACCGGCCAGCAGCGCCTGAATGAAGGCAACCCCGATAACGCCCATCGCTACGGCACGAATGGTGCTGGTACACAGTTTGGTCAGCGCAAGGCCACGTTGTGTGTCGGTAATACGGATGGCGATACTCTCGGCGCTGCGCGCGCCGGGTGCCCCCCAGGCCATCATGATGCCCGCAACGATGAAGGAGAAGACGAAGCCAATTAATCCGCCGCCCATGCTCGCCAGAACACCCACAACCTGCTTAGCAATATCTCCCAACTGCGGGCGATAACTGCTGATAAGGCTGGGTAAATCTGTCGACGCCTTGAGCCACAAGGCGTGCACTTTTTCACCAACAAGAGGAATAGACGCGATCTTCTCAGACGGAGGTGAGATAACCAGGCTATCGTTGCCCACATTTTCCACAAGTCTGCTTACGCTATCACCCAGAGAACTGAGCATGGCAACGGTCGGCGCGACGATCAATAGCACCCCCAGTAATACCATGACAGTTGACGCCCTGCCCTGCTTCTTACCCATTCGGGCAGCAAAACGCTGATGCAATGGATACAGTGTGACCGCCAAAATAAGCGCCCACAGCAGCATATTCATGAAAGGGGACATGACAGTAAAGCAGAAGGAGCCCAGCGCCAGGATCAGCCCAAGCTTGATGAACATATCCAGAAATCTGGCAACAAGTCTTTTTTCAATGACTGTGGATAGTTCGTTATTTTCCATGATGGCGTTATTCCAATTGATTGTAACCACGCAGTTATCCCGACCTTGCAAAATTAAAAGCAGGCCAACAGATAGCGGGTATTACATTTAAAGAGATGAAAGATAATTCAATGATAAGAATAAATTTATTTTTATCATTGAATTTACCAAACTATTTTCATGATAGAACAAACAGTCATTCTTGCAAATAATGCAATGTTGAGTATTAATAAATAGTTTAACGAACAAAACAAATGGAAAACCAAGGTAAAGGCAATTTAATATATTTGTATTTTGTTTTTTCAATAGAATATTAATCAAGTCAGACACTAAAACTTAGAATTAAATTCTGCAACTACCCATTTTGTTTTTAGTCGGTATTATGTAAGCAGTTGTAATGTTTTAAACCCACTTAAAATATCGCGCAGCGTTATCGAAATGGCACTGACTGCCTGACAATCAACAATGTCATCTGCCACACATAACTTAATTACTTTGGGTTATGCCCCTTAGTGCCAGGACCATTTTCCCCCTCTCTGAAAATGAATCTGCGAGCGATGGAGTGACAGATGAAACGTAATTTCACTGGAACGTAAAACCGCCACACTGACAAAATCACGGTTTCCTTACAACATGGCCGTAGCGACAGTGGCAAGAGGGAAGGAATATCCGACACTCCCTCGGTAACGGGAATAATCCGGCTAACGCTGCGGGGGAACCTTTCCGGGCAGCGCTGTGTTTTCCTGGATTTACCCTACTGTTTTTGTTGAATAATTAATCAGAATTTTCTGGAAATAATTTACAAAGGCTGTAGTGCCCGTCATCTGTACGCTCTGATTTTTACTTTGTCCTACATCAATAAAACCGTAAACATCCTTGATGCAAATCACTACATATAGAACTTAAAATACACACCGACCCAATATGTTGTATTTGTCGTCTACAATTGCATCAACCACAACTGACCGTATAGCGCAGCTGTTGTGGATAAAATGGGTCAGGATTGCGGGAAGTCTTTGGATAGAGAGATGAATAAACCAAGGAATGCTTCCCCAGCCTCTGTGGATAACCTGTTCTTATAAATATGGAGTGATCATGACACCGCATGTGATGAAACGTGATGGCTGTAAAGTGCCGTTTAAATCAGAGCGCATCAAGGAAGCCATTCTGCGTGCAGCTAAAGCAGCGGGAGTCGATGACGCAGATTACTGCGCCACCGTCGCAGAAGTCGTTAGCAACCAAATGAATGAGCGCAGTCAGGTCGATATCAACGACATCCAGACCGCGGTTGAAAACCAACTGATGTCGGGTCCGTACAAACAACTCGCCCGCGCCTATATCGAGTATCGCCACGATCGCGATATTCAGCGCGAGAAGCGTGGTCGCCTGAACCAGGAGATCCGCGGTCTGGTCGAGCAAACCAACTCCGCACTGCTCAACGAAAACGCCAACAAAGACAGTAAAGTGATCCCGACCCAGCGCGATCTGCTGGCCGGTATCGTGGCTAAACACTATGCGCGTCAGCATCTGCTGCCGCGCGATGTAGTGCAGGCACATGAGCGTGGTGATATTCACTATCACGATCTCGACTACTCCCCGTTCTTCCCGATGTTCAACTGTATGCTGATCGATCTGAAAGGCATGCTGACACAGGGCTTTAAGATGGGTAACGCGGAGATCGAACCGCCAAAATCCATCTCCACCGCCACAGCGGTCACCGCGCAGATCATCGCCCAGGTTGCCAGCCATATTTATGGTGGCACCACCATTAACCGTATTGATGAAGTACTGGCCCCGTTTGTTACCGCCAGCTTCAATAAGCACCGTAAAACCGCTGAAGAGTGGCAAATCCCGGATGCAGACGGCTATGCGCATTCCCGTACCGAGAAAGAGTGCTATGACGCATTCCAGTCTCTGGAATACGAAGTGAACACGCTGCACACCGCCAATGGACAGACGCCGTTCGTGACCTTTGGTTTTGGCCTTGGCACCAGCTGGGAATCTCGTCTGATTCAGCAGTCTATTCTGCGTAATCGTATTGCGGGTCTGGGTAAAAACCGTAAAACCGCTGTATTCCCGAAACTGGTGTTCGCGATTCGCGATGGCCTGAACCACAAATTTGGCGATCCTAATTACGACATCAAACAGCTGGCACTAGAGTGCGCAAGCAAGCGCATGTATCCGGACATCCTGAACTACGATCAGGTGGTGAAAGTCACCGGCTCGTTCAAAACTCCGATGGGTTGCCGCAGTTTCCTCGGCGTCTGGGAAAACGAAAACGGCGAGCAGATCCACGATGGTCGTAACAATCTGGGCGTCATTAGCCTGAACCTGCCGCGTATCGCGCTGGAAGCCCACGGTGATGAAGCGACCTTCTGGAAACTGCTGGAGAGCCGTCTGGCGCTGGCGCGCAAAGCGCTGATGACCCGCATCGCCCGTCTTGAAGGGGTTAAAGCACGTGTTGCACCAATCCTCTATATGGAAGGTGCCTGCGGTGTGCGCCTGAAAGCGGACGATGACGTTTCTGAAATCTTTAAAAATGGCCGTGCGTCCATTTCACTGGGCTATATCGGTATCCATGAAACCATCAATGCCCTGTTTGGCAACGAGCATCTGTACGACAGCGAAGCGCTTCGTGCCAAAGGTATCGCCATCGTGGAACGCCTGCGTCAGGCTGTCGATCAGTGGAAAGAAGAAACAGGTTACGGCTTCAGTCTGTACAGCACACCGAGTGAAAACCTGTGTGACCGCTTCTGCCGTCTGGATACCGCCGAGTTTGGCGTGATTGCTGGCGTAACGGACAAAGGCTACTACACCAACAGCTTCCACCTCGACGTCGAGAAAAAGGTCAACCCGTACGACAAGATCGATTTTGAAGCGCCTTACCCGCCGCTGGCGAACGGTGGTTTCATTTGCTATGGCGAATACCCGAACATTCAGCACAACCTGAAGGCGCTGGAAGACGTCTGGGATTACAGCTATCAGCACGTGCCGTATTACGGAACCAACACGCCAATCGACGAATGCTACGAGTGCGGCTTTACCGGTGAGTTTGAGTGCACCAGCAAAGGCTTTACCTGCCCGAAATGCGGCAACCACGATGCCGCGCGCGTCTCGGTTACGCGTCGCGTATGCGGATATTTAGGTAGCCCGGATGCACGTCCGTTTAACGCCGGTAAGCAGGAAGAAGTGAAGCGCCGCATTAAACATTTGGGTAACGGGCAGATCGGTTAATCTTCCGTTTGCAATACGTAGATGCCGGATGGCGGTGCAAGCACCTTATCCGGCCTACAACGACCCGGCTTAACGCTTTCACATATTAATACGTTTTTCGCAAATCAATTGGCGCCAGGACAAGGCGGCAAACGAATGAATCCCGGGGAGCTTACATTAAGTAAGTGACCCGGGTGAGTGAGAGCAGCCACCGCAGTAATGGCGTCAATTGAGAAGCGAAAATGCATTATCACCAATATTATCCTGTCGATATCGTCAATGGCCCCGGCACCCGCTGCACCCTGTTTGTTTCAGGCTGCGTCCATGAATGCCCTGGCTGCTACAACAAAAGTACCTGGCGCGTGAACTCAGGGATGCCGTTCACCCAAGAAATGGCCGACCGCATTATCGCCGATCTCAACGACACGCGCGTCAAACGCCAGGGTATTTCGCTCTCCGGCGGTGACCCGTTGCATCCACAAAACGTACCGGAAATTCTCAAGCTGGTGAAACGTATCCACGCGGAGTGCCCGGGTAAAGATATCTGGGTGTGGACCGGCTATAAACTCGATGAACTCGACGCCGCACAAAGGGAGGTTGTAGACCTTATCAACGTGTTGGTCGACGGTAAGTTTGTGCAGGATTTAAAAGACCCGGCGCTGATCTGGCGCGGTAGCAGTAATCAGGTTGTGCATCACCTGCGTTAATCCTGAAAGCCGTTTATCCACATCGTGGTAAACGGCGGATTTTTCTCTTACCCATCGCGACTATTCGTACCGTTATTTGAGAAAAAGGTAACGGAATAATCGTTCAGCGGGAGAACAGATATCCCCCGCCCGAGATAAAGCGATTAACGAAACTTCTTATGGTTCTCGTTGCGCGTGGTTTTTAACGCTTCTGCCGCCGCTTTCGCCTCTGTAACTTTGCCTTCATTCGCCAGCTTAAGCGCACCGTCGATCTGACCGACCAGCGTCTCTAAGCCTTGACGGAAATCTTTCATTTCCGGGCTGTCAGGGGATTTGTTTTCCAGTTTCGGTGGAGTGGCCTTTTGGGCGTCCACTGCGGCGGCACGCATTTTAGTTAACGCATCTTTCAATTCCGTTGCGTTATCCGTTTTCTCGACCACTTTCAAATTATCGTTGAGGATCCCCATGTCATCTTCAAGATCGGCCGCAAACACATTGGCCGAGCTCAGCACGAGAGATGACACAGCCAGCATCGCTAACAGGTTTTTACGCATTGCTCACTTCCTTTTTATTATTGAAGTTTATGGCGCGGCAGGTCGCGCCATTTGAGACTACTGCCCGGCGATTTTCATCTCCGGTAACAGCACTGAACCACACTGTATATTGCTACGCATTTCAATATCATCACCGACGGTCACAATATTGCGCCACATCTCTTTTAAGTTACCGGCAATGGTTATCTCGCTCACCGGGTACTGGATTTCACCGTTTTCGACCCAGAAGCCCGCCGCACCGCGGGAATAGTCGCCGGTAATGCCGCTCACGCCTTGCCCCATCAGCTCAGTAACCACCAGACCCGTACCCATCTGTTTAAGCATCTGCTCAAAACTCAGGCCCTGTCCGGCAATACGCCAGTTGTGAATGCCGCCCGCATGCCCGGTGCTTTTCAGCCCTAATTTACGCGCAGAATAGTTGGTCAGCAGCCACTGGGTCAGTACGCCATCTTTAACGATATCGCGACGCTCCGTACGCACGCCTTCACCGTCGAACGGTGAAGAGGCCAGCCCTTTCAGCAGATGCGGATGCTCTTCGATGGTCAACCACTCTGGCAGGATCTGTTTGCCCAGCGAGTCGAGCAGGAAAGTGGACTTGCGATACACCGAGCCACCCGCAATGGCGCCAACCAGATGGCCAAACAGCCCGGTCGCCACTTCATTGGCAAAAATCACTGGCGCTTTCATGGTGGACAGTTTGCGCGGCGACAGGCGAGACAGGGTGCGGCGAGCACAGTCTGCACCGACCCATTCCGGCGTTTGCAGATCGCTCATCGCGCGGCCAATGGTGTAGGCATAATCGCGCTCCATTTCGCCATTCTCTTCCGCGATAACACAGCTTGAAAGCGAATGACGGGTGGAGCAATAGCCCTGCAACATACCGTGGCTGTTGCCGAACACTTTAATGCCGTAGTGGCTGTTAAAGCTGCCGCCTTCGGTATTGGTGATGCGTTTATCCGCCTGCAGGGAAGCCTGTTCGGCGCGCGCCGCCAGCTCAATGGCTTCATCCGGGGAGACGTCAGCGGGATGGAACAGATCGAGGTCCGGCGCGTCAAAGGCCAGCAGTTCTTTGTCTGCCACGCCTGCACACGGATCCGGCGACGTATAGCGGGCAATATCCAGCGCCGCCTGAACGGTACGCGCAATTGCCTGCGGGCTTAAATCGGTGGATGACGCGCTGCCTTTACGGTTCTGGTGATACACGGTGATGCCCAGAGCGCCATCACTATTGAATTCTACGTTCTCCACTTCACCATAACGGGTGCTCACGCTGATACCGGTAGTCTTACTGACGGCGACTTCCGCACCATCCGATTTGCCTGACGCTAACTCCAGCGCTGTCGATACCGCTTCTTCCAGAATCTTACGCTGCGCTTCAACTTGAGAGATTACTTTCATCGCAAATGCCATAATGTAGAGAGAGTTTCTCTGAAGTCTAACAGAGAACCGTTTTTCAGTGCGCATCTTAACTGGTAACATTAGCCTCTTTTTTTAAAGGAGCCTGACATGACTAAGCAGCCCGAAGACTGGCTCGACGACGTTCCCGGTGATGACATCGAAGACGAAGACGATGAAATTATCTGGGTCAGTAAAAGTGAAATTAAACGTGACGCCGAGGAGTTAAAACGCCTGGGTGTGGAACTGGTGGAATTAGGGAAAAACGCGCTGGATAAAATCCCGCTCGATGCGGACCTGCGTGCAGCCATTGAACTGGCCCAGCGTATTAAAATGGAAGGCCGCCGCCGTCAGTTGCAGTTGATTGGTAAAATGTTGCGTCAGCGCGATGTAGATCCGATCCGCCAGGCACTGGATAAGCTGAAGAATCGCCACAACCAACAGGTCGTGCTGTTTCACAAGCTTGAGCAACTGCGCGATCGTCTGATCGTTGAAGGGGATGAGGCAGTAGCGGAAGTGCTGAACCTGTGGCCAAACGCCGACCGTCAGCAACTTCGCTCTCTGGTTCGCAATGCCCAAAAAGAGAAAGAAGGCAACAAGCCGCCGAAGTCGGCCCGTTTGATCTTCCAGTATCTGCGTGAACTGGCGGAAAACGAAGCGTAATTCCGTCCTGGATGCCTCAGCAACGCTGGGGCATTATTACTTATGGTGCCATGACGCGGTGACATAAATCCGCATTGAAGCGTTCATAGTGCACTGCATCTATCGGCTTCGGATAACTCAGCACAATTAACGCATGTCCGGCCACGCCTGGATGATACGCCGGATGCGTGTGCGGCCATGGATTCGCAAAAAATCCCATCGATTCGTAAAACCGCAGCCGTTTTTCGGCGATGTCCGTCGTCAGGGGATCAATCTCCAGAATCGTCATTGGCGAGCGCGCAAGAATGTGCCCGAGTATGACTTTGCCATACCCCTGCGAGCGCAATGTTCCGTCAATCGCCAGATGTTCAACGTAAACGTAGTCGTCAAAGGTCCAGCATCCGCTCAGACCAACAAACAACTCTTCTTCAAACCACCCTTCCAGGGCGTAATGCGGGCTGGCAATCGCCTGTTGTTTGGCGTGCATCTCCCGCTGTTCGTGCCAGGGGAAAGCCGTAGAGTACAGCGCGTCCAGACGCTGAAAGAGCGTCGATTCTGTTGATGTTACTTTTTTACAGGTCAGCATATCAGGTGATAAAAAAGTGAATGACAACCCGCGCACCGGCGTGCGCGGGAGAGAGAATTACTCAATCAGGTGAGCGATTTCATCATAATCGACTGACGGCGGCGACTGGCGCAAACCACGCGTCATGTACAGCAGCCAGGCAAACCCAACCGCCAGCCACACAAGGCCCACTTTTAACGCATCCGGCGCCAGGTTCGTCCACAGCCACACCGACATCCCTACGCCCAGTAACGGCAGCAGACCATAGTGAAACAGCGCGGCGACGCCACGGCGTTGTTCGTTGATCAGGAAGTGCTTGATGACGCTGAGATTCACAAATGTAAACGCGACGAGCGCCCCGAAACTGATCATCGAGACGACAAGATCCAGACTCAACTCCAGCGCCGTCAGGGATACCAGCGCCACAAAAATAATCGCCCGATACGGCGTATGGAAACGCTTATGCAGATGGAAAAAGATTTTTCTCGGCAAAACGCCTTCACGTCCCATGGCATAGAAGATACGCGATACGCCGGTCTGCGCCGTCATGGCAGAGGCATAAACGCCGGTCAGGTAGGCCGCCATAAAGAAGTTGTACATCCATTTGCCACCCACTTTTTCCGACACCACCAGGCTTGCGGTATCCTGAACCGGGATCAGCGATTGCCAGTCCGGGTAGATCAAATGCGCGGCATACGACACGGCAATAAAGATGACGCCCGCCAGGAGGACGGTAATGATAATGGCGCGAGGTAACGTCCGTTTCGCATCATCGGCCTCTTCCGCCATTGTTGCGATAGCGTCAAACCCCAAAAATGCCAGGCAAAGCACCGCCGCACCGGCCAGTAATCCGCCCAGATGCCCGCTGTCGACTAACAGAGGACGCAACAGCGCATCCGGACTCAAATCAGCCTGGCTAAAAGAAAGCGCGATAAACAGTACGATAAAAATTAACTGTGCCGCGATTAATGTAAAATTAACGGATGTCATCAGTCGTACGCCAAGAATATTCAGCAGACTGACCGATATAATAGATGCCAGAACAAAGACAGGAGCCGGGATCGCCGGGAATGCTTCGTGCAGGAAGATGCCTAAAACAAGATAATTCAGAATTGGCAGGAATAAATAATCCAGAATCTGCGCCCATCCCACTAAGAATCCCATTCTGCCGCCAAAACTGCGCTGAACATAGGAATAAGCAGAACCTGCCAGCGGCAGCGCGCTGGTCATACGACAGTAACTCAACGCAGTAAACAGAATCGTCGCAATGGTCACGAGATAAGCGACAGGCAAATGCCCTTCACTGAGGACAGTCACCTGTCCGTAGGTGGTAAATACTCCCAGCGGAACCATATACGCCAGACCAAATGCGACCAGGGCCGGTGTTTTAAGCACTCTTCGTAGCTGATGTTTTTGTGGCATTCCCGTATCATCTCCTGGCGCTGTTAAAAGGCACCGTTGAAAGGTTTATTTATAATAAAAAAAAGACCGCGAATTTTTACATATGAGTAGGATTTTGAAAAGCATAATAAGCGTTCTATTCATATAAAATTATTTACATTAATTTTATTAATTTATTTCATATGTAAAGCTGTAGAACGTCGAAAACAAAATGGATTCGACGGTATTTATTCTTTTTAAATACAATTCTATAAATAGATAAGCCTGTTTCCGTAACAGAAACAGGCTGTTTATTTCACACTATCAGGCGTCCTGCCAAACCACTTTGCCACCGACAACCGTACGCAGTACGCGCGTTTTAAATAAGGTTTCGGGAGGATTGCTGAAGATATCGTCTTTCAGGACGATCAGATCGGCCAGCTTGCCCGGTTCGAGAGAGCCGACCTCACCGTCACGGGCAATCATGTAGGCCGCATCGATCGTGGCGGAGCGCAACACTTCGGTCAGTGTTAAATTGCGGTCATTATCAAGACGTGGCCCCGCAGGGTTACCTTCGGCATCCCACGCCCGGCGCGTCATGGCAATTTGCAGGTTATACCACTCATCAAGGCGGTCGATTGGCCAGTCACTGCCATACGCCAGACGCGCACCAGCATCAAGGAATCGCCCTTGCGGTTCAAGATGCGGGAATCGCTCTTCACCCAGCATGGCGCGCTCTTCATCAATCAACACCGCCGGTAATCCCGCCCACTGATAAGAGAGTACCGCCGTGACATCCAGTTCAGCAAAACGGGCATACTGATGCGCCGCCGCAAGTTCATTGTGCGCAAGACCCGGACGGACATCTTTCTGCGGCCAGGCCTGACGCATCTCCTGCAACGCATCAAGCGCCATTTCTATCGCCCCTTCCGCCACCGTATGCATATGCGGGTGAACACCGGTACGTCCGCACTCTTTAACCAGCGCATTAAATACCTCGGGGGTGAAGTAGAGATCGCCGTAGTCTTCTGTCGGCTGCCAGTCAGGTTGTGCGTGCGTCCCTCTGTTTTTACGGTAGGGCTGAAGCAGCGATGCGGTCATGGTCGGGGGCTGGAGCACGCCATCAACAAAGAACTTCACATGGCTGACGCCAAAGCCAGGCGCGGGCTGCCACACCGGATCATTCCAGCGTTGGTTAAAGTCAACCAGTTCATCCAGCGCGCGGGCGGCATCCTGCGGACCGGCAACGCTGTCCGGCGTAATTTCACGTGCGCCGCACATCCGAAGGGTCAACTCGCCGCTATCACGCAACACGGCGAACGCCTTCAACTGCTCTTCGTAAACCCGGGTATCCATGACCGTGGTCACGCCCTGCTGATTCAGTACCCTTTGAACGTGCCGGGCAATCAGAACGCACTGTTCCGGCGTACCGGTTGGAATGCTGTCGAAAGCGCGCATGGCTGGCGCATCTTCCAGAATACCGTTTAAACGCCCTTCTTCATCCCGGCCGATTTTGCCATCCGCCGGAACCGGGGTCTCTTCGGTGATGCCCAGCATCTCCAGCGCACGGCTGTTGGCTGCCAGCGTATGGCAGTCATTGGAAAAAAGCACCACCGGGCGGCGCGTGTTCAGCGTATCCAGCGATTGACGACACATATCGGCACCCGCCGGGATCATCGCCTGACGCTGCCACGCACGCACGGATAGCCAGTCGTCTTCTTCCTTCAGCGGATCCTCATCCAGGTGCTGCTGGAGAAGCGCCAGCGTCTCTTCTACAGTCAACGCCGCATAGTTCAGATTACAGCCGCGAAGCTGCTTGCCCCCCCAGAATGGATGCATATGACTATCGATAAGTCCTGGCAGCACGACCCTTTTTTCAAGGTCGATCACTTCCGTTTGTGTCCCCGCCAGCGCCAGCAGTTCATGACTGCTGCCGACAGCGGTGATATAGCCTTGTTTGATGGCGATAGCTTCACAAAATTGATCGGACTTATCTGCCGTATAAATTTTACCGTTATGGTAAATCACATCGGGATTCAGGGAGTCAGGCATCATGAAGAGTGTTCCGGGATCCGTTATTCATCGTAAAACGAGTAAAAAAAGCCTTCGCAGCCAGGGCGAAGGAATAAAAAAGGCCAGCAGGATTACGCTGGCCATTATGACATTACATTCGGTTGATCACTGCTGCGCTTTCGCCGCGAGTTTGTCCAACAGTTTTTGATGGATCCCACCGAATCCACCGTTGCTCATCACCAGAATATGGTCGCCTGGCTGGGCGGTTTTCACCACCATATCCGCTAATGTCTCCACATCGGCATGCCAGTGCGCAGGCTGTACACACGCTTCTGCGACTTCCGCGACCTGCCACGGAATATGTTGCGGTTGCAGCAGGAACACTTCATCCGCACGACCTAACGCCGGTGCCAGATCGTCTTTGCAGACCCCCATCTTCATGGTGTTCGAGCGAGGTTCCAGTACGGCGATGATCCGCGCAGTGCCGCCCACTTTACCGCGCAGAGCAGCAAGGGTCGCGAGAATGGCCGTTGGATGATGCGCAAAATCATCATATACCGTCACGCCATTGGCCTGTCCGCGCAGTTCCAGACGGCGGCGCGCATTCACAAACGATCCCAGCGCGCTAGCCGCGTCAGCCGGCAGCACACCCACGTGACGTGCGGCGGCAATCGCCATCAGCCCGTTATGCATGTTGTGTTCGCCAACCAGCGCCCACTTCACTTCGCCCACTTTCTCACCGTCCAGCCATACTTCCCACTCAGAGGCTTCGGTGTTCAGTTTTTTCGCCTGCCAGTGGCCCTGCTCGCCAACCAGTTCCTGTTCACTCCAGCATCCCATCGCCATCGTCTGCTTCAGGTTGATGTCGTTTTCAGGCCAGATGATCTTCCCTTGTCCCGGGACGATACGGACCAGATGGTGGAACTGTTTCTGGATCGCTTTCAGGTCGTCAAAGATATCCGCGTGATCAAACTCAAGGTTATTAAGGATCAGCGTACGCGGGCAGTAGTGAACGAACTTGGAGCGCTTGTCGAAGAACGCGCAGTCGTACTCGTCAGCCTCGATGACGAAGAACTCGCTCTCGCCGAGACGAGCGGAGACGTCAAAGTTGCCCGGTACGCCGCCAATCACGAAGCCCGGTTTGTAACCGCAGACTTCCAGAATCCAGGTCGCCATCCCCGCCGTGGTGGTTTTGCCGTGCGTCCCCGCAACTGCCAGCACCCAGCGATCGCGCAGAACAAAGTCATGCAGCCACTGTGGGCCAGACATGAAGGGAATGTTTTTTTCCAGCACCGCCTCAACGCATGGATTACCACGGGTCATCGCATTGCCGATAATGACCAGATCCGGCTGTGGGTCGAGCTGGCTGGCATCATATCCCTGAATCAGAGAGATGCCCTGATTCTCAAGTAAGGTACTCATCGGCGGATACACATTGGCGTCCGAACCCGTTACTTCATGACCGAGCGAGCGCGCCAGCATCGCCAGACCGCCCATGAAAGTGCCACAAATTCCCAAAATATGAATGCGCATACGTCACTGTCCTTTTTTAATCTGGGGGCCATTTTACGCACATGTTATGCGACTGAGAAATGTATTTCAGGCGATTCCGTAGTTTGCTGGCGCGATTCACCTAAGCGCGGCACCGCGAATATTTGTTAAGATTGCCTCGGTCGCTTTACTCCACATTGATTGCAGGGAAAGTGTTATGAAAACGTTAGGTGAATTTATTGTCGAAAAGCAGCACGAGTTTTCTCATGCTACGGGTGAACTCACTGCTTTGCTGTCGGCGATAAAACTGGGCGCCAAGATCATCCACCGCGATATCAACAAGGCCGGACTGGTCGATATCCTGGGTGCCAGCGGTGCTGAGAACGTACAGGGCGAAGTTCAACAAAAACTCGACCTGTTTGCGAACGAAAAACTGAAAGCTGCACTGAAGGCGCGTGATATTGTTGCGGGTATCGCCTCTGAAGAAGAAGATGAGATTGTCGTCTTTGAAGGGTGTGAACACGCGAAGTATGTTGTCCTGATGGATCCCCTGGATGGCTCTTCCAACATCGATGTGAACGTCTCTGTCGGCACAATTTTCTCCATTTACCGCCGTGTTACGCCTGTTGGCACCCCGGTTACCGAAGAAGATTTCCTGCAACCCGGCAACAAGCAGGTCGCTGCGGGTTACGTCGTTTACGGTTCCTCAACCATGCTGGTCTATACCACCGGTTGCGGCGTACATGCCTTTACCTACGATCCCTCTCTCGGCGTTTTCTGCCTCAGCCAGGAGCGTATGCGTTTTCCGGCAAAAGGAAGCACCTATTCCATTAACGAAGGCAACTACATTCGTTTCCCGATGGGCGTGAAGAAATACATCAAGTTCTGCCAGGAAGAAGACAAGCCAACACAGCGCCCGTACACCTCGCGCTACATTGGTTCTCTGGTGGCGGATTTCCATCGTAACCTGCTCAAAGGCGGGATCTACCTCTACCCAAGCACCGCTAGCCACCCGGACGGGAAACTGCGCCTGCTGTACGAATGCAACCCGATGGCGTTCCTGGCTGAACAAGCCGGCGGCAAAGCCAGTGACGGCAAAGAGCGCATTCTGGATATCACCCCGGAAAGCCTGCACCAGCGTCGTTCGTTCTTCGTGGGTAACAACCATATGGTGGAAGACGTCGAACGCTTTATCCGTGAGTACCCGGACGCGTAATCCCTGTCGTTGAAAAGGCCCGATGGCGCTTCGCTTATCGGGCCTGTCTCTGATGTCGAACGGTAGGTCGGTTAAGCGTTAGCGCCGCCCGACACGTTATGGTTTTGTCGCCACACGCGTCACCACCGCATTCTGCCTATTCTCCCACAACACCGTCAGCGCTCGTTGTAACGCAATAAAGATAAACAACAAAATGCCGATGGCGATTTTCGTCCACCAGGAACTGAGCGTCCCGTCAAAGTTAATGTAGGTCTGAATCAGCCCCTGGATTGCCACACCAAAGAGTGTGCCTAACACCGTACCCACTCCGCCACTCAACAGCGTGCCGCCTATCACCACCGAAGCGATGGCATCCAGCTCGACGCCAACACCCGCCAGCGCGTAACCGGCCTGGGTATAGAGAGAGAACACAATACCGGCGAGCGTCGCCAGCCCGGTCGAGAGCATATAGATGCGAATGGTCGTGCTGCGCGTTGAAATGCCCATCAGGTTCGCCGAAATCGCACTCCCGCCAATGGCGTAAACCTGATTACCAAACCGCGTACGATGAGCCAGAAAGATCCCTACCACCACCACCGCCAGCATCAGCAGCCCCATCGCGCTCAGACGACCGCCGCCGGGGATTTTCCACGCCAGACTCGAGAGCGTGTCATACACGGGATGGTTGATCGGAATCGACTCTTCGGAAACCAGATAGCTGACGCCGCGCAGGAAGAACATCCCCGCGAGGGTAATGATAAACGCCGGGATCTTCAGCGCATCAATCAGCAGTCCCATGAATGCCCCAAACCCACAGCCCATCGTCAGCACCAGCGGAAACGCCAACAGCGGCGAAATTCCCCAGTCACCGATGGCTTTCGCCAGAAACACACCGGTGAAGGCGATCACCGACCCGACGGAGAGATCGATCCCGCCGGAGAGGATCACAAAGGTCATCCCAACGGCGATAATCCCTAAGAACGCGTTATCGGTCAGGATGTTGCAGATAACTCGCGTGGAGGCGAAACCGGGAAACTGCGTCAGGCACCAGAGATAACCCAGCACAAAGACCCCGAGGGTGATCATTAACGGCAAATTACGTTTTATCATGACCACGCACTCCTTTTATCACGCTGATAAAGCGCTGAGACTGCACAATCAGCACACACAGTACGACGACGGCTTTAACGACCTGATTCATCTCCGGCGGAAAGCCAGACAGTAAAATCCCGGTATTCATCCCCTGGATAATCAACGCGCCTATTACCGAAAGCAGCAGATTAAACCGCCCTCCCATCAGCGACCCGCCGCCAATCACCACCGCCAGAATGGCGTCCAGCTCCAGCCATAATCCGGCGTTATTGGCGTCTGCTCCGCGAATGTCTGCGGTGACAATGATCCCGGCGATGGCGGCGCACACGCCGCTCAGAACATAGGTGAGCATGACAATAATTCGCGTGTTTACCCCGGCATTTTTGGCTGCCCGGATGTTGATTCCTACGGCTTCAATAAACATCCCCAGCGCCGTTTTGCGGGTCAACAACCAGAACAGCACCAGCGTACATACGGCGATAATGACCGGCGTCGGCAACAGCAACAGCGAGCCGCTGCCAAACCACGAGAGATTCGGCGCGTTGAAGGTCACGATCTGTCCGGAGGTAATCAGTTGCGCGACCCCACGCCCGGCGACCATCAGGATCAGCGTCGCGACAAACGGCTGAATTTTCAGGATCGCCACCAGAATGCCGTTCCATAACCCCGCGAGAACCCCCGTTCCCAGCGCAGCAAGCAGAACGACAGGTAAACTGTGCCCGGCGACCGTCATGGCGGCAGTGGTTGCCCCGGCTATCGCCATCACCGCCCCGACAGAAAGATCGATACCCCCGGTGGCAATCACCAGCGTCATACCGATCGCCAACAGCGCCACAGGCGCGGCGCGGTTGAGAATATCAATCGGACTACCGAAGAGACGCCCATCCTGCAATATCACCTGCCAGAAGTGCGGCGCCACAACGCTATCCACCAGCAGCACCAACGCTAACGCCACCAGTTGCGGCATCCCCGTCGACCAGCGAAAGCGCTTTTTCGGCGGGGTAGACTGAGGGAGAGATTGAGGCATCACGATTACCTCCTTAGGCCGCAATGGCGTTCATGATCGCCGGTACGGACAGTTCTGCCAGCGGGATCTCCGCCACGTGTTTGCGATCGCGCATGATAATCACGCGATCCGCATACCCCACCAGCTCTTCCAGTTCGGACGAAATCACCAACAACGCCAGACCGTCTGCGCACAGCGTTTCGATCAGGCGGATGATCTCCGCATGGGCGCCAACGTCAATACCGCGCGTGGGTTCATCGAGGATCAGGAACTGCGGTTTGGTCAGTAGCCAGCGTGACAACAGCACTTTTTGCTGATTGCCGCCGGAAAGAAATTCAATCGGTTGATCGGCACTCGGGGTGCGAATACCCAACTGGCGAATAAAGCGTTCGGCAATGTCATTTTGCTCTTTGCGGGGAATCGGTCGTAACCAGCCACGCTGCGCCTGTAACGCCAGAATAATATTTTCCCGTACGCTGGCGGCAGCAATAATGCCATCCGTTTTCCTGTCCTCCGGGCAGAAGCCGATTCCCAGACACGATGCCTGGTGCGGCGAGCGTAGCGTTTGCAGTTTGCCTTTGAACATCGCGCTGCCGCTGTCTGCCGGTTTGATCCCGAAGATCACCTCTGCGGTTTCCGTACGCCCTGATCCTAAAAGCCCCGCCAGGCCGACGATCTCCCCTGGGCGAACTTCCAGATCAAAAGGTGCGATGGTCCCCTTTTTGCCATAGTTTTTGAATGCCGCTACCGGTTTGTCACTCAACAGGGTTCTTCCTGCACGCTGCAAGGCATGGGTATCTAACTCACGCCCCAGCATCATTTTCACCAGTTCGATCTGCGGGAGTTCGCGCGTTTCACGGCAGCCGACAAAGCTGCCATTGCGCAGTACGGTGATCCGATCGCTGACCTGATACACCTGATCGAGAAAATGCGTCACGAAAATCAGGCTGACGCCGCGATCGCGCAGATGGCGCATCAGCCCAAACAGCATGTCGACTTCCTGGGTATCCAGACTGGCGGTCGGTTCGTCGAGGATCAGCACCTTCGCGGAAAGATCGATGGCCCGACAAATCGCCACGATTTGCTGCATCGCCACTGAAAAACGGTTCAGCGGCTCGCGAACATCGAGAGAAAATCCGTAAGAAGCCATCAGCTCGGTGGCGCGCCTTTCCATCTCTTTGCGCCGCAACAGGCCAAAACGACGAGGTTCGCGTCCGATAAACAGGTTATCCGCCACCGACATGTTCGGCAGCAGATTCACTTCCTGATAGACCGTACCGATACCCAGCTGTTGGGCGTGGGCGGTATTTTTAGGCGAGATAGTCTGACCTTCCAGCCAGATAGTGCCGCGTTCCGCATGGTACACACCGGTCAACGCCTTGATCAGCGTCGATTTCCCCGCGCCGTTTTCCCCCAGCAGCGCCATAATTTCGCCGCGACGCAGACTAAAATCGACATTATCCAGCGCTTTGACGCCGGGAAAAAATTTGCTTAATCCTTCTGTACGGAGGATTTCCTGATGTTGTTCGATAGTCATGGTTCCTCCGGTACAACGCGTGGCGCCCCGTAGGCCTGATAAGCGAAGCGCCATCAGGCAATGTTATGCCGGATGGCGGTGTAAACACCTTATCCGGCCTACGGGCGACCTGGGGCTAAATCAGTAACCCATCTTTTTCTTCTTCTCTAACTCTTCTTTGGCGGTATCCGGCAGGTAGAGGACCGATTTAGTAATGGTCAGCTTCTCAGGCATAGTGCCGTCTTTCTTATATTTCTCCAGCGCGTCAAAAGCGGGCCCCGCCATGTTCGGCGTCAGCTCAACGCTGGCGTTCGCTTCTCCGTCCATCATCGCTTTAAAGATATCCGGAACCCCGTCGATAGAGCCAGTAAGGATATCTTTGCCTGGCTTCAGACCGGCTTCTTTAATCGCCTGAATCGCGCCGATCACCATGTCATCGTTATGGGCGTAGACCATGCAGATGTTCTTGCCGTTGTTTTCCGCCTTGATAAAGCTTTCCATCACCTCTTTACCTTTACTGCGGGTAAAGTCGCCAGACTGCGAGCGAATGATTTTGATGTTTGGCGCTTTGGCGATGGCTTCCGCAAACCCTTTCTTACGATCTATCGCCACGCTGGCACCGACCGTCCCCTGCAGTTCCACCACGTTACATGGCTTACCATTCACCTCTTTAATCAGCCAGTCGCCAATCAGTTGCCCTTCCAGCACGTTGTTGGCGGTCACGGTGGTCATATAGAGAGATTTGTCTTTGACATCAATGGAACGATCGAGCAAGAACACGGGGATCCCGGCATCTTTGACTTCTTTCAACACCGGTTCCCAACCCGTTGCCACCACCGGCGCGATGAAAATAGCATCCACGCCCTGGGCCACAAATGAGCGCACCGCTTTAATTTGGTTTTCCTGTTTTTGCTGACCGTCGGCGATTTTTAACGTAACGCCGCGTTTCTGAGCTTCACTTTTCGCCACGTTTGTTTCAGCGGCGCGCCAGCCAGACTCAGAGCCGACCTGCGAAAATCCTACGGTTAAAGGGGCTGCCATCGCCATAGACGACATAGCTGCCGAAACTGCTGTGACTAAAAGTAAGCGCTTCCACATAAGTGCGTCCTCGTCGGGTGAGTTATCGTTGATTAACAAACAGTCGCGGAAAAACTATAGACAATGGAACATGTAACGAATTGCGTTACATCACACTTCAAAAAAGTAAATAAAACGTTAATCACAAGTTTGTAATCGCTTCCATTTTCTTATGAAAAATGCAGCTGTTGTTATGGATTTTTCTGTCATGCGAACGCGCTAAAAACAGCGGGGGATCATGGATGGATACGAAAACAAGCGAAGACTTTCGCCACGAGTTGGCTATAATACTTGCCACTTGTTTGCCATACATTTTAAAGGAAACAGACATGAGCTTACTCAACGTCCCAGCGGGTAAAGACCTGCCTGAAGATATCTACGTTGTTATCGAGATCCCGGCAAATGCCGATCCGATCAAATACGAAATTGACAAAGAGAGCGGCGCACTGTTCGTTGACCGTTTCATGTCTACCGCGATGTTCTATCCGTGCAACTACGGCTACATCAACCACACCCTGTCCCTGGACGGTGATCCGGTAGACGTTCTGGTCCCGACGCCGTACCCGCTGCAGCCGGGTTCTGTCATTCGTTGCCGTCCAGTTGGCGTTCTGAAAATGACCGACGAAGCCGGTGAAGATGCGAAACTGGTTGCAGTGCCGCACACCAAGCTGAGCAAAGAATACGATCACATCAAAGATGTGAACGATCTGCCGGAACTGCTGAAAGCCCAAATCACTCACTTCTTCGAGCACTACAAAGACCTCGAAAAAGGCAAGTGGGTTAAAGTTGACGGTTGGGACAACGCAGAAGCAGCGAAAGCTGAAATCGTTGCGTCCTTCGAGCGCGCTGCGAAGAAGTAATTCTTACCGCGAATTAAAAAACACTGCTTCGGCGGTGTTTTTTTATGCTTGCAGAAGCAGTACGCGAAAAAAACAACGCCACCCGAAGGTGGCGTGTTCATCTTAGTACTGGTCTTTATCTAACCAGTTGCCGCTTTCAATCAACGTTAAACCGTCAACCGAACGTTGGTACACATACATCCATGCACTCCCGTACGGCGTCTGGATCAACTGGCGTGCGTATTCACCGCCCCTGGTGCGCAAGGCATCAAGCTCGGCCAGCGTAGCATTATCAATACGATAAACTTCACCGTGTACCGTCCCGTTTCCCGGAACTGCGCCTGGATAGTGGCCCAGACTGTACAACTGGTAGTTATCGATACTGTAGTTGCCCAGCAACTGGGCGTTGGTCATCCAGTGGCTGTTGCCCTGTTTGCGTCGTAAACTGCCGTAGACAAATATTCGCATTGCTAAAACTCGAACTGATAGAGCAAATCCAGTGCCTGATCTACGCCAGACACCGCTTCCAGATATAGCTTGGGCATCAGACGATAACGTAGCGTGAGTGTCGCTAAAGAGTCAAATATACCCACACCATATTTCACCTGTAGACCTGGCAGTACATACCCGCTGACCACCACCTGGGATGAGTCGCCTACCCCCTGCGTGTCCAGCGCCAGATTGCTTACGCCAAACGTCTCCCCGATTTTACCCACAACCTGACCACTTTGTGCAACCCCCAGACCAATAAGCATCGATGTCATCGCCGCACTGTCGCTTTGATCGCTGTCCAGCCCCTGGCCGCGCAACAGATAAGAGAGCGCTTGCTGTTGGGACATCGCCGGGTCAGAGAAGATCTCCGCCTTCGGTTCATCGGCCGTTCCGGTAACACGCACACCGGCGATCACATCGTTTTCGGTGGCCTCCGGATTACGGATGGCTTCGATGTTGAGCAGCGGCTGATCCGGAGGACCCGAGAACAACAGCTCGCCTTTACGCACAATGAGATCCTGACCATAGGCATGGAAGCGGCCTTCCGGAATGTTGATCTGCCCGTTCAGCCCCAGACCTTGCTTGTCCTGCGCGACTTTCAGATCGCCGGTCAGACGCGCTTTCAGCCCAAACGCACTCATACGAACGTTATTACCGACATGAATAGTCAGGTTGCTGTTGATCGGAATTGCGGTGCTCTGCGGCTTCTCGGGCTGCAGGTTATTGTTAAGCATCACCTCATCGCTGGAGACGCCCACCGCACTTTCCGGTAGATCATGCACGACAATACGCGCCCACGGCACATCCACCCGACCATCGAGGGTGAACAGACTCGGCGTCGCCTCAAACACCACATCCGGCGAGACATCGAGGCGCACCATCGGCGGTACGGTGATCCGCACCCGACTGCCTTTCGCCGCGACACGCGCACGCCAGTTGTCGATCTGGCTCCAGTCCGCATCGCCGCTCAGGTTAATTTGCCCCTGATGGGTACTCACCACCCCGGCGAGCGTGGAACGTGTGCCGTTGAAGTTCATCGAAAGCTGGCTCGGCTGCATATCAAACGGCATAAAGTTGCCATCGACATCCAGACCACTGAGCTGCAATCGACCAAACATCTGCGGGCTTTGCACATCGCCGCCTAACCGCAGGTTGGCATTCAACATTCCCGCCGCTTTCTCACCCCGCGAGAAAATGGGGTTCACCATCGCCAGGTTGAAATTACGGATATTGACGTTACCGCCAAGATTGCGTCGGCCTTGTGGGTCAGTCACCTGCAGTTGCCCGTCTAACTGACCGTTGTTGGTCAGGCGAATCAGCCAGCCCAGTTCCGCGCGATTGTTGTGGAGATCGGCAGTCAGGTTCAGCGTTTCAAACGCCACCGGCAGCGGCGCGTCGTTGACGGTTTGCGTCACCTTCACATTACGACCGTTGAGCGTAATCTGTCCCTGAGGTAGCCCTTCTTTGGTGGTGTCCCAGGCCACGTCGGCCTTGCCGCTAAATACGCCGCTGGCCTGCGTGGCATCCGGCATAAACGGTTTCAGCATCGCGAGGTCAAAACGGTTAAGGTTGACCACCGCCCGCCCTTCTGCGCCCGCATCAATGGTTTGCGGTACGCACAGTTCGGCATTCGGGTTCGTCCAGCAGTGCGGCCCAATACTGATCTTCTGTTCCTGATTGCGGTAATCCAGCGCGATGGCGCGGTTCAGAGACCACGGGCCAACCGGCGTCTGAAAGCGTGTATTGCTGAGGGCGCCTTTCCAGCGTTCTTCCTTACGGTCGAAGCTTCCCGCCAGATCAAGCTGCCCGGAAACCGGCTCACCCTGAATCCGCAGTTGCAGTTCATGTTGCTTTTCACTGCCTTTGGCATTCAGCGTCACAAGATTGATATTGACGTCAGGCTGCACAATTCGCTCAACGCGAACATTGAGATTTCCGGCAATCTGGTCGGTGGATTTGACGTCGCCTTCCACACGAACCTGCGCCACCGAAAGCTCCTGCCAGCGCAGACCGCGTGCTGTGATATCCGCCAGCAGTTGCGGCGCGTCAACCGTACCGCGTATTTTCACTAGCCCTTTTGCCGTCCCGCCCAGCCCCGGCAGCGCATTATCAAGCCCAGGCGCGTCGATGGCGGCGTCAAGATTGAGATCTTTTACCCCCAGCTCGCCTTTCACATCCGCACTGTTTGGCCCCAGTTCCAGATGCAGCCCCGGAATGATCCACTGCAGGTAGCTGTTCCCCTTCAGTGAACCATTCACGTTAAGTTTGTTCTGCTTCACGTTGCCGGTCAGTTTGAGCTCTGGCACTTCCATCTGCCAGGTTCCGCCGTACAGGCTCCCCCGGGTTTTAATCAACCCATTGATCTTCGAAGGCCAGTCGGGGATCTCTTTTGCCGTATTGATGCCATCCAGCATCAGTTCACCGCGCCAGCTGATCGCCTTCTGCCAGTCGAGCAGCGCCTTCAGTTCGGTTTTGCCTTCCAGCGCCGCAACGGTAAGTTTATCGAGAGTTACCTGCTGCTCGTTGCCTTTCGCATCCAGAGTAATGGTGGCCGGAGGAATATCCTGCCCCTTCACCGCCGTACGCATCGACAGCGTATAGTCGGTCATCTTGCCGGTGAGCTTGAGTTTAAGATCGTCTGCCTGAAACTGCTTGTCGCCGGTAAATGGCCAGGAGAGTTGCTGGCTAACGATCTCCAGATTCAGCGGTAATCCCGCTTCCCCCAGACGCGTCTGGCCGCGCAGAACCATATCGACCGGACCTGAAAGATTAACGCCAAGCTCCAGTTGCTCGCGCAGCGCGCCGCCCACTTTCAGCTTCACCTTTTCGCCTTTGAGCGGGTCGATATTCAGCGTGCTGTTAAGGGTGAAATCTACCGGCCAGGTGTCGCTCAGTTGCGCGCTGCCGGTGGCATTGACGCTCCCCTTGCTGGAGTCGATATCCAGCGCATCCAGCTTCATATTGCCATCGATACTGCTCACCTTCAGCAGCAGAGTGTGTACCGTCAGATCGGTATCACCGGTAATACGCAACTGCTCGCCGCGAAATTCTTCGATGTTAAGATTGAGCGGCAAATGCACATCGGTCATTTCCGGCAGCACCGGCCTGGAGAAGAGATCTTTCAGCGTCTCGCCCAGCGGTTTTTCATTGGGTTGCGGGTTCTGGATCTTCGGCTCAACCACCTCTTCCTTCGCGACCTCCACCACCTTTGGCAAGGCGATGAGCAGTCCCTGAAGCGATGTCGGCTTCAGGGTCAGGGTTTTCTCCTGCCAGTTCAGGCCGGAGGTGAAATCCAGCACCGAGACCGTCGTGTCATCAATTTTGAGGTTGATGTTATTGAGCGCCACGCGTGAAAGCGTGATCGGATAAGGCGTGGAAAGGTTCAGCGGGCCGCTGTCCTCTTCTTCCACCGCCGCTTCAGACGGCGGCATTTTTTTACTGTCGATGGCAACGCGAATGTCTTTCAGCGACAGATCGTTAACGCACAGGCTGCTGTTCCACAGACAGTCGAGTTTGAGGGCCAGATGCACCTCGCCCGCATTGACCGCCACGCCGGGTTGATCATAGCGCAGGTTCTTCAGCGACAAATCACGCCAGCCTCCCGTGACCTGACCGATCTCCAGCCCCGGCACCCAACGATTCGCCGCATTGAAGATCAGGTGCAGCCCCGTTGTGGTCCCCACCAGAAACGCCACTGTTCCCAACAGCAGCAGAATAAAAATCAGTACGCCGAGGCTTATTTTCTTCCATAGACTCATAATTCTGGCCCCAGACCGATGTAAAACTGCATACCATTTTCTTCTTTATCGCCGACGGGAGCAGCGATATCGAGCTTGATTGGCCCGACAGGAGATTGCCAGCGTACGCCCACGCCAGCGCCCGTTTTGAAGTCGCTTTTACGAATATCACTGACCGCTTCGCCGCTATCAACGAACACCGCGCCCCACCATTTCCCGGTCACGTTGTACTGGTACTCCAGCGAGCCGGTCACCAGCTTCGAGGCCCCTTTCAGATCGCCGTTGCTGTATTCTGGCGAGATAGATTTGTATTTATAGCCGCGAATACTGCGGTCGCCCCCGGCGAAGAAACGCAGATCCGGTGGCACTTTGTCAAAGTCGCCGGTTTCGATCCAACCGAAATTGCCACGCGTTACAAAACGATGGCGATCGTACAGGGTGCGTATCCAGACGTTTTGCGCCTGAAAGACCGAGAAATCGACATCGGAACCCCAGGCCGTATTGGAATAATCAATAGAATAGCGCTGCGAATCCCCCCACGTCGGCATCAGACCGCCGCGTGAGCGCGTCCGGCTTATCATCACCCCAGGATAAAGCAGCATGGTGGTGTCAGTGACTTCCCCTTGGGTAAAGTGGTCAAGACTCCAGCGCAGATTGATGGCACGCTGCCAGCCGCTGGAAAGATCCCAATAGCGGGAGACGGCGAGCGTGGTGGAGTCTGATTCGGTATCGTTGAGATCCGTGCGCTTAAAGCCGCCCTGAACCAGATAATATTGCTCCAGCGGGTTCTTCAGCAGTGGCATTTTATAACTGAAATCAAGCACCTGTTCCGGCGCCGAAATACTGGTACTGGTCGTCAGGCTGTGGCCGTAAGAGTTCATCCACGGTTTTTTCCACGTGGCTTTCACGCGCGGTCCAACGTCGGTCGAATAGCCCACACCGGTTTCGATGGTGTTTTCTACGCGCGGTGACACAACGCCTTTCAGCGGCAGGACTTTCGTTTTGCGGGCCTTATCGAACTCAGGGGCGACAACCACGGAGTTAAACCATCCGGTGGCTGAGAGGCGGCGGTTCAGCTCCGCCAGATCTTTCGACTGGTACTCATCGCCCTCTTTGAACGGCACCAGATGTTGCAGGTATTCGTCACGAATCTGCGAACCTTCAAACGTGACATGCCCGAAGCGGTAACGTTCACCGCTATCATAGTCGATGTCCCAGAACGCCTGATGGCGATCCAGCGCAATGCCCAACTGGCTCTTTTTAAATTCGCTGTCGAAATACCCTTTACGCAGCGCAACGCTGGTTAACGACTTTTTGAAGTTGTCATAGTCACTGTGATCCAGCACGGTTCCCAGTGCCGGCCGCGTTTTCAGCAAGGACAGATAATCTTTATCAGTCCGCGCGCCACCGCGTAAAATGACTTCAGTGCCGCCAATCAACACCGGCTGACCCGGCGTGACTTTGGCAATCAATACCTGACGCCCTTTCGCCGGAGGTGGACGTAAATCAAATTCAATGGTCGGCTCGTAATAGCCCAGCGCTTTTAACCCTTCGCGGATAGCATCATCAACGCGCGCGCGAAAGCGCCGGTCGGGCGTGACTTCGTCACCCTGAATCGTCGACAATTGAGCACGGACGTTTTTTTCCAGCGCTCCCGACAAACCTTCAACCTGTAGACGGACATTCGCGGCGGCGGCAGAGCCACTCAAGCATAGCAAACCGACCCAGCATAACTGACGGATATGTGGCACATTTTCTCCTGAATATCCTTTTTTTCCTGACCCTGGAAAAAGAACACTACACCATCCAATGGCTTAACAAAAATTCAACAATCGAGGTTGAAAAACAGACGACAACCCAAATATTTCTTATGTTTACTTTAGACACATTCACAGTAGTTATTGTGTGCAAAGAAGCGTCTTGTTACAACCTTAAACCAAATGACAGTTTTTGGGAGGACCGCACCATGAGCATATTTGATAAAAAGCATCTGGTTACTCAATCAGATGCATTGCCCGGACGCAATACCCCGATGCCGGTAGCCACTCTGCATGCGGTAAACGAACACTCCATGACAAATGTGCCCGAAGGGATGGAAATTGCCCTTTTTGCTATGGGCTGCTTTTGGGGCGTTGAGCGTTTATTCTGGCAATTGCCGGGGGTATATAGCACGGCGGCGGGGTATACCGGCGGCTATACGCCAAATCCCACCTACCGGGAAGTCTGCTCCGGGCAAACCGGTCACGCCGAAGCCGTTCGTGTGGTCTACGATCCCCAGGTTATCCGCTATGAGCAGTTGTTACAGGTGTTCTGGGAGAATCACGACCCGGCGCAGGGTATGCGTCAGGGCAACGATCAGGGGACACAGTACCGTTCCGCTCTCTATCCGTTAACGCCGGAACAGGACGCCGCCGCCCACGCCAGTCTTGAACGCTTTCAGGCGGCGATGGCCGCAGCAAATGACAATCGCCACATCACTACCGAGATTAGCCACGCCACCCCGTTCTACTACGCCGAGGATGACCACCAGCAGTATCTGCACAAGAATCCGTACGGCTACTGCGGCATTGGCGGAATTGGCGTATGTCTGCCGCCTGATGCGTGATGTTGTGAGCAGACAGGCGTTTTGACAGCCCCTTGCCACGCCTGATGCCGCGACGCGTATCTGGCCTCCGGGAGTGTCGAAATCGGACCCTCTGGCGGCATTACAGTACCTTACGCTATACTAGCGACTGAAATTACCGGCTCACTTCCTTCGGGCCGGTTTTCAATGTGTATTTCACACGGATTTATCAACTTCTCCCTTCCGAGGATCTGGCGTAACGCCGGATAAGATATGTTAAACAGTATTTTAATCATACTCTGCTTGATCGCTGTAAGTGCGTTCTTCTCGATATCCGAGATCTCGCTTGCCGCCTCACGTAAAATTAAACTTAAGTTGTTAGCGGATGATGGCAATATCAACGCGCAGCGCGTTTTGAAAATGCAGGAAAACCCGGGGATGTTCTTTACCGTGGTGCAAATTGGCCTGAACGCAGTCGCCATTCTCGGCGGTATCGTGGGCGACGCCGCATTTTCTCCGGCATTTTATTCCCTGTTCTCTACCTACTTCTCAGCAGAGCTGTCCGAGCAACTGAGCTTTATTCTCTCTTTCTCGCTGGTCACCGGTCTGTTTATTTTGTTCGCGGATTTAACCCCGAAACGCATCGGTATGATTGCGCCAGAAGCTGTTGCTTTGCGTATCATCAACCCGATGCGCTTCTGCCTGTTTGTATTTCGCCCATTGGTGTGGTTCTTCAACGGTCTGGCAAACACCATCTTTCGCATCTTCAAACTGCCGATGGTGCGTAAAGACGACATTACGTCTGATGATATCTATGCGGTCGTTGAAGCCGGTGCGTTAGCAGGCGTACTGCGTAAACAGGAACACGAACTGATTGAAAACGTGTTCGAGCTGGAATCTCGTACCGTGCCGTCTTCCATGACCTCGCGAGAAAACGTGATCTGGTTTGATCTGCATGAAGATGAACAGAGCCTGAAAAACAAAGTGGCGGAGCATCCGCACTCGAAATTCCTGGTCTGTAACGAAGACATCGACCACATCATTGGCTACGTTGACTCAAAAGACCTGCTCAACCGCGTGCTGGCGAACCAGAGCATGGCGCTTAACAGCGGCGTCCAGATCCGCAATACGCTGATCGTTCCGGACACCTTAACCCTCTCTGAAGCGCTGGAAAGCTTCAAAACCGCGGGCGAAGATTTTGCCGTTATCATGAACGAGTACGCGTTGGTGGTGGGTATTATCACCCTCAATGATGTGATGACGACATTAATGGGCGACCTGGTGGGTCAGGGTCTGGAAGAACAGATTGTCGCCCGTGATGAGAATTCATGGCTGATTGATGGCGGTACGCCTATCGACGACGTCATGCGCGTACTGGATATCGACGAGTTTCCGCAGTCGGGTAACTACGAAACTATCGGCGGCTTTATGATGTTTATGCTGCGAAAAATCCCGAAACGTACCGACTCGGTGAAGTTTTCCGGCTACAAGTTTGAAGTGGTGGATATCGATAACTACCGTATCGATCAGTTGCTGGTCACGCGACTCGGCACAAAACCCACGACGCTGGTGCCGAAGCTGCCCGATGCCAAAGAAGAGAACGCGGCATAAGTTACGCGCCTTAGAAACATCAACGGCTCCTGTTTAAGGAGCCGTTTTTTTATACTGCTTTAACTATCGCATAGCACTTCGGTTAAGCCATCTCAGTTTGCAGACGCAAAACCTGACGGTTAACTTCGGACATCACAGAAAAATGCTGTTTGTCCTTCACTTTTGGGACAAGAATCTTACCCTTATCAAACTCAAAAGCGCCTACGTCCTTGATATATAACCGTCCACGAAACAGGATCTTCACGTACTTCGCCACCTGCAGCGGGTTGTACCGTTGGAAAATTTTCATTGTTGTCTCCTGCTGAGCATTACGCCTTTGCGGTGCCACAATCAGCCCAACTGTTCTAAGGCGCAAATTTTAATGCCATATGACTATAGACTATCGCGACGATGTTTCCAGCGTGTATAAGTTTATTTACCTTTCCATTACACTTATTCAGAATTATCTCTTCACTGATACGCTGGATTCAGTATAAGCCTTCATTTTTCGCAGGATTTGTGCGCCCGTCCGCAAACTGGCATCGCGCTTGCGGGAAAAAGCATTATTCGCACATATGATTAAATCTCAGACCCAAGTGGTCGGATCACCTGCAAATAATAAGGAAACACCATGACCTTACGTAAGCTTCTGGCGCTCTCATGCCTGCTACTGCCGATGATGGCCTCCGCACATAACTTCGAAACGCACCAGCGCGTGTCACCAGTGGGGATTGCCGATCGCGGTGAATTGATTCTTGATAGTGATAAGTTTAGCTACAAAAACTGGAATAGCGCGCAGTTGCCTGGGAAAGTACGCATTCTGCAACACATCGCCGGACGCACTTCTGCCAAAGAGAAAAACGCGACGTTGATCGAGGCAATCAAAGCGGCAAAACTGCCGCACGACAAATACCAGACCACCACTATCGTCAACACGGATGACGCCATTCCCGGCTCCGGTATGTTCGTGCGCAGTAGCCTTGAGAGTAATAAGAAGCTCTACCCCTGGTCGCAGTTTATTGTCGACAGCGACGGCATTGCGCGTAAAACCTGGCAACTGGATGAAGAGAGTTCAGCTATCGCCGTACTTGATAAAGATGGCCGTGTTCAGTGGGCAAAAGATGGCGCATTAACGCAGGAAGAGGTGCAGCAGGTGATCGCCCTGCTGCATAAATTACTCAGTAAATAGAGACCCGGAAGCCGGGGTTAAGGAATGATTCGCGCGGCGTGTAATCCAGTGGTTTACCCTGCCAGTCGTGAATATGCGCCCCGGCGGCAGCGGCAACAGCGTGGCCCGCAGCGGTATCCCAGACGTTAGTAGGACCAAAGCGTGGATACAGCTGAGCCTGCCCTTCTGCCACCAGGCAGAACTTGAGGGAAGATCCAATCGAGGTTGTCTGGTGCTCACCCAACTGCTGCAAATACTCTTTCATTTCGTTGTCTGCATGGGAGCGGCTAATCACCACCAGCGGCGGGCGGGCGTCGCGTACCTGAATTTGTTTGCGTATACCGCACTCTTCTTTCCAGGCTTTACCTTCTGCCGCGCTGTACATCACCTTCATGACGGGAGCGTAAACCACGCCCAATACCGCCTTGCCCTTGTCGATCAGCGCAATATTGACGGTGAATTCCCCGTTACGTTTAATGAACTCTTTCGTGCCATCCAGTGGGTCTACCAGCCAGTAACGCTGCCAGTGCTGGCGCACGTCCCAACCCTGCGGGTCTTCTTCCGAAAGAACCGGAATATCTGGCGTCAGTGCCTGTAATCCTTCGAGTATCACGGCATGCGCGGCAAGATCCGCCGCAGTGACCGGAGAATCATCCTGCTTGCTGGTGATCTCCATCGGTTTGACTCCATCGTAAATTTGCATAATGGCATCACCCGCATTCCGTGCAAGCTGGCATACATGTTCTAACATTCTCCACCTCGTTTGTGGCCGTGGCGTTAACTCGTTGTTTTACTTATACCCGATCGTCAGGGGATCCGCCAACTGTGATAATGACTGCGGTTTTGGCAGGTAAATTCATGGCATGATTCACGATTCTGTAAGCAAGAAGATATAGATACATTTTCTTTTGTGGCTTAGATCTTAAAAGGATGCCCCTGATGATTAAGTTTAGCGCAACGCTCCTGGCCACGCTGATCGCGGCCAGCGTGAATGCGGCGACCGTCGATCTGCGAATCATGGAAACCACTGATTTGCATAGCAACATGATGGATTTTGATTATTACAAAGATACCGCGACGGAAAAGTTCGGCCTGGTACGCACGGCAAGTTTGATTAATGCCGCCAGAAATGAAGTGAAAAACAGCGTACTGGTCGATAACGGCGATCTGATTCAGGGGAGTCCGCTGAGCGATTACATGGCAGACAAAGGGCTGCAAAAAGGCGATATTCATCCTGTCTACAAAGCACTGAATACGCTTGATTATGCCGTCGGCAACCTTGGCAACCATGAATTCAACTATGGTCTGGATTATCTCCACGCAGCGCTGTCTGGCGCAAAATTCCCTTACGTTAACGCCAATATCATCGACGTTAAAACCCAAAAGCCGCTGTTTACCCCTTATCTGATCAAAGAGACTGACGTCATCGATAAGGACGGTCATAAGCAAACGCTCAAAATCGGCTATATCGGTTTTGTGCCGCCCCAAATCATGACCTGGGATAAAACTAACCTCAGCGGCAAAGTGACGGTGAATGACATCACCGAAACCGCCCGCAAGTATGTCCCTGAAATGCGCGCCAACGGCGCCGATGTGGTGGTCGTCATTGCGCACTCCGGTCTTTCAGCCGATCCCTACCAGAGCATGGCGGAAAACTCGGTTTACTACCTCAGCGAAGTCCCGGGCGTGGATGCCATTATGTTTGGTCACGCACATGCCGTCTTCCCGGGTAAAGATTTCGCCAGCATTAAGGGCGCGGATATCGCCAAAGGTACCCTTAACGGTGTACCGGCCGTCATGCCGGGCATGTGGGGCGATCATCTGGGCGTGGTGGATCTGGTGCTCAACAACGACAGCGGGAAATGGCAGGTGACGCAGGCGAAAGCCGAGGCGCGCCCGATTTATGACGCGACGGCGAAAAAATCGCTGGCAGCGGAAGACCGTAAGCTGGCCGATATCCTGAAAGCCGATCATGACGCCACGCGCAAATTTGTCGGTAAACCGATTGGTCAATCCGCAGATAACATGTACAGCTATCTGGCGCTGGTACAAGATGATCCGACCGTTCAGGTAGTGAATATGGCGCAAAAAGCCTACGTTGAACACTTTATTCAGGGCGATCCGGATCTGGCAAAACTGCCTGTGCTTTCCGCCGCCGCACCGTTTAAAGTCGGTGGTCGTAAAAACGATCCCGCCAGCTTTGTTGAGGTGGAAAAAGGGCAACTCACCTTCCGTAACGCCGCCGACCTCTATCTTTACCCCAATACCCTGGTGGTCGTCAAAGCCAGCGGCAAAGAGGTGAAAGAGTGGCTTGAATGCTCGGCAGGACAGTTCAATCAGATTGATATCCACAGCAGCAAGCCGCAGTCGCTGATTAACTGGGATGGATTCCGCACCTATAACTTCGATGTGATCGATGGGGTCAATTATCAGGTGGATGTTTCGCAGCCCGCCCGCTATGACGGCGAATGCCAGACCGTCAACCCCAACGCAGAGCGTATCAAGAATCTGACCTTCAACGGCAAACCGATTGACCCTAACGCAATGTTCCTGGTCGCCACCAATAACTATCGCGCTTACGGTGGTAAGTTTGCGGGCACCGGCGAAAACCATATCGCTTTTGCTTCACCGGATGAGAACCGTTCAGTGCTGGCCGCGTGGATAGGCGCAGAAACGAAGCGTGCAGGCGCAATCCATCCGGCAGCGGACAATAACTGGCGTCTGGCGCCCATCAGCAGTAAGACGACGCTGGATATCCGTTTTGAGACATCCCCGACCGATAAGGCTGCCGCGTTTATCAAAGAGAAAGGACAATATCCGCTGAAGAAAGTCGCCACCGATGATATCGGTTTTGCAATTTATCAGGTGGATTTGCGCCACTAACGCTCCCTTCATTGCCGGATGGCGACGCCAGAGCGTCTTATCCGGCCTACGGGTCAATGCTATCTGTAGGCCGGAGAGGCGTCAGCCGCCATCCGGCAAATACTCACGCCGCACGCTCATCCCGTACCGCCAGGACCTGCGGCAGATTCAGTTCTATCCAGTCCGCCAGCGCGGTCACTTTATCGCTGACCTGCTCACCCAGCGGCGTCAGGCTGTACTCTACGTGCGGTGGAACCACCGGATACGACACCCGATTAACAAAACCGTCCAGCTCCAGCGCCTGTAACGATTGCGCCAGCATTTTTTCGCTCACGCCGCCCATCTTGCGGCGTAAATCGCTGAAGCGATGCGTTCCGTCACGCAGCGCCACCAGAATCAATACCCCCCAGCGGCTGGTCACGTGCTTTAACACATCTCGCGACGGGCACTGTTCGGCGAACAAATTCCCCTCGCGCAATTGCTGAGAAAGCGTTGAGTTTGTCATTTTTATACTTACCTTTTTGTACGTACTTACTAAAAGTAAGTTTAGGTGTTAGCGTAATTAAACACAAGACAAAGACGAGGAGTCATCCCATGATCGCAATTACCGGTGCCACTGGCCAACTGGGTCAACACGTTATCGAATCCTTACTGAAAACCGTTTCTGCCAACCAGATTGTCGCTATCGTTCGTAACGCGGCGAAAGCCACGGCCCTGCGTCAGCAAGGCATTACCGTACGTGAGGCGGATTACAACAACGAAGCGGCATTCACCACCGCGCTACAGGGTATTGATAAACTGCTGCTGATCTCGTCGAGCGAAGTCGGGCAACGTAGCGCACAGCATCGCAATGTGATTAATGCCGCAATGGCAGCTGATGTAAAATTTATCGCGTACACCAGCCTTCTTCATGCCGACCGCTCCCCGCTGGAACTGCATGCCGAGCACGTTGAAACCGAAAAAATGCTGGCAGACTCAGGCATTCCCCACACCTTGCTACGTAACGGCTGGTATACCGAAAACTACCTGGCCAGTGCGCCCGCAGCGCTTGAACACGGCGTGTTTATCGGTGCCGCAGGTGAAGGCAAAATCGCCTCCGCCACCCGTGCTGATTATGCCGCCGCTGCCGCCCGCGTGATTAGCGAAGAGGGCCATGCCGGTCAGGTTTACGAACTGGCGGGCGATGAAGCCTGGACGCTCAGCCAACTGGCCGTCGAACTGGCAAAACAGAGCGGAAAAAACGTGGTGTATCAGAATCTGAGCGAAGCGGATTTTGCCGCGGCGCTGAAAGGTGTGGGGCTGCCTGCGGGACTGGCGGATATGCTGGCGGATTCCGATGTGGGCGCCTCAAACGGTGGCCTGTTTGACGACAGCAAGACATTGAGCACACTGACTGGACGGTCGACCCCCCCACTGGCTGAGAGCGTCAAAAACATCCTGTAAGTGCTAAAAATTCGCGAATTGCAGTGGCGTCCCCGGGAACCCTCTTTAATAATAAAAAGCGGGTTCATGGGGAGAGACAATGTGCAAGGCGTACCAGAACAGTTTATTGATGAGAAAGACAGCGCCCGTTTTCGCCATCTGGCGCAGGTTCCCGGCGTTGAACTTTATCATGCCCACATTTCGCGTTACGCCTTTGAACCCCATACCCATGAAGCGTTCGGTATCGGTGCGATAGAAGCCGGAGCCGAACGCTTTCGCTATCGCGGTACGCAATATGTTGCCCCCGCCCAGTCCGTCGTCACGATGAATCCCGATGAGCTGCATACCGGCGAGGCTGACACAGCCGACGGCTGGCGTTACCGAATGATCTATCTCGAACCCGATCTGCTGGAAAAGGTGACCGGGATCCGTCACTGGTGGTTTCAGGACGTTACGCGCCACGATCCGTTACGATCGCGCCAGATTTGTTCGCTGATCCAGGGACTCTGGCACGCGGACGATCCGCTGGCGCAAAAAGGTCTGCTGCTCTCTCTTATCGACACGTTCCAGCCATTGGCGCGTCATGCGCCGACGCCGCGCGAAGGCGCACACCGTTTTGATCGCGTACGCGAGTATCTGCATGATAACTATATGCATTCTGTCACGCTGGACGAACTGGCGAACGTCGCGTCGCTAAGCCCCTGGCACTTTCAGCGCCAGTTCAAAGCCCATTTCCACGTGACGCCGCACCAGATGCTGATGGCGATTCGGCTGTGGCGGGCAAAGACGTTTCTCACCCACGGTATGCCCGCAGCAGAGGTGGCGGCGGCCACCGGGTTGACCGATCAATCCCATCTCACCCGTACCTTTACCCATCGCTACGGCATCACCCCGGTACGCTACCAAAAGCAGGTGTTTTCCGGTTAATCAGCAACCTCATACAATACGGGCGTGGATTCCCTGCCTACACTTCTCACTACGTTCAATAATGTGGATGTAAAAATGATTAGCGGTGTGTTGTATGCCCTGCTGGCGGGGCTGATGTGGGGGCTGATTTTTGTCGGGCCGTTGATCGTGCCGGAATACCCGGCGGTATTGCAGGCAATGGGGCGTTATCTGGCCCTGGGGTTGATCGCATTACCCATCGCCTGGCTTGGCCGCGTGCGGCTTCGCCAGTTAACACGTAAAGACTGGCTGACCGCGCTGGCGCTGACGATGATGGGCAATCTGATTTATTACTTCTGCCTGGCAAGCGCCATTCAGCGCACCGGCGCCCCCGTTTCAACGATGATCATCGGAACGCTGCCGGTGGTGATCCCGGTATTTGCCAACCTGCTTTATAGCCAGCGTGACGGCAAATTATCCTGGCTACGCTTAACGCCCGCACTGGTACTTATCGCCATTGGGCTGCTCTGCGTGAATGTTGCGGAGCTGGATCAGGGAATGCCCGATTTTAACGGCTGGCGCTATGGTTCAGGTATCGCACTGGCGCTGATCTCCGTGGTGTGCTGGGCATGGTATGCGCTGCGTAACGCCCGCTGGTTACGCGAAAATCCGGATAAACATCCGATGATGTGGGCAACGGCTCAGGCGCTGGTCACTCTGCCGGTTTCTTTGCTTGGGTATGTCGCTGCCTGCCTCTGGCTGAAGGGGCAAACGCCCCTGTTTGATCTGCCCTTTGGGCCGCACCCGGCGGTGTTTCTCTGCCTGATGGTGGCCATTGCGATCCTCTGTTCATGGGTAGGCGCGTTATGCTGGAACGTGGCCAGCCAGCGTTTGCCAACGGTTATCCTCGGCCCCTTGATTGTCTTCGAGACGCTGGCAGGTCTGCTCTACACCTTTATTCTGCGTGAAGAAATGCCCCCACTGCTGACGTTGAGCGGGATTGCACTGCTGGTGGTTGGGGTGGTGATTGCAGTGCGAGCGAAACCAGAGAAGCCCTGCGTCGTCGCGGTTTCAGAGTCGTGATGTTACCAAAAGGGTGCGGCGTTTATGCGGCCTACGACGTCATCGCGCGTAGGCCGCATAAGATGTTTACGCCGCCGTCCGGCGCGAAACGTTAAACACCGCCACCGTCTGGTTCAGACGCGCAGCCTGCTCTTCCAACGCCGCGGCAGCGGAGGCCGATTCTTCCACCAGCGAAGCGTTCTGCTGCGTCACGCGATCCATTTCTGCAACCGCCTGACCGACTTGATCAATACCCCGACTTTGCTCATCGGAAGCAGAAGCGATTTCGCCCATGATGTCGGTGACACGGGTGACCGCACTCACAATCTCCGCCATGGTTTCACCGGCTTCATTCACCAGCGCCGCGCCAGCAGTCACCCGATTGCCCGAGTCATCAATTAACGCCTTAATCTCTTTTGCCGCCTGCGCGCTACGCTGCGCCAGGGTACGCACTTCGCCTGCAACCACGGCAAACCCACGCCCCTGCTCCCCCGCCCTTGCTGCTTCTACTGCCGCATTCAACGCCAGAATATTGGTCTGGAATGCAATGCCGTCAATCACGCTGGTGATCTGGGCAATTTTGCTGGAACTGGTGGCAATTTCATCCATGGTACGCACCACGCCATCCACCACCTTGCCGCCTTTCTGCGCCGTCTCAGAGGCATTTCGCGCCAGATTGGTCGCCTGGCGCGCATTGTCCGCATTTTGCTTCACGGTCGCGGTAAGCTGCTCCATGCTGGCTGCTGTTTCTTCCAGTGATGCCGCCTGCTGTTCAGTCCGTGAAGAGAGATCGTTGCTGCCCGCCGAAATTTCCCCTGCGCCGGTGTAGATGGTATCGGCCCCGTCGCGTACCACGCTGACGGTGGTCGCCAGCGCCTGCTGCATCTCGTGCAGATTGTGCGCCAACAACGCCATTTCGTTGCTGCCGTCCGTGTGGATGCTGTGGGTCAGATCGCCTGCTGCAATATGACGAATATGCGCCATCACATCGTGCAGCGGTTTCAGCAACACGCGCTGCATGGCAATCCAGCTGATGACAATCACCGCCACGACCGCCAACATAATCAGGGTCAGGATCCACATGATACGCTGATAGTCGTTTTCGTTATCCCGCATCCCCGCATTCGCCAGTTCTGCCTGCGCGGTACGCCACTCATGGTAAACCGCCTGCATGGCGGACTGTTTTTTCTCGGCATTCTGCCTGAACATCTCTTCCAGCTTGCCTTCAGCCAGCAGTACGTTCATTTTCTCCAGGGTTGCCGAGTAGAGGCCATATTGCTCTTCCAGTCTGTCGGCCAGTTGTTCATCCAGACCCGGCGTTTCCGGCAATGCGTAGTAATTGTCGTAATGGCGCTTTGCCTCTACCAGCATGCGGTTCGCGGCGTTCACCAGTTCATTCAGCTGCCCGCCATTGATCTGGTTTGCCATGTTACCTTGCAGTCGCAGCATACCCCGGTTGAGCGTCACGCGCGCCTGGTTCAGGCTGATCCACGCATCGGTAAATTCAGCCACGTTCTGACTGGAAAGCTGTGACACGGTGAAGTTTTGTTTGTCGTGGTTGAGCGCGCCGATAAAAACGCCTGCGGAAATGATCTGCATCGCGCCCAGGGTGAGTAGCACGATTATCAGTAAGGTGATGACTTTGATCCGTTTGAACATCTGTTGCCTTTTCTTATGCAAGTATTGCCTGAGGTCTAACTATCGGCAGTGCCGCCAGCTTATTTAATCCCGCCGTCGGCGACCAAAGCGGATTTTCAGTTCTTTTTAATAAGATTCAGCACCTTAAGAGAATAAGAAAATTTCGTGACAATCATCACATTTCGTTCTGACTCGAAAGAGGTATATCTTCGCTTTAAAGATGTATTTAATATACATCTTATATTACTGAGAATGAGGTAACAGCTATGTCTTATCGCGATCAACCTTTAGGTGAACTGGCGCTCTCGATCCCTCGCGCTTCGGCGCTGTTTCGTAAGTACGATATGGATTACTGCTGCGGTGGTAAGCAGACGCTGGCGCGCGCGGCCGCGCGTAAAGAGCTGGATGTTGACGCTATTGAAGCGCAACTGGCTACGCTTGCTGAACAGCCGATTGAGAAAGACTGGCGTACCGCAAAACTCCCCGAAATCATCGACCACATCATCGTGCGTTATCATGATCGCCACCGTGAGCAACTGCCGGAACTTATTCTGCAGGCGAGCAAAGTCGAACGCGTACACGCAGATAAACCCAGCGTACCGAAGGGTCTGGCGAAATATCTGACCATGCTGCATCAGGAACTTTCCAGCCACATGATGAAAGAAGAGCAGATCCTGTTCCCGATGATCAAACAGAGAATGGGAAGTCAGGCGATGGGCCCGATAAGCGTCATGGAAAGCGAACACGATGACGCGGGTGAACTGCTGGAAGTGATCAAACACACGACCAACAACGTGACACCGCCGCCGGAAGCCTGCACGACATGGAAAGCGATGTATAACGGTATTAACGAACTGATTGACGATCTGATGGAACACATCAGTCTGGAAAACAACGTACTGTTCCCGCGCGCCTTATCCGGGGAATAAAAAAAGCCCGGTGGCGGCTTCGCCTTACCGGGCCTACACTTCGTGCCTCTGTAGGCCGGATAAGCGATAGCGCCATCCGGCAACAGACTTAACGCACGCCTGCCATACGTTTCTTACCGATAAACAGCCAGCCGAGACCCAGCGCGATGAACCACAGCGGTGTGACGATCAGCGCCTGACGGGTATCTTCTTCCAGCGTCAGCAGCACCAGTACAAACACGAAGAACGCCATGCACACCCAGCACATCACCTTGCCCCACGGCATCTTGTAAATCGATTTCTCATGCAGATGAGGGCGCTGTTTACGGTACACCAAGTACGAGCACAGAATGATGGTCCAGACGAACATAAACAGAATGGCCGACACGGTGGTGATCATGGTGAATGCACCAATCACGCTCGGGTTAACGTACAGCATCACTACACCGCCCAGCAGGCAGATACAGGAGAAGGTCAGCCCTTTTGCCGGAACAGCACGTTTAGACAGCTTCGCAAACGCGCTCGGTGCAACCCCTTCCTGCGCCAGGCCGAATAACATACGGCTGGTGGAGAACACGCCGCTGTTCGCGGACGATGCGGCAGACGTCAGCACGACAAAGTTAATCAGGCTGGCAGCAGCAGGCAAACCGACCAGCACAAACAGCTCCACAAACGGGCTCTTGGTCGGTACGACCGAGCTCCACGGCGTTACGGACATAATCACGATCAGCGCGAAAACGTAGAACATGATGATACGGATTGGAATCGAGTTAATGGCGCGCGGCAGAGATTTCTCCGGATCTTTGGTTTCCGCAGCCGTCGTCCCCACCAGCTCAATACCCACGAAGGCAAAGACGGCAATCTGGAAACCGGCAAAGAAGCCGCTTAAGCCTTTCGGGAACCAACCGCCGTCATTCCACAGGTGGGTGAATGAGGCTTCAACGCCCGTCGGCGATTGAAAGTGCATCATAATCATCACCAGTCCGACCACAATCAGCCCGACGATGGCAACGATTTTGATCATCGCAAACCAGAACTCCATCTCGCCGAACATTTTTACGGTGGCGAGGTTGAGGCTCAGCAGCAGGACAATCACCGCCAGTGAGGCCACCCAGTCTGATAGCCCAGGGAACCAGAATTGCGCATAAGCCGTAATGGCGACGACGTCGGCCATTCCGGTAACCACCCAGCAGAACCAGTAGGTCCAGCCGGTAAAATATCCCGCCCACGGTCCGAGCAAATCGGAGGCGAAATCACTAAATGATTTGTACTCGAGATTCGAGAGCAGCAATTCTCCCATTGCGCGCATCACGAAAAAGAGCATAAAACCGATGATCATATACACGAAAATGATCGACGGCCCTGCAAGGCTGATGGTTTTACCGGACCCCATGAACAAACCAGTGCCAATAGCGCCGCCGATGGCGATAAGCTGAATATGGCGGTTTGTAAGATTGCGCCGTAGCGACTGTTCAGACGATGCCTCTTCGTCGGCAACGACTTTTACCTGATCTACCATGTTTTTTTCTTCCTGTACCTGTCTGTGTTGTTAGGCTCTACGGCCTTTAATGCGTCTGTCGTACATCTATGCTACGACGAACCCGTTATCGGGACTCATCGATATTAGGTAAGAATTGGCGGGATGAATACTTAGATTTAAATAAAATGTTAATTTTATGTTTAAAGTGAGTGTCATATCACTCTGACAACGAGAATCAGTTCACAAAAATACACGCAGCGAGCATATTTGCAAAATAAAATATCGACATCTCGCTCATTGTAGGTTTTTCACTCTTTTTTCTGTCCCCCTCAATGAAGAGGGGAACAGAAGTCACTGCTTACAGGATTTCCAGCAGTTCCACTTCAAACACCAGCGTGCTGAACGGAGGGATGGACGCGCCAGCGCCGCGCTCGCCGTACGCCAGTTCCTGAGGAATAGTCAGTTCCCATTTGGAGCCAACCGGCATCAGCGTCAGCGCTTCGATCCAGCCTGGGATCACGCCATTTACCGGGAATTCAGCCGGTTCGCCACGCGCAACAGAACTGTCAAACACGGTACCGTCAATCAGTTTGCCGGTGTAATGCACACGTACACGATCGGTACGCGCCGGGATAGCGCCTTCACCCTGGTTGATCACGCGGAATTGCAGACCAGACTCGGTGCTGTTCACGCCGTCTTTCTCACGGTTTTCTTCCAGGTATTTCACACCATCAGCGGCCATGGCCTGGAAACGTTCGCGACGTACCGCATCAGCACGTTCGTGGATCTCGCGCAGCGCGCGGTGAACCACATCAACAGGCACTGCCGGGTGTTTACCTTCCAGCGCGTCAGCAATACCTGCAACCAGCGCTTCAGGCAACAGCCCTTCCAGACCAGATTCGCTCAGTTGCTGGCCTACCTGCAAACCAATGCCGTAGCTTGCTTGCGCTTCGATAGTGTCAAAAGTCGGGGTTGCCATCATATTTCCTTTCATCGGATTTCAAGAAGCGGGAAGCATATCAGCCACGCTGCATCCGGTAAAACTTTGTCTCGGGAAGAGATGACAAATCGCAGGGAAACATAAACAATAGGTGTATCCCGCGCTGAGGTCACGAAAGCGGGCATTATGACGAACATCATAGCGTTAGCCATCTATACTCTATGATCGAGGAACGATAAGCGGAGCAGGAGGAAAGCCATGCCCGGGCGCTTTGAACTAAAACCAACCCTGGCGAAAATCTGGCATGCACCGGACAATTTTCGCATCATGGATCCACTGCCACCCATGCACCGTCGTGGCATTATCGCCGCGGCCATTGTGCTGGTGATTGGCTTCCTGCTTCCTTCAAATGGCACCCGCGAGACGCCAGTCGTCACGCGAAACGCCCAGTTGGATCTCCAGTCGCAGTCGCAACCGCCCACGGAAGCTCAGCTTCAGGCGCAGCTGGTTGCCCCGCAAAATGACCCAGGGCAAGTAGCACCCGTCGCCCCTGAACCTATTCAGGACGAGCAGCCAGAGGAACAAACGGCGCCGCAAACACAAGCGCCGACGCAATCCCAACCCTTCCAGCAGGATAGCGGGATTGACCAACAGTGGCGTTCTTATCGCGTGGATTCAGGTAAAACCCTGGCGCAAGTGTTTCGCGATCATGGGCTTCCGCCTACGGATGTATACGCCATGGCGCAGGCAGAGGGCGCGGGTAAACCACTCAGCAACCTTAAAGATGGTCAGATGGTACAGATCCGCCAGAACGCTAACGGCGTGGTCACAGGCTTAACTATTGATACCGGTAATAACCAGCAGGTTCTGTTTACCCGTCAGCCAAATGGAAATTTTATTCGCGTGCGGTAAATGCGTGCCCGGTGGCGCTAACGCTTACCGGGCCTATAACGTTCAGGCTTTACGAATCTTATTCACCCACCAAATCCCCGAGCACACCAGCACCAGCGCCAGTGCGTATTTCCACTCCAGGATATTTTCGCCGAGGAAAATCGCCGACAAAACCGCGCCGGAGACGGGGATCAGAAAATTAAACGGGGCAATCATCCCCACGCGGTTGTATTTGAGCAAAATACTCCACAGCGCAAACGCCACCGATGAGAGCAGCGTCAGATAGCCCAGGATCGCCACGGAAGAGAGTCCGTGTACGGTCAGTGAGCCACCGCAAGCATAACCACCAATGACCAGCGCCAGGCCGCCTATCCCTAACTGATAGCCCGTCATGACTGTCGGGTCTACCGTCTGAGAGATACGTTTACCGTAAAGCGTCGCGGCGGAAAGGATAAAGGCCGCCATCACCACCGAGCCATCCCCTAACAAACTAAAGTTAAAGTCCATCAGGCCGTTGTTGAAGTTGACCACCATCACGCCCATAAATCCCAGGATGCAACCGAGCGTTTTGTTGTAGCTGAGTTTGTCATTCTGATAGATAAAGTGCGCCAGCAGTACGCTAAAAAATGTGCCCGTCGCATTCATGATCGACCCTTTTACCCCTGTCGTGAAGGCGAGGCCGATATAGAAAAAAATGTATTGCAGCGACGTTTGCGTCAGCCCCAGCAGGGTTAACTGACCAAACTGTCGCGGGCTTAAGCGGGCGATGGGTTTTCGCTGCATCATCGCCAGCAACAGCAGTAACACGCCCGCAAATAAAAATCGGTAGCCAGCAAAAACAATTTTTGAGGGGATATCATCCGTTGCAATCTGGAAGATCTCATACCCGCTCTTTATCGCCGGGTAAGCGCTTCCCCATAGCAAACAACAAAAGGCGGCACTCAGGTAAACCACATTTTTGCGGGCAAACAGAGGCTGTTGATGGGTAACGTCCATTCCAGTATCACTTTGAAATTATGTTTTATTTTTTGATTATCCCGAAAAGGATAAAGAATAGCCAGAGAGAAACAGAGGGGTTTTCTGAAAAGCAAAACGCCGGCACAGGGCCGGCGATTTGTCGTGGTGATGAGTAATTAATTACTCAGCAACAACGTTTACAACCAGTTTAGCGAAGACTTCGCTGTGAACCTGGAAGTCAACTTCGTGCTCACCAGTGGTACGCAGAACGCCGTTCGGCAGACGAACTTCGCTCTTAGCAACGGCAACGCCAGCTGCAGTAACAGCGTCAGCGATGTCGCGAGTACCGATGGAACCGAACAGTTTACCTTCGTCGCCAGCTTTAGACGCGATGGTTACGGTTTCCAGTGCGTTGATTGCTTCAGCACGTGCGTTAGCAGCGGTCAGAACGTCAGCCAGTTTAGCTTCCAGTTCAGCGCGGCGCGCTTCGAAGAATTCAACGTTTTTCTTGGTAGCAGGAACAGCTTTACCCTGTGGTACCAGGAAGTTACGAGCGTAGCCCGCTTTAACGTTAACCTGATCACCCAGGCTACCCAGGTTTGCTACTTTATCAAGCAGAATAACTTGCATTACCTTATCCTCTTAAAGTCGTTAATAGACAGCGGCCGATTACTGATGACGATCGGTATACGGCAGCAGGGACAGGTAGCGAGCGCGCTTGATGCAGCGAGCCAGCTGACGCTGGTATTTTGCACGAGTACCGGTGATACGGCTCGGGACAATTTTACCGCTTTCGGTAATGTAGTTTTTCAACGTTGCGATGTCTTTGTAATCAATCTCAACAACGCCTTCCGCGGTGAAACGGCAGAACTTGCGACGACGGAAATAACGTGCCATATGGCTAGTCTCCAGAATCTATCAATTCAATCTGCTCGGCATGCAGAACCATTTTGCTCAGGCCGTTCTTTGCCTTATGGCAAGAGATGAACCCCTGAACGGTCACTGCGCTACCGACCGTTATACTGTGAGTAATGGCCTGGTTTTCGTGTCCGCTAATAATAACGGGCATTTGACACCACGCCTGCCGGTGAAAACCGGCTTCCTCCTGCACAGAACGATGCTCAAGCACGAACTGGCAATGAGGAATTCCTGATGGGCTGACCTTGCGAAGCGGCGTCCTGCACACTGTGCCAGACAACACCAAACGGTTGGTCATCAGAAATTACTCTTCAGAATCCCCAGCTTCAGCATCATCTGCGGTTTCGTTTGCGAAATCATCGCGACGTTCACGACGCTCGTCTTTCGCTTTAACCATCGGAGATGCTTCGGTAACAGCGTGCTTAGTACGCATTACCATGCTACGGATAACGGCATCGTTGAAGCGGAAGTTTGTTTCCAGCTCATCGATCACTTCCTGCGGCGCTTCAACGTTCAGCAGAACGTAGTGAGCTTTGTGCAGTTTGTTGATCGGGTAAGCCAGCTGACGGCGGCCCCAGTCTTCCAGACGGTGGATCGTGCCTTCTGCTGCAGTGATTGCACCAGTGTAGCGTTCGATCATACCCGGAACCTGTTCGCTCTGGTCAGGATGGACCATAAAAACGATTTCGTAATGACGCATCGAATTGCTCCTTACGGATTATTCAGCCTCCTGTCTGGGTCAGCCGAGGCCCATGGAGGCAAGGAACGTGTTAAAGGTCGGCTGAAAAATGACGCGTCATAATACTGGCGGTGGCCGGTAAACTCAAGGTGATTGTACGATTATTTATCAGCGCGTCATGATCGCGCCATTAGTACATGTCCAGCAGCATCTTGACGCTGATGCAGATGGAGACAATCACAATCATCGGCCTGATGACTTTCTTACCGCGCGTCAGCACAACCGTCGCACCCAGGCGAGCACCGAGAGACTGCCCGACAAACATCACCAACCCAAGTGACCAAATCATTTTCCCTCCGGCGATGAAGAACATAATGGAGGCAATGTTAGACGCAAGGTTGATGAAATTAGAGTGGATCTGCGCCTTATCAATGCTGTATCCCCACATCAGGATGTAGCACAGCGTGTAAAACGAACCGGCTCCCGGCCCGAGAAACCCATCATAAAATCCGACACCGACACCGCAAACCAACGAAAAGAGAAACAGCGATACCTGCTGCCGCTTTTTCGGCTCGCTCAGGTTGGGGGCAAAAATGAAATAAATGGCAACGGCGATAATTAACACCGGCAACAGCTTTTTCAGTAACTCTGGCTCGATAAATTGGATCAGCGTGGTCCCCACTGCTGAACCGGCAAAAGCGGATAAAAACACATATTTATGTTGTTGAACATTAATATGACCCTGACGCAAAAAGTAAATACCAGAGGTGAGTGAGCTGCCCAGTGCCTGAAGTTTATTCGTTGCTAATGCATTGGCGGGCGGCAAACCGGAAATCAGCAGCGCACCGATGGAGAGAAAACCACCGCCGCCCGAAACCACATTGATAAAACCTGCTATTAGCGCAACCATAAACATGATCGTGAAATAGCTGAAATCCATGAATGAAGTATCCATTAGTTTTTGCCTTAATATCATAAAGTTATCTTTATGTTAGCGATCACTATAAGGGGCGAATTTCGGCATTAAAATTGATTATTGCGTAAGAGTTCATTCTTAAAAGACAGGTATTTTTTTGAGCGCAACGGCATACGCAAGTGACTTATAAATGAAGATGAAGTGGGTAATGCGGTAATTTTTTGAACAACTGCATCAGAAATGGTCGCTATCCCCTTCTCAAGTAGCGATTAGAATTAAATCAGAAGTAATCCATTCACAGGAGATATCGCCGACCAGACACAGCAGTCGAGGAGGTACAGTATGCGAGCCCGTGTTTTGACCTTTCTGGCTGCACTTTTGCTCAGTGCAAATGCGACGGCAGCCATTAAAATCGATAACCAACAAGCCAGGAATATGGATGATGTGCAGAGCTTAGGCGTGATTTACATTAATCATAACTTCGCCACTGAAAGTGAAGCAGATCAAGCTCTGAACGAAGAAACAGATGCGCAAGGCGCAACGTACTACCACGTCATCCTGATCCGGGAGCCAGGTAGCAACGGTAACATGCATGCCAGCTCAGACATTTATCGCTAGCCATTCAGAAACAACCAACGAGAACATTGCCATAGTTTGATTTGCCCCCTCTTCAGGGGGCTTTTTTTTGGGCGCTGTCGCCCCCATAATCCTGCAACACAATGGAGCGCAAAGGGTTAACGTTCGGCGTATTTAAAGATGCTGGCGAAAAAAGGAGACCGTGGCTGCCAGGGCTTCTGGCGTAATACGGTGACGTACTCCCGCTTGCCATAAACAGGTCAGATTCTTATCCAGCCCCCGTTGGCTCAACGCTTGCTGCAAGCGTAATGATTCTGTGGCAGGAACCACATCATCTTCCTGCCCATGCCACAGCAGCAGCGGTCGATTTGCCACATGGGTCAGTTGATCCGTTACTTCCCACTCGGCCAACGGGGCAAGTATCTTGTCGAATTCGGCCTGCTGCGAAGGTGTTTCCAGTGAGGACGGAGGAAAGAGCGTCTGCGCCAGTTGAGTGAAATACCCTGATCCCATCAGACTGGCGACACATTTCACCTCTGGATGACGCGTCATAATACCCAACGCAGTCATGCCGCCCATCGACGCCCCTCCTACTGCCAGGCGTTCGTTCAGAATCCAGTTTTCCGTCTGTGCTGCCGCACGTAACGCAGCGAATTCCTGCATATTTTGCTGCAGAATTTGCCAGAATTGCCAGGTTCGCCACTGTGCATCACCGGTAAATCGCACACCGTGTTCCGGCGCATCAGGCATAATAACTCTATACCCGGCCTGCGCCAGTGCAACAGCGAAGTAGCTATACACGAGGCTGGAAGAGGTGAACCCATGATAAAAAATGAGACAAGGCAGCAGAGTCTCACGTTTTCCCTGCGGAAACGCATGAAGAACGGGAGTCTCTGCCAGATACCGTGATTCAATCTCTATCATTTTTACACCTCTTTTATTCTGGTATGCCACGGCAAAATTCATAGCGCAAGTTTATGTGTTCGACAATGATTCACAATGTTGAGAACTGGGTTACGCTTTCGCAACATTTTCATTCGAAAATCGCGTGAGAGATAACAATTCGGGAACATTCCCCCTAAAGGGAAATTAATAAGGCACTACACTATGGCTATCAGGAAACGAGATAGAGTTATGCGCCGGTTTGCCTCTTTGATGCTGGTTTTATTCTTAAGCGGCTGCAGTGTACTTCAGGGTACGCCGCAACCTGCACCACCCGTCACTGACCAACCTCAGGAAATTCGCCGCGACCAGTCACATGGGTTGCAACGAATGGGGGCGGTGAGCGCCCTGGTTCGGGGTTCCCCGGATGACGCCGTGGCGGAAATCAGAGCAAAGGCCATCGCCGCCAAAGCAGATTATTACGTTATTGTATTGGTCGATGAAACCATCGTGACAGGTCAGTGGTATTCACAGGCCATTTTATATCGTAAATAACAGTAGATTGATTTTTAGTCAGTTTTACATTGCTTTGCGTGCCTATGCGTTTACCTGTGCACAATGAACCGAGAGCAGGGTGCTGGAGGTTTATTACCGCGACGGAATGCCCTACCCAGGTGGGGAAACGTAAAATGGAGCTGACGATGAAACAATCTATTGCCTTATCCTCACTGCTGGTTCCTGCCGGACTGGTGAGTACCACGGCACAGTCTGCCGAATTCGCCAGTGCTGACTGCGTCACAGGCCTGAACGAAATTGGCCAGATTTCCGTCAGCAATATTGCAGGGAACCCGCAGGATGTGGAACGTATCGTGGCGTTAAAAGCCGATGAGCAAGGCGCCTCCTGGTACCGCATTATTCAGATGTACGAAGATCAGCAGCCAGATAACTGGCGCGTACAAGCCATCCTGTATGCCTGATTCTTCGCGTAGGCCGGGTAGCAGCGTTTGCGCTTAACCCGGCCTGCGAGCCTGGCCTCTAACGTAATCCCCCTGTCGCTCTCAGGAGCAAATCGTTCTGTACCTGAGCGGACAAACGCGCCACGCCGCGCGTGTCCAGCATCATCTGACACCAGGCCTGCGCCACCGGCGGAGATGCATACCGTAACATTTGCGACCCACAACCGAGCAGGAAAAGTTGCTGCGTTACCTCCCGCCCTTGTTCCTCTGAAGGCTTGCGCAATCGCTGCTGGAGTTGACGCACTGCGCGATCGTAATAACGATCCTGGCCTTTGACTTCGGCAAAGGCGTCGGCCAGTAACTCGTAAACGCCGCTTTGTTTGTTCAACACCCGAAGCACGTCAAGGCACATGATGTTGCCAGAACCCTCCCAAATACTGTTCACCGGCATTTCCCGGTACAAACGTGGCAACTCGCTCTCTTCGCAATAACCTATTCCACCGAGCACTTCCATCGCCTCGGCGACAAACGAAATACCGCTTTTGCACACCGCGAACTTCGCGGCAGGCGTGAATAAACGCGCCCAGAGCGCTTCTTTCTCATCGCGGCGACGATCCCACGCTCGTGCCAGTCGAAACAACAGCGCCGTCTGGCCTTCAAGTTGTAACTCCATACGGCTCAGCACCTGACGCATCATTGGCTGTTCAACCAGCGGTTTGCCAAATACCTGCCGTTGATGGGCGTGATAGATAGCGACAGAAAATGCCCGGCGCATCATCCCATGGCTGCCCAGCGCGCAATCAAAACGTGTCATCCCGCCCATCTTCAGGATATGCCTGATCCCCTCGCCTTCTTCGCCTAGCAGCCAGCCAATCGCATCCTGAAACTCCACTTCGCAACTGGCATTAGAACGGTTGCCCAACTTCTCTTTCAGCCGTTCAAAACGGATGGCATTTCGCTGCCCATCGGGTAAAAAGCGCGGTACGAAGAAGCAAGAGAGTCCGCCTTTTGCCTGAGCCAAAACAAGATGCGCATCGCTTTGCGGAACGGAAAAGAACCATTTGTGCCCCACCAGCCGGTATGCGCCATCGTCAAGACGTTCCGCGAAAGTGGTATTGCTCAGAACATCAGATCCACCCTGCTTTTCCGTCATTCCCATGCCAATCAGCAGACCACGTTTTTGCGCGCCGGGGAGAAGATGAGAGTCGTAGCGATCGCTACCAAGAGGCGTCAGCCAGTTATGGAAGGGAGCGGGCAACATCTGTCGCAACAGCGGCGTCGCCGCAAAGGTCATCGTGATGGGGCAAAGCGTTCCCGCTTCCACCTGAGCATGCAGCATAAAGCGCGCCGCACGGGCAACAAACGACCCCGCGCGGGCATCGTCTTCCCAGGCCAGATTATGTACGCGGTTCGCGCACAACCCCTGCATCAGAAGGTGCCAGGCAGGATGAAAACGCACATCATCCAGACGCTGTCCCTGTGGGTCGTAGCGCAATAACTCAGGGGGATACATGTTCGCCAGACGTCCCAATTCCAGCGATTCTGCGGTGCCTAACTGTTGGCCAATGCTGGCGAGCAGATCGCTATCCCAGCCAGCGCCGTCCCGGGCGACGGCTTCGCACAGCGCGCCATCCGACAGAAATAAATTGCTGTTATTGAGTGGAACGGGTTGATTAAAAACGGTATGCGTTTGCCAGTGCATGATGTCTCCCTCCTCCAATGGCAGTGACTGTAAGTATGGTCAGTACCGCGCCGCCGACTGCGGAGGGAGATCACAAAAGCGGGATCACCCCGAGATATAATGGGGGACGAAACGCGAAGTATCTTTCGTAATCAAGGTATTATCTTCTCTGATTCCCATGCCTGACGCCTCATCATCAACAATCCAACTGCCGATCAGCGTGTAGCTCTCGCCAAAACGTGGCAACGGCTGAAACGCCTGGTAGATCATCGGTTCATCCGCGTAATCCCCCTCAGCGTGTTCAACAACCTTGTTCTTGCCATCAAAGATAGTGACGTTACCGCCTTCACGGGAGTAGACAGGTTTGCGCACGTAGCTTTCACCAGGCTGAATACACGGCTTTTCACCGTCGAACCAGGCCGGTAACAGGTTGGGATGATTGGGGAAAAAGCGCCACAGTAGCGGCATCAACCCTTTATTACTGAGAACACTCTTCCACAGCGGCTCAATCCACTGTTCACGGCGTTTTCGTAACAAGGGACCGTAATCGTCGCGCATCATCCACTCCAGCGGGTAGAGCTTAAAAGCACGTTTAATCACGTTGTCGTCAAGGTCGGTCAGCACGCCACCGACACCAAGGCCAAGATCCTCAATATAGATAAACCGCGTCTCCTGCCCCGCCTGCTGTGCGCAGTCCTGCAAATACAGCACCGTGGAGCGATCCTCATCGCTTTCCTGACAACAGCAGAAGTAGAACGGCTCCCGACTGTAAAGTTCGCCAAAGCGGGAGATCAGCCTTTCCTGAATCGCGTTGTACTGATCGACATCGCGCGGGATCATGCCGTTGCGCCGGGCATCTTCCAGCCACAGCCACTGGAAATAGGCAGACTCATAAAGCGAGGTGGGCGTATCTGCGTTGTACTCCAGCAGTTTGACCGGTGCGTTGTTACCACACCAGACGAAATCCATCCGCCCGTACAGCGAAGGATCGCGGCTGCGCCAGCTTTCTGCGATAACATCCCAGTACAATGGCGGGATCGCCAGTTGCTGCATAATGTGTTCGTCCTTCACCGCCCGCTCAACCACCTCCAGACACATCTGATGGAGCTCAGCGGTCGGTTTTTCGATCTGCTCTTCAATCTGTCGCAGCGTAAACCGGTATGCCCGGCTCTCATCCCAGTAAATTTCGTTGTCGATAATATGAAAATCGAAACCGTGATCGCAGGCGATCTTGTCCAGATCTCTGCGCACAGGGACAGCATGTCGCAGCATGGTTAACCTCCCCTGGAACCATGTGAGCTAAAGAAGCGGCCAAATCCCCCACGAGATTCCGTCGGGACCCTCGGCGCTATGGCATGGTGGGAGGTATCACGATAGGTGGTGGCATTTCTTTTACCGCTCCAGACATAATTACCCGAGGCAACCCGCCATGCTGGGCGAGAGACATACGAGGAACCGCCGCTGCTGTAAACGTACTGTTCATCGCCTTCATTACGAATCGAACGGCTGAGCAGAAAACCGGAGATCACGGGGATCCAGCTATGATCAACGCTGTCAAAATAGCAGTTTAAATAAAGTGACTGACAGCGTTCCTGGCTCATGTTCGCGGGCACATTCGCGTAAAAGTTGGCCTTTGCGTTATTCCAGCCATCTGCACACACGGTGGCGCTATTCCCGTCATCAATGCAATCGCTCACTGTAGAGTAATAAACGCCGTCGCCATCATCATCCGCACTCCCCTCATCACCACAGCTTTTGAGGCCGAAAAATGCGGCACCGCCCATGATCGCCAGCGTCAGAAATTTGCCCCCATAGCGATTCTGTTGTGGCAGGGAAGCGCTAACCGGATTGCCGCTTTGCAGAGTATCAATACGCCCCGCTGCCGTTTTTTTCTGCCTGGATTTACGTTTTTTCGCCATGATCGTCCATTACCATGTCATGCAGGCGGCGTTGAAAATGCCCCCTGCCAGCGCGGCAGTGCCCATGAACATTCCCGCCGCAGTATTGTGATTAATAATTTTTTCGCTCAGTGTCGGCATATACAAACGCACGCCGCCGTAAACCATCAGTTGGATAACCAGAGCAATTCCACCCCAGGCAAAATAGTCCGGTATGCTGACCGAATTGATTGCCGCACTGGATAATGGAATGACGTAGCCGAGCAACGTCCCGCTAAACGCCAGCGCTGCTGCCGTATTATTGTTTTTAATCAGCTGCCATTCATTGTGAGGCGTAATTTTTGAATAGATAAAAAGGAAAAGTATCACCATGGCTGCACCGATAAAAAAATACGCGCAAAAAGCCACTAATGAATCCAGTATATGCATTATATTCTTCCTGAAATTAATCAATAACACGCTTTAATATCAATAAGATAAAAACAGCAGACAGACAGGTTTCACACCTGATTTTCCACTATCGTTATGGGGCGTTAACTACGCAAGGCGGTTGCCGCAATGACGTATTTTAATAAGTAAAGCATGCTCATTATTTACTTTAACCATATTCTTAGAAGGGAAATTCAGTAGCGCGTCGATTCGCGCCGGTGCTGTCCATGCCATACATTCTTCCATAAATTAACTATTAAATGATGAATCCAGTAAAGCTCAAATTTACGGCTCACATTATCCGTTTCGGATAAAAAAAAACCATCCCTAATTTGGATGGTTTTTCTGCAAAAATAGCCTTAACTGCGTTGGCGTACGGCCTCAAACAGGCAGATCCCCGTCGCAACGGAAACGTTAAGCGACGAAACGCTACCCGCCATTGGGATGCTGATCAACTCATCACAGTGTTCACGGGTCAGGCGACGCATACCTTCGCCTTCCGCGCCCATCACCAGCGCCAGACGGCCGGTCATTTTGCTCTGGTACAGCGTATGGTCAGCTTCACCGGCCGTACCCACGATCCAGATGTTCTCTTCCTGTAACATGCGCATGGTGCGCGCCAGGTTGGTCACACGGATCAGCGGCACGTTCTCGGCAGCGCCACAGGCGACTTTTTTGGCCGTCGCATTCAACAGCGCGGAGCGATCCTTCGGCACAATCACCGCATGGACGCCAGCCGCATCAGCGCTACGCAGACACGCACCCAGGTTGTGCGGGTCGGTCACGCCGTCAAGAATTAACAGAAACGGTTGATCGAGTGAGGCAATCAGATCCGGCAAATCGTTTTCCTGATACTGACGGCCAGGCTTCACACGCGCAATAATTCCCTGATGTACCGCACCCTCACTTTTCTCATCCAGGAACTGGCGGTTCGCCAACTGGATGACAACACCCTGCGCTTCCAGAGCATGGATCAGCGGCAGCAGGCGCTTGTCTTCACGGCCTTTCAAAATAAAGACATCCTGAAAACGCTCAGGAGCACGCTCCAGCAGGGCCTGCACCGCGTGGATGCCGTAAATCATTTCACTCATGAATGTACTCGTTAATGGTTAATGTTGCCGTCATCGGCATGTAACGCCGGGCGGCGATGCACGCGCCCGGCCTACAGTGTCATGTCGTTATTCAGCGACTTTCTTCTTTGCCGCGCGTTTTGCCTTGGTGGCAGAAGCGATTTTAAGCGTTTTTGCCGACGGCTTTTTCGCTTTTTTATCGCCTTTTTTCTCAGCTTTCGGTTTAGCCGGTTTGCCTTTCTTCTCACCACGGAAGGCGCTGTCCGGCTCGAAATTCACCTTTTTGCCAGCCTGACGGCGTTTGCCCGCGGGTTTTCCGTTATCGCCTTTTTTCGTTTTCTCACGCGCCGTTTTCCCGACGTTGCGCGGTGCGCGCTCGCTGGAGATCAGGCTAAAGTCGATTTTACGCTCATCCATATTGACCGCTTCGACCTTAACTTCCACGCGATCGCCCAGACGATACATCTGGCCACTGGATTCGCCGGTCAGACGTTGCCCAACCTGATCGAAACGATAATAGTCGTTATCCAGCGATGATACGTGCACCAGACCATCAATAAACAGTTCATCAAGACGGACGAAGAACCCAAAGCCTGTCACGCTGGCAATCACGCCCTTAAAGACGTTACCGACCTGATCCAGCATAAAGTCGCACTTCAGCCAGTCAGAAACGTCACGCGTGGCTTCATCAGCACGGCGTTCGGTCATGGAACAGTGCTGGCCCAGTTGTAGCATCTCTTCCATCGAGTAGTGGTAGCCACCCGTCTCGGTGCTGTTACCTTTATGACCCTGCTCTTTCGCCAGCAAATACTTGATTGCACGGTGCAATGAGAGGTCCGGATAACGGCGGATAGGCGACGTAAAGTGCGCATATTGTTGCAGTGCCAGACCAAAGTGCCCGCGGTTTTCTGGATCGTAAATCGCCTGCTTCATTGAGCGCAGCAGCATGGTTTGCAGCATTTCTGCGTCGGGTCTGCCTTCGACCGACTCCAGCAGCTCCGCGTAGTCACGCGGTTCTGGTTTGTTACCACCCGGCAGTTCCAGCCCCAGTTCCGCCAGTACCGAGCGGAAAGAGGTGATCGCTTCCGTCGTCGGCTTGTCGTGGATACGGAACAGCGCTGGCTCTTTGGCTTTCTCAACAAAGCGTGCCGCTGAGATATTTGCCAGAATCATGCACTCTTCAATCAGCTTGTGCGCGTCGTTGCGCTGCGTCTGCTCAATGCGTTCGATACGGCGTTCGGCGTTGAAGATAAACTTCGCTTCTTCGCTCTCAAAAGAGATACCGCCGCGTTCTTCACGCGCGTTGTCCAGCACCTTGTAAAGGTTGTGCAGCTCTTCGATGTGTTTCACCAGCGGCGCATACTGCTCACGCAGATCCTGATCGCCCTGCAGCATATGCCAAACCTTGGTATAGGTCAGTCGCGCATGAGAGCTCATCACCGCTTCATAGAATTTATAGCCGGTCAGACGCCCTTTGGTAGACACGGTCATTTCGCAGACCATACACAGGCGATCAACCTGCGGGTTCAGCGAACACAAACCGTTCGAGAGCACTTCCGGCAGCATTGGCACGACCTGCGACGGGAAGTAAACCGACGTCCCGCGATTGCGCGCTTCCTGATCCAGCGGTGTTGGCGGACGCACGTAATAGCTTACGTCAGCAATCGCGACCCACAAACGCCAGCCGCCGCCGCGTTTTTTCTCGCAATAGACTGCATCGTCAAAGTCACGCGCATCTTCACCATCGATAGTCACCAACGGCAAGTCCCGCAGATCGACGCGGCCCGCTTTTGCCTCTTCCGGCACTTCTTCTTTCAGCCCGGCAACCTGTTTTTCAACCGCTGCTGGCCAAATGTAAGGGATTTCATGGGTACGCAGCGCCATATCAACAGCCATGCCGGTGCCCATATTATCACCCAGGACCTCGACAATTTTACCCACGGCTTTGGTGCGACGGGTCGGGCGTTGGGTGAGTTCCACCACCACCACAAAGCCCATACGCGCACCCATCACCTCTTCAGGTGGGATCAGAATGTCAAAGCTCAGGCGGCTGTCGTCCGGCACCACGAATCCCACGCCAGCATCGGTGAAGTAACGACCAACAATCTGGCTGGTTTTCGGAACCAGCACGCGCACGATACGCGCTTCACGACGACCTTTACGGTCGGCACCCAACGGCTGCGCCAGCACCTGATCGCCATGAATGCAGGTTTTCATCTGCTCGCTGGAAAGGTACAAATCATCTTTACGACCTTCGACGCGTAAAAAACCGTAGCCATCACGATGGCCAATAACGGTGCCTTTCAGTAAGTCGAGACGTTCCGGCAGCGCATAACACTGGCGGCGAGTGAAGACCAGTTGCCCGTCACGCTCCATGGCGCGCAGACGACGGCGCAGGGCTTCCAGCTGCTCTTCGCCTTCAATATTCAGTTCAACGGCCAGTTCATCACGGTTGGCCGGTTTTTCGCGTTTCGTTAAATGTTCGAGGATATATTCCCGGCTCGGGATAGGGTTCGCGTATTTTTCAGCTTCGCGTTCCTGGAAAGGATCATGTGACATCTCGGTTCCTCCGTAGTCAGCTCCAGTGGAGTTTTACGTCACTCCACCAGCAATAATTTATAAAGTGGCTGATTCTCTTCAACCAAATCGGCAAGCGTATAGTTGTCCAGTTCCGTGAGAAAACTGTGCACTGCCTTAGAAAGTGCCTGCTTGAGTCGACAGGCTGGGGTTATGTGGCAAAATTCGCTGCTGCAGTTCACCAGCGACAGGGGCTCCAGCTCGCGCACCACATCACCAATACGAATTTTATCAGCGGGTTTGCCCAGGCGTATACCGCCATTTTTTCCTCGAATAGCAGTAACATAGCCCGCCCGGCTAAGTTGATTAATTATTTTGACCATATGATTACGGGACACGCCGTAGACTTCTGTCACCTCAGAAATACTGGTCATACGTCCATCCGGTAGCGACGCCATATAGATTAGCGCGCGTAATCCGTAATCGGTGAAACTCGTTAACTGCACATCAACCTCAGGAAAAGGGGAAAACGGGATATACCTGGTAGTATTAATTATATTGATGATAAACCAGCCAACAGCCAGGTCGCTAATTTATTTCAGTGCGGGAAGGAAAAAAACGAGGATCTTGCGAATGATTAAGCCGGATGGCAGCGCTTTGCGCCTTATCCGGCCTGGAATAACGGACAAACCGTAGGCCCGGTCAGCGCAGCGCTACCGGGCATTACCATAGATTACGCGTCGAACGGGTCGCGCAGAATCATGGTTTCAGTACGATCCGGGCCGGTAGAAATAATATCAATCGGCACACCGGTCAGTTCTTCGATACGCTTGATGTAGTTCAGCGCTGCCTGCGGCAGACCGCTGCGCTCCTTCACGCCAAACGTGGTTTCAGACCAGCCAGGCATGGTTTCGTAGATCGGCTCAATGCCTTTCCAGTCGTCAGCTGCCAGCGGAGTGGTCGTTACTTCACGGCCATCCGGCATACGGTAAGCCACACAGATTTTCACCTCTTTCAAACCGTCCAGTACGTCCAGTTTGGTCAGGCAGAAGCCAGACAGGGAGTTGATCTGTACAGCGCGACGCACCGCAACGGAATCCAGCCAGCCAGTACGACGACGACGACCGGTGGTAGCACCGTATTCGTTACCCTGCTTGCACAGGAACTCGCCCGTTTCATCAAACAGTTCTGTCGGGAACGGACCCGCGCCCACACGTGTGGAGTAAGCTTTGATGATACCCAGAACGTAATCCACAAAACGCGGACCCAGGCCGGAACCGGTCGCGACGCCACCAGCGGTGGTGTTAGAGGAGGTTACGTACGGATAAGTACCGTGGTCGATATCCAGCAGAGTACCCTGCGCACCTTCGAACATGACGAAATCGCCACGTTTGCGCGCCTGGTCCAGCAGGTCGGAAACATCAACAACCATCGAGGTCAGGATGTCGGCAATCGCCATGACATCATCCAGCACTTTCTGGTAGTCAACAGCTTCAACTTTGTAGAAATTCACCAACTGGAAGTTGTGATATTCCATCACTTCTTTCAGTTTTTCAGCGAAGGTGGCTTTGTCGAACAGGTCGCCAACGCGCAGACCGCGACGAGCAACTTTATCTTCATACGCCGGCCCAATACCGCGACCTGTAGTACCAATCGCTTTCTCACCACGAGCTTTCTCACGCGCGTTATCCAGCGCAACGTGATAATCCAGGATCAGCGGACAGGCTTCAGACAGCAGCAGGCGCTCACGAACAGGAATGCCACGGTCTTCCAGTCCTTTCATCTCTTTCATCAACGCGCTTGGAGACAGCACAACACCGTTACCGATGATGCTGGTAACATTTTCGCGAAGAATACCTGATGGAATAAGATGGAGGACGGTTTTTTCACCGTTGATTACGAGAGTATGGCCTGCGTTGTGACCACCCTGGTAGCGCACAACATATTTAGCCCGTTCAGTCAGAAGATCGACGATCTTTCCTTTACCTTCGTCACCCCATTGGGTGCCCAGTACGACGACGTTGTTACCCATTTTTCAAAATCACCGTTTGCTTAAAAATGGATTCTACCATCGCTTTTTCAGATATACAGCACTTTTTGCGGGCTAAAAACGGGTAATCAGCCCACTTTTTGATCAGCCAATCGTTTTCCTCAACATGTAGTAGACAACAATGCCCGCAACCACAAGACCTCCACCAAAACGGCGTAAAATATTTTCAGGCAATTGCGTCATGGCAGAGATCATTTTCTTCCAGGCCCTGGGATAAAGCATCGGACCCAGGCCTTCAAACACCAAAACCAGGGCGAGCGCCAGCCAAATTGTTGAGTTCATCCGTTATCCTTAAAAAAAGAAAACCACCGCATCCCTGGAGATGCCGGTGGTTTTGCTCATCTACAACCTGACGTTATTTTAACGTGCCGTGGTGCTCGGTGTCTTCATGTAGCGGAAGAAATCGCTGTCCGGACTCATCACCATGACGTCCTGATTTCCTTCAAAGCTCGTCTCGTAAGCACGCAGGCTACGGATGAACGCGTAGAAATCGGGATCCTGGCTAAAGGCATCCGCAAACAGTTTCGCCGCTTCGGCATCGCCTTCACCGCGCATAATGCGGCCCTGGCGCTCGGCTTCCGCCAGCGTTTTCGTTACTTCATAATCCGCTGTTGCACGCAGTTTTTCCGCTTCTTCCTGGCCCTGTGAACGATGACGACGCGCTACCGCTTCACGCTCGGCGCGCATACGGTTGTAAATCGCCTCAGACACTTCAGCAGGCAGGTTGATCTGCTTGATACGCACATCGACCACTTCGATACCCAACGCCGCCATACTGTTCGGGTTGATGACTGGCACTTTACCGTTAGTTTCAGCGGTTACGCGCTCAGCGGCCTCGGCAATCGCGTTATCCGCGGCTGGCGTCGCCACTTCGTCATCGGTGCCTGCAGTACCGGAGTTCAGCGCATCACGCACTTCCAGGGTCAGACGACCACGAGAATCGGTGACGATATCTTTCACGTCCAGACGACCAATCTCAGAACGCAGACGGTCAGAGAATTTACGTTTCAGCAGCACTTCGGCCTGAGAAACGTCACCACCACCCGTTGCCAGGAAGTAACGGCTGAAATCACTGATACGCCACTTGATGTAAGAGTCGACGATCAGGTCTTTCTTCTCTTTGGTGACAAAACGGTCGGCCTGGTTGTCCATGGTCTGGATACGCGCGTCGAGCATTTTCACCGACTGAATGAACGGAACCTTGAAGTGCAGGCCCGGCTCATAAATCAGCGGTTTCTTGTCGCTGTCGCGCACAACGCTGCTGAACTGGAATTTGATCCCGCGCTCGCCTTCTTTGACAACAAAGAGAGACGTGTACAGCACTACCAGCACGATGATGATAATCGCAATAACTGACTTACGCATCGTTATTCCCCCTGACGCTGGTAGTCGTTACGCTGCGCGTTAGCGCGGCGTTGGTCCATAATATCGCCCTGGCTGGGGGACGAGGTGTTGCTTGCTCCGCTGTTGCTGGAGGAAGACGCCGGCGGCAGACGCAGCAGGTTGTTCGCCCCGCTGTTATCGCTCTTTGCCCCGGAGGTGTTCCCACCTTTCAGCATCTGATCCAATGGCAGAACCATCAGATTACCGCCTTTGTCATTGACCAGAACTTTTCGGGTATGGCTCAACACTTTTTCCATCGTTTCGATATACAGACGCTCGCGAGTAATTTGCGGTGCGGCTTTATATTCCGGCAGAAGCTTGGCAAAGCGAGCCACTTCACCCTGCGCTTCCAGGATGGTTTGGGTCTTGTAAGCACGCGCTTCTTCAAGAATACGCTGCGCCTGACCGTTTGCACGCGGCTGAACTTCGTTGATGTACGCTTCTGCTTCACGGATGTATTGCTGCTCGTTTTCACGTGCGGCGATAGCATCGTCAAACGCGGCTTTCACCTCTTCCGGCGGACGTGCAGCCTGGAAGTTGACGTCCAGCAGAGTGATACCCATGTTGTAAGGACGAATCGTCTCTTCCAGTTCACGTTGGGTATCGCTACGAATCACGGTACGGCCTTCGGTCAGAATGCGGTCCATGGTGTACTTACCGATAACCCCACGCAGGGCGCTGTCGGTTGCCTGACGCAAACTGTCATCGGCGCTGGTCACGCTAAACAGGTAACGCTGCGGATCGGTCACGCGGTACTGCACGTTCATCTCAACGCGTACGACGTTTTCGTCAGACGTCAGCATCACGCCGGACGCAGCAAGTTCACGCACCGCTTCAACGTTCACCGGGGTGACGACATCGACAAATGTCGGTTTCCAGTTCAGACCCGGCTCAACCAAATGACTGAATTTACCGAAGCGTGTCACCACGCCGCGTTCCGCTTCTTTAATGGTATAGAAACCGCTGGCCGCCCAAATAATGACGATAGCTGCCGCTGCGATGGATACGACACGACCACCCAACTGCGGGCGTGGGCCTTGCGATGAGCTGCCGCCGCCAGAGCCAGTACCTTTACCGCCACCCAGACCACCGAGTTTTTTACTCAGTTTGCGGAAGATATCATCCAGATCAGGAGGCCCCTGATCGCGGCCACCTTTGTTTCCATTTCCCTCAGGGTTGCCGCCAGGTTTGCTGCTCCCCCACGGGTCGCGGTCTTGTCCGTTATTACCGGGCTGATTCCACGCCATGTTTGTGCTCCATATTTGTTATGCGGTGAGATACCCCGTTTTTTGCACTACAGGGGCGTTGCCGCCGTCCTGCACCCCAAAATCCGATAAGTATTGGGCAAAAATCCTCAGGACTTTCTTCCTGGTCAGACTACGTAATCCACCAGGGTCGGTTCTTGTTTACAGAGGCGACGCCAGTCAACGATCGGCATGCGAACTTGCAAACCTACGCTGCCGTCCTCCTCCATCCACTCTTTTTCTATTGCCTGAAGTTGATAAAACCGGCTTCTCAGACGACCTTCCTGCGGCGGCAAACGCAACGTGTGCTGCGCCACCTCACCGGAAAGCCGTTCAGTCAAAGCCTGAAAAAGCTGTGGTATGCCAACACCGGTCTGTGCGGATAGCCAGACACGGATTGGTTTATTCTCTTCATCTCTGTCGATACGCGGCGCAAAGTCGTCCAGCATGTCGATCTTGTTCATCACCATCAGGGTCGGGATCTCGTGAGCATCGATCTCTTCGAGCACCGTATCCACTGCCTCGATGTTTTCCTGTACGCGTACGTCAGCAGCATCCACTACGTGTAACAACAGGGTGGCCTGACGTGTCTCCTGCAAAGTAGCCTTAAAGGCTGCCACCAGGTCATGCGGTAAATGACGGATAAAACCAACGGTATCCGCCAGCACAGTTTCACCGACATCCGCAACGTCAATGCGGCGCAGCGTCGGGTCCAGGGTCGCAAACAGTTGATCTGCTGCGAATACCCGGGCCTCGGTTATCTGGTTGAACAGGGTGGATTTTCCGGCGTTGGTATATCCCACCAGAGATACGGTTGGGACATCCGCTTTCTTGCGCGACTGCCGCCCCTGCTCACGTTGCTTCTCAACTTTCTCCAGGCGCGACTGTATCTGCAAAATGCGGTTACGCAGCAAACGACGGTCGGTTTCGAGCTGGGTTTCACCCGGACCACGCAAACCAATCCCGCCTTTTTGCCTTTCAAGGTGGGTCCAGCCACGGACCAGGCGTGTGGCCATATGACGCAACTGCGCCAGCTCAACCTGCAACTTACCCTCATGGGTACGCGCACGTTGGGCAAAAATATCTAAAATAAGACCGGTCCTGTCGATAACAAGACACTGGCACAACTGTTCCAGGTTACGTTCCTGGGCAGGACTTAAAGCATGATCAAAAATCACCACTGCAGCGCCAGTCGCTTTCACGGCTTCCGCAATTTCGATTGCCTTACCTTCGCCAACAAAATACTTCGGGTGCGGTGCTTTACGGCTCCCGGTAATCACCTGCATTGCTTCGACACCGGCGGAAGAGACAAGAGATTCAAACTCTTGTAGGTCTTCCATATCTTTGTCTTGCGAAAAATAGATGTGTACCAGTACCGCCTGCTCACCGGCATCATAACGGTCAAACAAGCGTAAACCCTCATAAATAACCAGCGGGGGCCGCTATTATGGCGCCCCCGACATGGATAAACAGCGACAAACCTTATTCGGTTTCTTCGCTGTCCTGTTGCGCAGAAGAACCCTGCGCGCTGCTACCGTGATGATAGTTACTGCTGGTGCCGCCGGTGGCATTGTTGCTGTGATGAGAAACCGGGCGAGACGGGACAACAGTAGAAATCGCGTGCTTGTAAACCATCTGGCTGACCGTGTTTTTCAACAGGATCACGAACTGATCAAAAGACTCGATTTGACCTTGCAGCTTAATACCATTCACCAAATAAATAGAAACCGGAACACGCTCCCGACGCAATGCGTTCAGGAACGGATCTTGTAAAGATTGCCCCTTAGCCATTCTCTCTTTTCCTTATATGCTTATTTGTACTTTGAACCTTTCGATTCTGAAAATTGCGCACGATACGTCTCAATTGTACACATTCAGTCTGCGATAGCACCAACAACCTGTAATACTTCGTTTCGCGCCTGGTCCGGCTTTTCACTGTCAAGCCAGTGCACACCGTCCCAGCCTCGTAACCAGGTCATCTGACGCTTCGCCAACTGCCTCGTGGCGCAAACACCTCTATAAACCATTTCATCGTATGAAATTTCGCCTTCAATGTATGACCACATCTGGCGGTATCCCACGCAACGAATGGAAGGCAAATCCGTATGCAAATCTCCACGGGCAAAAAGCGCCCGCACTTCTGCTTCAAAACCTGAAGCCAACATCTGATGAAAACGCTGCTCAATTCGCTGATGGAGCAGTTCACGGCTCGCCGGGGCGATGGCGAACTGATGCACCTGGTACGGTAGAGCGTCTCCTGACGTTTGCGTCAGTTCCGTTAAAGTTTTACCCGAAATGAAAAAAACTTCCAGTGCCCGGGAAAGTCTTTGCGGATCATTTGGATGAATTCGCGCGGCCGCAACAGGATCGATCTCCTGAAGTTGTCGGTGCAACGCGTCCCATCCCTGCTCTGCCGCCTGCTGCTCAATTCTGGCTCTGACCTCAGGATCCGCCGACGGTAATGGCGACAATCCCTCAAGCAACGCCTTGAAATACAACATTGTACCGCCCACCAACAGCGGAATACGTCCCGCCGCAGTGATGTCAGCCATCTCCACCAGGGCATCACGACGAAAATCCGCCGCGGAATACGCCTGCAAAGGATCGCGAATATCCAGCAGTCGGTGCGGAGCGGCCTTTAACTCTTCAGCGTCAGGCTTGGCCGTACCGATATCCATCCCTTGATAAATAAGGGCGGAATCAACGCTTATCAACTCTACTGGCAAAACTTTACGCAATTCAATTGCTAATGCAGTCTTGCCGGAGGCCGTCGGCCCCATCAAAAAAATCGCCTTTGGCAGGCTCGCCTTACTAATATCACTCATGTTTCAGGGCGTTCATCGCCGAATGTAAATCAACAGGTTGTAACAGACCACCCGGCGGCGCCTTCACAAGTTGCGGACATAACCGCTCGACATCAGCCAACAGGGTAATGGCCTGCGCCATAGTCCACTGCGGATGTTCACTCATCAGATTACGCGCAATCCACTGGGCAATATTGTCTGCCTCGAAGCCAGATTGCTGCGCCAGGTAGCCTATCAGTTCAGGAATCAAGATTTGTAAATTTTGTTGGCGTAAGGGTAAAGGCACAGCTCGAATGGTCACATGCTGCGCATCCAGCTGAAATTCAATCCCTAACTCCGCCAAACAGGGGAGCGCGTTTTGCAGCGCCGTCTTTTCGTCAACCGCCACTTTTAAGCGTAGCGGAATCAGCAACGGCTGGGCGCAGACCGGCGCTTTTCCGGGCGTCAGTTGCGCCTGCCGCAGCCAGCGTTCAGCCACCGGCAGCGACAGTAACTGGATGCGACCATTGCCTTCGAGTAACGCACAATCGGCACCAATAATGGTGAGTACGCGACCAAAACTCTGGCTGTGTCCGGCAAGCGCAGGCTCGACAGCATCAGGACGTTGTTTCTTTTGCGCCGGAGCAGGCGTCTGTAGCAATTGACGATAAACCTCCCCCTCCTGCTTTTGATAGCCCGGTTGAGCCTGCGGCCACTGTGCAGTTGCCTGACGACCAGTGTGACTCACCGGAGAAGGAGAAGAATAACGCGGTGTCGCAGGTTCACGCGCGACCGCAGGTTCAGCAAAGTGATTGCGTCCGGCCGCCACACGGTTTTCCGGGATAGATCTTGGCGCCGGCTCATCGTCTTCTGCCAACGGCAACGGTGTCTCAAGCTGCTGTTGCAGCACACTGAGAACCCCCTGATAGATAAAATCATGCACCAGGCGCGACTGGTGAAAGCGCACCTCGTGTTTGGCAGGATGCACATTGACATCAACCTGATGAGGGTCGATTTCCAGATACAACACAAACGCAGGCTGCTGATCGGTACCGAGTTTGTTTTCACAGGCCTGGCGAATAGCATGATTGATCAACCGATCGCGCATCATACGTCCGTTCACATAGCAGTACTGAATTTCCGCCAGCGCCGCCGTCGTATGATGAGGGTCAGCCACCCAACCGTGCAGCAGCAAATCGCCATGTTGCCACTCAATCGCCAGCGCCTGCTCCAGAAATGGAGTGCCGCAGATTGCGCCCAGCCGACGCTCTTTCTGCCCATCCTGCGCCACCGCGCGATACTGACGCACCATTTTGCCGTTGTGCGACAAATTGATCGTGACGTCAAAACGCGCCAGCGCAATGCGCCGGATAATCTCATCAATATGGTTAAATTCGGTTTTCTCGGTGCGCATGAACTTGCGCCGCGCCGGGGTATTGTAGAACAGATCCAGCACTTCCAGCGTCGTGCCCACCGGATGCGCGGCGGGTTTAACCGTCACGTCCATGTCACGCCCTTCAGCATACGCCTGCCAGGCTTCGGGCTGTTCTGAGGTGCGTGAGGTAAGCGTTAACCGCGACACCGAGCTGATACTCGCCAGCGCTTCGCCGCGAAACCCGAGGCTGATAATCGCCTCAAGATCGTCAAGCGTGGCGATTTTACTGGTCGCGTGACGCGCTAACGCCAGCGCCAGTTCGTCCTTTTTAATGCCACTGCCGTTATCGCGAATGCGGATAAGCTTTGCGCCGCCGCGTTCAATATCGATATCAATTCGCGTCGCGCCAGCATCAAGGCTGTTTTCTACCAGCTCTTTAACCACCGACGCAGGTCGTTCCACCACTTCACCTGCGGCAATTTGGTTCGCCAGTTGCGGCGGAAGAACCTGAATCGGCATGGCTATTCCTTAGTTTGTTAGCGTCTCGCCCGGCGCAGTCGCGCTGGCCGTTTGCGCAGGCGTCCCCTGCGGTCCGGATTGCACCGGATGCGCCAGGAAGTAGTTGCGCAGTCCCTTATAGATGGCATCAGCCAGCTGCTGCTGATAATCATCGCTTGCCAGCAAACGCTCTTCGCTGTGATTGCTGATAAAGCCCGTCTCAACCAGCACCGATGGGATGTCTGGCGAGCGCAATACACCGAGGCTGGCGTGTTCAGGACGACGCTTATGCATCGAACCAATACGCTGTAACTGACTGATCATGTTGGTCGCCACATCATACCCTACGCGTTGTGAATGACCGAATTGCAAATCCAGCACCGCCTGACTCAGGTATGGGTCAGACTGGCTGTTTGCCAGTACATCGCCCGCACCGCCTAACAGTTCGGATTGCTTCTCATGCTGCTCCAGCCAGCCGGCCATTTCTGTGTTGGCGCGTCGGTTTGACAATACCCACACCGACGCCCCTGTCGCATCACGATTCGGCGCGGCATCCGCATGGATCGATACCAGGAAATTGGCATTTTGCTTACGCGCGACGTCCGACCGCCCCATCACCGAGATGAAGTAGTCTCCGTCACGCGTTAAGACGCCTTTGAACATCGGATCATCGTTGAGCAGCGTACGCAGTTTACGGGCGACGGCGATAGTGACATTCTTCTCACGAATACCACCAGGTCCAATAGCCCCTGGGTCCTGACCACCATGACCGGCATCAATGGCAATAACGACTTTGTCGCTATTACTCACCGGAGTCCGTGCCGCAGGGCGCGTCGCCGTGTTGCTGCTAACCACTGCCGTCGTGCGATCGTTACTGGATTTAAACGGGTTACGTGCAGGTTCACTCGGGCGCGGCGCGATCTCCGGCGTCTCAACGCGTTTCACCACCACCGGCGGCGGAGGTGGTGGTGGCGGGGCATCGGCGTTAATCGTAAAGACGACGGTATAATTACCACCGTTTTGCCGCTTCACGGCGTCGGTTTTCCCGTTCTCGGTTAAATCCACGACCAGCCGCAGTGACTGAGCATCCTTCGGCGTTCCCGAGCGGATCGCCTTCACCAGGTTATTTCCGCTAAACAGCAACGGTAATCCCTGAATCACGCCGCTCTGTTTGATGTCCAGCGCAACGGTACGTTTACTGTCCTGCGAAAAGGTATAATCCGGATCGCCAATAAAACTCAGCGTAATCCGTGCCTGTTGTTCACCGTTGGAAACTTGAATATCGGAGAGGCTGGCAGCCCCGACCTGCGCGCACAGCAGGACCAGTGTAGCCACCCACCAATTTCTGATGCGAAAAATCATCCCGCCACCCTTAAGGTTAACCGGCTAAACGCGCCAGCAACAAATTACCTGATGAGGAGACCGCGCTAATGCGCGCCTCACGACCTTGCGCCTGGTAATCTATGTGTATTTCGACATCCGGGTCAGGCAGTACACCTTTACCTTGTTGCGGCCATTCCACCAGGCAGATGGCATCATTGGCAAAATAATCACGGATCCCCATAAATTCCAGCTCCTCAGGGTCCGCAAGGCGATATAAATCAAAGTGATATACCATTAGGTTATCGAGTGAATAAGGTTCCACCAGCGTGTAGGTTGGACTTTTCACGTTGCCTTTATGGCCTAACGCCTGCAGGAACCCACGGCTAAAGGTGGTTTTACCCGCACCTAAATCACCGTACAAATAGATTACAGTCGAACCCGTACAGGCTTTAGCTACCCGCAGTCCCAGGTCTAATGTTGCCTGCTCATCAGGTAGCGGAATTACTCGATTCATCATGGTTTACGTCAATCACATCAGGGTTAACAATACGCTGGAGCGTGGAAAAGAGATCGGACGCCAGCATGCCGCGAGTGCCGAAACGCGCAGCAAGCACATCCGCTGCCGCGCCGTGGGCAACACATCCCGCACACGCTGCATCATACGGGGTAAGCTTCTGTCCGAGCAATGCGCCAATCATCCCGGAGAGCACATCGCCCATACCGCCGCTGGCCATTCCCGCATTACCGGCATCAATAATAGCTGGCACAGCTGACTCTGCGTCGACGACCGTTCCCGCGCCTTTTAGCACCACAACACCACCGTACCGTTTTACCAGACGGCGTGCTGAAAGTAAGCGATCACTTTCTATTTCTGCAACAGAACAGCCCAGCAGCCGGGCAGCTTCCCCCGGATGCGGGGTGATCACGCGATTGTGACGTTTATCGGGATTGATTGCCAGCAGGTTGAGCGCATCCGCATCCCAGAGCATTGGTTTGCGAAAATTCTCAACTTTCTGCAGCGCCTTTTTACCCCAGTCCTGTTGTCCAAGCCCGGGGCCAATCACCACCACATCTGCCCATGACAGGCTTTCCTCAAGAGATTGCAGGGTCAGTTCATGAACCATCAACTCTGGCCGGGCCGTCAGCAGTGGCGCGATGTTTTCACCGCGCGTCAGCACTCTGACTAACCCGGCGCCGCTTCGTAGCGCTGCCTCGCCCGCAAGGCGAATCGCCCCGGCAGTACCATAATCCCCGCCAATAATCGCCAGCCGACCGTGATCGCCTTTGTGCGACGTCGGGCGACGCGGCGTCAACCAGCCCCTGAGTTGCGAAGCATCAAGGCGTTGGATTTGCCTCTCCTGCCTCGCCAGCCAGTTCTCCAGACCCAACGCATCAAAATGCAAATGCCCGGTGAAATCCCGCGCTTTTCCCGTCAGCAAACCGGGTTTCAGCGCAATAAACGTGACCGTATGCGCGGCGTTAATCACCGCGCCGGGCGTCGCACCCGTCTGCGCCAGCAGGCCGGAAGGAATATCCACCGCCACCACGGGAGCGGGATGCGCATTAGCATGTTCAATCAATGTGGCAAGAGACTGGCGCGGGGCCTGCTTAAGGCCAGTACCTGACAGCGCATCAATAATGACGTCAATTCCCCCAGGCCAGACGATATCTGGCGCATGGGTAACGCCTCCCGCATTCAACCAGGACTCGCGAGCCTGCACGGCCTCATCGGGGAGCGGTTTATCGCTTTCTTGCGCCAACAGGGTGACATTCATGCCTGCGGCTTTCGCAAGCCTTGCCAGTACATAGCCATCACCGCCGTTATTGCCGTGCCCACAGAGCACCAGCCAGTGGCGGGACTCGGGGTACGCACTGCGGGTGACCTGAAACGCCGCCTCGCCCGCACGCAACATCAGTTCGTACAGCGTCAATCCAAAAGCGTCTGCCGCTTCGCGCTCCACTCTCTGGATGTCATCGGCGGGCCAAATGGAGTGTGGTATACTTGTGGGGTATTTCTTCATTGTATGGTCCGTCATGTCAGAGCCCCTCGATCTCAATCAGTTAGCGCAAAATATCAAACAGTGGGGGCTGGAACTGGGCTTTCAGCAGGTTGGTATTACCGATACCGACCTCAGCGAAGCCGAACCCAAACTGCAGGCATGGCTGGACAAACAATACCACGGCGAGATGGACTGGATGGCCCGCCACGGCATGATGCGCGCCAGGCCACACGAATTATTGCCCGGTACTCTGCGCGTGATCAGCGTACGCATGAACTATCTGCCCGCTAACGCCGCCTTCGCCAGCACGCTGAAAAATCCCCGGTTGGGCTACGTCAGCCGTTATGCTTTGGGCCGCGATTACCACAAACTCTTACGTAACCGCCTCAAAAAACTGGGCGAGATGATTCAGCAACATTGTGGCTCGCTGAATTTTAGACCGTTTGTCGACTCTGCGCCCATTCTTGAACGTCCGCTGGCTGAAAAAGCCGGTCTCGGCTGGACAGGTAAGCACTCACTTACCCTTAATCGCGAGGCAGGTTCGTTCTTTTTCCTTGGCGAGCTACTGATCGATTTACCCCTGCCCATCGACGCCCCTCAGGAAGAGGGATGTGGAAAATGCGTGGCCTGCCTGACAATTTGTCCGACCGGTGCGATTGTGGAACCTTACACTGTCGATGCCCGCCGCTGTATCTCGTATCTCACCATTGAGCTGGAAGGCGCGATCCCTGAAGAACTTCGCCCGCTGATAGGAAACCGCATCTATGGTTGTGATGACTGTCAGCTTATCTGCCCGTGGAATCGCTATTCGCAGCTAACCACCGAGGATGATTTCAGTCCGCGCAAACCGCTACACGCCCCGGAACTGATTGAACTGTTCAACTGGAGCGAAGCAAGATTCCTGAAAGTTACAGAGGGTTCAGCAATCCGGCGTATTGGTCACTTACGCTGGCTGCGAAATATTGCTGTCGCACTCGGAAATGCGCCGTGGGATGACGTGGTGATTCAGGCGCTGGAAAGTCGCCGAGGTGAGCACCCACTTCTTGATGAGCACATAGAATGGGCGGTCGCCCAGCAAATTGAGAGGCGCAATGCCTGTGTGGTAGAGGTGCAATTACCGAAGAAACAGCGACTGATCAGAGTGGTTGAAAAAGGTCTGCCACGCGACGCCTGAATCATCCACAGCTTGTGTATAAAAATAAAAATGCATTGTGATTCAAGAGGGAAAAAATCGTCAAGTGATCGCACTAACAATTCAAAATGATAATTAATCCAATATTTTCAACAGATTGCAAAGTTACTATTCACCCAGCGAAGTTTTTCGCACTCCAGGAATAATGCCCTAGCCTGTGGATAAGTCTGTTTACAAGAGTGTGTCAGAAGCAAAAGAAATCGTCCCCAACGTGATAACGCGTTGTGGATAATTTTATTGAGATAAGAATTTGGAGCGGGAAACGAGACTCGAACTCGCGACCCCGACCTTGGCAAGGTCGTGCTCTACCAACTGAGCTATTCCCGCTTGGGTGGTGCGTATCTTGCGATACTTTCAAATTTTGGAGCGGGAAACGAGACTCGAACTCGCGACCCCGACCTTGGCAAGGTCGTGCT
>NZ_JBWKVL010000009.1:0-186822 GCF_059421685.1 Citrobacter sp. GW821-FHT02E08 | reverse complement strand
ACTGGTTTTGTCATGAGTCACCTCTGATTGAGAGTTTACTCACTTAGTCGCGTGTCCACTATTCGCGGGTAAGATCAGATGTTGTGGAGGAGCTGGACTATGAAACCATCCTGACAGAGCGAAAGGCGACGCTCGTCTCACTCTATCCCGAAGAGCAACAGGACGCGGTCGCGCGTACGCTGACGTTTGAATCAGAGCCGATCGTGAAACTGCTGCAGGAAAACGCTTATCGGGAGGTTATCTGGCGTCAGCGTGTCAATGAGTCGGCACGGGCGGTGATGCTGGCTTACGCTGCCGGTCATGACCTCGATAACCTCGGCGCAAATTACAACGTTGAGCGTCTTGTTATTACGCCTGCTGATGAGACGACGTTGCCGCCGACACCTGCCGTGATGGAGTCGGACACCGATTATCGTCTGCGTATTCAACAGGCTTTTGAGGGAATGAGTGTGGCCGGGTCGACCGGTGCGTATCAGTTTCATGGCCGCAGCGCTGACGGGCGGGTCGCCGATATCTCTGTTATCAGCCCGGAGCCTGCCTGCGTGACCGTGTCGGTACTGTCCCGGGAGAATAACGGTGCGGCATCCGGGGAGCTGCTCGCCGTGGTGCGTAATGCGCTGAACGATGAGGATGTGAGGCCGGTTGCTGACCGTGTGACTGTGCAGTCGGCGGTCATTGTCGACTACACCATCGATGCCGCGCTTTATCTTTATCCCGGCCCCGAAAGCGAGCCAGTGCTCAGTGCGGCAAAAGCGAAGCTGCAGACTTATATCAACGCGCAGCACCGGCTCGGGCGCGATATCCGCAAGTCTGCCATCTATGCAGCACTCCACGTTGAGGGTGTGCAGCGTGTCGAACTTGTCGCGCCGGTCGCTGACATCGTACTCAATGAGACACAGGCGTCATATTGCACTGCGTACAGCGTAAACATCGGGGGCAACGATGAGTGATACCCGTCTGCTGCCGGTGGGCTCGGCACCGCTTGAGGTGGCGGCGGCGCGCGCCTGCGCGGATATCGAAAATACCCCCGTCCCGCTGCGTCGCCTCTGGAACCCTGACAACTGCCCCGCAAACCTGCTGCCGTGGCTGGCCTGGGCGTTTTCGGTTGACCGCTGGGATGAGGGCTGGCCGGAAGAAACCAAACGCGAGGTTATCCGCAGCGCGTGGTTTATCCATGCGCACAAAGGGACGATAGGCGCGGTGCGTCGTGTGGTCGAGCCGCTCGGGTATCTGATTAACGTGACGGAATGGTGGGAGACGAACGACCCGCCGGGCACGTTTCGCCTTGATATCGGCGTGCTGGAAACCGGTATCACTGAGGAAATGTATTACGAAATGGAAAGGCTGATTGCCGATGCAAAGCCAGCCAGCCGCCATCTTATCGGCCTGAATATTATTCAGGACATACCGGGTTATCTCTACACCGGAGCCCTGACCTATGACGGCGACATCATCACGGTTTACCCCGGATAAGTGAGAACACAATGACAGTGAAATATAAAACCGTTATCACCCGAGCCGGTGCAGAAAAACTGGCGGCGACGACGCTCCCGAACGGGAAGAAAGTCAATTTTGCGGTGATGGCCGTCGGGGACGGTGGCGGTAAACTGCCCGAGCCGGACGCCAGTCAGACAAAGCTCGTCAATGAAGTCTGGCGTCATGTGCTGAACAAAATCAGCCTGGACAAAAAACATAAAAATTATGTCGTGGCGGAGCTGGTGATCCCCCCGGAGACCGGCGGTTTCTGGCTGCGTGAAATGGGGCTTTACGATGACACCGGCACACTGATTGCGGTCGGCAATATGGCCGAAAGTTATAAACCCGAACTGGCGGAAGGGTCAGGCCGCGCGCAGACGCTGCGCATGGTGATCATGGTGAGTGATATCGACACCGTCGAGCTGTTCATCGATACCACGCTTGTGATGGCGACGCAGGATTATGTCGACGATAAACTCGCAGAGCATGAGCAGTCCCGCCGCCATCCTGACGCCACGCTGAAAGAAAAAGGTTTTACGCAGTTAAGCAGTGCGACCGACAGCACCTCTGAGGCGCTCGCCGCAACGCCGAAAGCGGTCAAAGTGGCGTATGACCTTGCGAAAGGTAAATACACGGCTCAGGACGCGACCACAGCACAGAAGGGGATCGTCCAGCTCAGTAGCGCCACCGACAGCGTGTCTGAGACGCTAGCCGCAACGCCAAAAGCGGTGAAAGCGGCGTATGATAATGCTAATGGTCGCGTTCCTTCCTCGCGCAAAATTAACGGACATTCCCTGAATGCTGACATCAGTGTCACCTCGCAGGATATTTTCGACGGTCAGGCTATTGGGCTGGTAATGGAGGATTTAGATACCCTGAAAACGCCGGGTATTTACTTTCAGCCAGCGAACGCCAATACCTCAGCCGCCAGACATTACCCTGAAAATAACGCCGGGACGCTGATCATTTATAAAAATGCCGGAGTGACTCAGGTATACCGGGTTTATAACAGCTCCCGGAGCTACTCGCGCAGCCAGTATTCAACAGGCGCATGGACACCGTGGACGCCTGATGATGTTTTTCCGGTAGGCGCTCCTGTTGCGTGGCCGTCTGACAGCATTCCTGCTGGCTATGCCGTCATGCAGGGACAAACCTTTGATAAAGCCGCGTATCCGCTGCTTGCTGTGGTGTACCCATCGGGTGTTATTCCTGATATGCGGGGCTGGACAATCAAAGGTAAACCCGCAAGTGGGCGTGCAATTTTGTCTCAGGAACAGGACGGCATTAAATCGCATACCCACGGTGCCACCGCATCGAATACCGACTTAGGGACGAAAACCACCAGTGCTTTTGACCACGGAACGAAAACCACCACGACCTTTGATTACGGGACGAAAACCACCAATAACACAGGGGCGCACACGCATCCGATACCAACGTCAGATGGTGCTAACCAAGGTGGGAAAGTCCCGCTAACATCCGGACGACTGGCAACTCAATATACGTCCACGGCAACAGGTTCTGCCGGAGCTCACGCCCATACTGTAGCCATCGGAGCCCACAACCATAATGTTGGTATTGGTGCGCACAGTCATACTGTGGCAATAGGGGCTCACGGACATAACATCACTGTCAACGCAGCCGGTAACGCTGAAAACACCGTCAAAAACATCGCATTCAACTATATCGTGAGGCTTGCCTGATGACTTTCAAAATGACCGGGAAAAGCCGGACAATTACTGTTTATAACTATCGCGCAGATACCTGTGAATTTATTGGAAAAGGTGACGCCCTGATCCCACCATTTACCGGACTTCCTGCCTGTTGTACCAGTGAAAAACCGCCAGAAACCAGCGCGGGATGTATTCCCGTTTATGACACTGAAAACGGGCGCTGGAATACCACTGAAGATCACCGGGGGGAGATTGTCTTTGACACCGAAACAGGTCACCAGGTGGAGATAACCGAACCGGGTAAATATCCGACAGGGACGACAACCGCTGCACCTGAAAATCAGTGGCAAAAATGGAATGGTAAAGCATGGGTTGATGATGCGGTTGCAAAGCAAAATGCACAGATTGAGGATGCGAAGAATTTAAAAAATACACTTTTAAAAAATGCAAACGAGAATATTGCGACTTTACAGGACGCTGTCGATTTTGACATGGCAACAGAGAGTGAAATCTCGCAATTAAAGGCATGGAAACAATACAGGGTACGACTAAACCGTGTTGATCCTTACGAGGCACCGGAAATCATCTGGCCGGATGAAATTTAACATTCGCATCAAGGGTAGTCATGATGATTAGGCTACCCTTTATGACACCGTTGTTATGATATGTTGTTATGGCTAATGAATCGGGTCGTTTTAGTCGTAACAAGCGTACAATCATCCGGGATGTCACAGTTAACGAATGACATCGCTCCAATTTTCACATTATTTCCAATTGTATGATTCAGTCCGACAATACATGTGTTTGCACCGATATCAACATTATCCCCAATGTGCAATTTGAATGATTTGCCATCGCTGTCTTTTTGACCGATTGTTGTGTTTTGGCGTATGACTAAGTTTTCACCTATGTCTACCAAATGATGAATTACAATTCCATGATGGTGTGGGATTTTTAATCCTTTTCCAATATTTGCACCAAGTGATATTTCGCAGCCAAATTTTTCCATCAGGTGAGCATTGATTTGCTTAGCCGCTTTTTTTTGTAATTTCCCACCGTTCAAATACATCTCATTTGCGAGACGCCACCAAAAAATAAAATTTCTGCCCCGGTGTTTTTTCTCTCTTAAAAGACGGTGCAATGAAAATTTCTCTCTTCTGATAACCTCCGCTTTCCAGTAATTCAGCAGGTTGTGTGTATTGCCAAAAAAAATAAAATTTAAAGCTAAAACGTACTTAAACATGACCAGCCCTGAACAGTAATTTTCTGTATTACATTATGTTTTTGCATCATCCCGATGCACCCTCGCAACATATGATTACATAAAATCATCCAGATTAACTGACAAATATCGTGACTGCCCGAATATTCACCGCTGTTGTGCCAGACCTTAGCCAACCCTGACAAATAGCCCCTCCTCACCACACAACAGAAAATACACTCACCCCTTAACCACGGAGTTAAACGGATGAGTGACTATCATCATGGCGTCGAGGTCATCGAGATTAACGATGGCGTGCGCACCATTTCCACCGTTTCGACGGCCATTATCGGCATGGTCTGTACAGCCAGCGATGCTGACGAAAAAACATTTCCCCTCAATGAGCCGGTGCTCATTACGAACGTGCAGAGCGCTATCGGTAAAGCCGGTAAACAGGGCACGCTGTCGACGTCCCTGCAGGCTATCGCTGACCAGTGCAAGCCGGTCATCGTGGCCGTGCGTGTGGCCGAAGGTATTGAAGACCCGGAGAACCCCGAGGCGGCGCACAAACAGACCATTTCCAATATCATCGGCACCACCGACGAAAACGGCAAATATACCGGCCTGAAAGCGCTGCTGACGGCGCAGACCGTCACCGGTGTGAAGCCGCGCATTCTCGGCGTGCCGGGTCTGGACCCGCAGGAAGTGGCGACGGCACTCGCGTCCACCTGCCAGAGCCTGCGCGCCTTTGGCTATGCCAGCGCGTGGGGCTGCAAAACCATTTCTGACGCCATTAACTACCGCGAGAATTTCAGCCAGCGTGAGATGATGGTTATCTTCCCTGATTTTCTGGCATGGGACACCACGGCGAATGAGACTGCGACAGCCTGGGCAACGGCGCGTGCGCTCGGTCTGCGCGCCAAAATTGACCAGACCGTCGGCTGGCATAAAACCCTGTCAAACGTCGGCGTGAATGGCGTCACCGGCGTCAGCGCCTCTGTGTCGTGGGATTTGCAGGAGCCCGCGACCGACGCCAACCTGCTTAACAAAGCCGGTGTTACGACGCTTATCCGCAATGACGGTTTCAAGTTTTGGGGAAACCGCACCTGCTCGGATGACCCGCTTTTCCTGTATGAGAACTACACCCGCACCGCGCAGGTACTGGCCGACACGATGGCGGAGGCGCACGCGTGGGCGATGGATAAACCCATTACCCCGACCCTCATTCGTGACATCGTTTCGGGCATCAATGCCAAATTCCGCGAGCTGAAAAATAACGGGTATATCGTTGACGGCTCCTGCTGGTATGACCCGGAGTCAAACGAGACTGCGACCCTGAAAGTCGGGAAACTGTATATCGATTATGACTACACCCCCGTCCCGCCGATGGAGAACCTGACCCAGCGCCAGCGCATCACCGATACCTATCTGGCGAATCTGTCGGACTCGGTCAACAGCTAAGGAGCTCAGAGCATGGCGTTACCCCGCAAACTTAAATATCTGAATATGTTCAACGATGGCCTCAGCTACATGGGCGTCGTTGAGTCCGTCACCCTGCCAAAACTGACCCGCAAGCTGGAGAAATATCGCGGAGGCGGGATGCCGGGCGCGGTATCAATTGACCTCGGCCTCGATGACGACGCGCTGTCGCTGGAATGGACGCTCGGCGGTCTGCCTGACGTTGAACTGTGGGCGCAGTATGCCTCGCCGGGGGCTGACAGTGTGCCGCTGCGCTTTACCGGCTCTTTCCAGCGTGATGACACCGGCGCGATTTCTGCCGTCGAGGTGGTGATGCGTGGCCGTCACAAAGAATATGACGGCGGTGAGAACAAGCAGGGCGAAAGCGGCACGACCAAAATGTCGACCGAGTGCGCCTATTACCAGCTCACGATTGATGGCCGCGAAGTCATCGAGATTGACGTCGTTAACATGGTGCTGAAAGTCGACGGCGTCGACCGTCTGGCAGAGCACCGCAGGGCGATTGGCCTGTAATCCCTTACCCGGTCAGTGAGGCTGGCCGGTCACTTTTCCTGATGAGAATACCCATGAAAAATATCAATGAAACTGCCGTTGCTGACACTGAAACCGTCAATCCGAATGTGGTGATTTTTGATACCCCGCTGATGCGCGGTGAGCAGAAAATTGAACAGGTCACGTTAACCAAACCGAACGCGGGAACCCTGCGCGGGGTGTCACTGGCGTCGCTGGCGAATTCCGACGTTGATGCGCTGATTAAGGTGCTGCCGCGCATGACATATCCGGCACTGACCGAGCACGAACTCGCGCGTCTGGATGCGTCAGACCTGATTTCGCTGGCCGGTAAGGTGGTCGGTTTTTTGTCACCGGCTTCGGGTCGCTGACCTTCCCGGAAAAACTGTCGGTCGATGACCTGATGGCGGATATTGCGGTGATCTTCCACTGGCCGCCATCAGAGCTGAATTCCCTGAGCGTGACCGAGCTCCTGACATGGCGCGATAAGGCGCTGCAAAGAAGCGGAAGCCATCATGAGCAATAACGTCAGAATCGAGGTGCTGCTGAACGCAGTTGACCGGGCAAGCCGCCCGCTAAAAGCGATTCAGAACGCCAGCAAATCTCTGTCCGGTGATATCCGCAATTCACAGAAAAGCCTGCGCGAACTTAATGCGCAGGCGTCCCGTATTGACGGATTCCGCAAAGCCAGCGCACAGCTTGCCGTGACCGGTCACGCGCTTGATAAAGCGAAACAGGAAGCCGAAGCGCTCGCCACGCAGTTTAAAAATACGGAGCGCCCGACGCGTGCGCAGGCACAGGTGCTTGAATCCGCAAAGCGCGCCGCCGAAGGGCTGCAGACGAAATACAACAGCCTCACGGAGTCAGTAAAGCGCCAGCAGCGCGAGCTCGGTGCGGCGGGAATTAATACCCGTAATCTGGCAAATGATGAGCGGGGGCTTAAATCCCGCATCAGTGAAACCACCGCGCAGCTCAACCGTCAGCGTGAGGCACTGGCGAAAGTCAGCGCACAGCAGGCGAAGTTAAGCCGGGTGAAAGAACGATATCAGGCCGGTAAATCACTGGCCGGTAACGCGGCGGCGGCGGGCGCTGCCGGTGTCGGCATTGCGACGGCGGGAACGATGACCGGGGTTAAACTGCTGATGCCGGGCTATGAATTTGCGCAGAAGAACTCAGAGCTGCAGGCGGTGCTCGGTGTCGACAAACAGTCACCCGAAATGCAGGCGCTGCGTAAACAGGCGCGCCAGCTCGGGGACAATACGGCGGCCTCTGCCGATGATGCGGCGGGGGCGCAGATTATTATCGCCAAAAGCGGCGGAGATGCGGCGGCGATTCAGGCGGCGACGCCGGTCACGCTGAATATGGCGCTGTCCAACAAGCGCACAATGGAAGAGAACGCCGCGCTGCTGACCGGGATGAAATCAGCGTTTCAGCTCTCAAATGACAAGGTCGCGCATATTGGTGATGTTCTCTCGATGACGATGAACAAAACCGCCGCCGATTTTGACGGGATGAGCGATGCGCTGACCTATGCCGCACCGGTGGCGAAAAATGCCGGGGTGAGTATCGAAGAAACCGCCGCGATGGTGGGGGCGCTGCACGACTCTAAAATCACCGGCTCGATGGCGGGAACGGGAAGCCGTGCTGTTATGAGTCGCCTGCAGGCACCAACCGGTAAAGCGTACGACGCCATCAAAGAGCTCGGCATTAAAACGAGCGACAGCAAAGGCAATACGCGCCCGATATTTTCCATCCTGAAGGAAATGCAGCGCAGTTTTGAGAAAAACAATCTCGGAACGGGTCAGAAAGCCGAATACATGAAAACCATTTTCGGGGAGGAAGCCAGCTCAGCGGCCGCCGTGCTGATGACGGCGGCCTCAACCGGCAAGCTCGATAAGCTCACCGCCGCGTTTAAAGCCTCGGACGGCAAGACTGAGGAGCTGGTTAAGGTTATGCAGGATAACCTCGGCGGCGACTTCAAAGAATTTCAGTCAGCCTATGAGGCGGTCGGGACTGACCTGTTTGACCAGCAGGAGGGCTCACTGCGTAAGCTGACGCAGACGGCCACGCAGTATGTGCTCAGACTCGACGGCTGGATCCAGAAAAATAAGGGGCTGGCGACCACTATCGGCGTGGTGGTCGGGGGCGCGCTGGCACTAATCGGGGTGATGGGCGGGATTGGCCTTATCGCATGGCCGGTGGTAATGGGGATAAATGCCATCATTGCGGCGGCTGGTGTGCTTGGTGTGGTTTTCAGTACGGTCGGCGGCGCGATTGTCACGGCCATTGGCGCAATCAGCCTGCCGGTGCTGGCGGTGGTGGCTGGTGCGCTGCTCATCCGCAAATACTGGGAGCCGATTGGTGCATTCTTCTCGGGCATGGTGGAGGGGCTTAAAGCTGCCTTTGCCCCGGTGGGGGCGATGTTTACCCCGCTCGCGCCGGTGTTTGATGCCATTGCGGAAAAGCTGGGCGTTGTCTGCCAGTGGTTTAAAGACCTGCTTGCGCCGGTGAAAGCCACGCAGGACACGCTCGACAGTTGCAAAAATGTCGGCGTGGCGTTTGGTCAGGCGCTGGCTGATGCGCTGATGACGCCGCTCAACCTATTTAACAGCTTGGGTGGCAAGGTTGACTGGCTGCTGGAGAAACTCGGCGTTATCAAAAAAGAATCGACCGACCTCGACCAGACTGCAGCCAAAGCGGATAAGGCTTCACCGGGTGGCGGGTATATCCCTGCGACCGCAGGCTATGGCGGCTATCAGGCGTATCAGCCGGTCACTGCGCCTGCAGGTCGCTCTTATATCGACCAGAGCAAAAGCGAATACAACATCACCCTGCAGGGTGGCGCTGTGCCGGGTGGAGACCTTGACCGCCAGCTCCGCGACGCCGTCGACAAACTTGACCGTGAAAAGCGTGCGCGTCAGCGATCCGATATGAGACTCGACTGAGAGAGGGGGCAAAATGTTAATGGTGCTGGGCTTTTTTGTGTTTGAACGGCGCACTCTGCCGCATCAGTCGATGCAGTATTCGAAGGACTACCGCTGGGTGTCCAATGACCGTATCGGCAAACGACCGGCTTATCAGTTTCTCGGGGAGGGTGAGACCTCGCGCACCCTGTCGGGGACGCTGTACCCTGAAATCACCGGCGGGCGTCTGTCGCTGCTGGCGATTGAGCTGATGGCCGACGAGGGGCGTGCATGGCCGCTGATTGACGGAACCGGCATGATCCACGGGATGTACATTATCGATAAAGTGACCCACAACCACACCGAGCTTTTCAGCGACGGTGCGGCGAAAAAAATCGAATTCAGTCTGTCCCTGAAACGCGTCGACGAGTCGCTCGCGGCCATGTATGGCGACCTGAAAACGCAGGCGGATAATCTGGTCACGTCTGCCAGTGAATGGGCGGGAGGGCTGGCAGGATGATAACAGGGATGAATATTCAGGCCGGGGCGCGTGTGGCCCCTGCGTATATGCTCACGCTGGATGGGGAGGATATCACGCAGAATTTCAGCGACCGGCTCATCGGCCTGACCATGACCGACAATCGCGGATTTGAGGCTGACCAGCTCGATATCGCGCTCGATGATACCGACGGGCTGGTCGAGTTGCCGCCGCGCGGGGCATCGCTGACGTTGTGGCTGGGCTGGCAGGGTTCCGCACTGGTCAATAAGGGGAGTTTTACGGTCGATGAAATCGAGCACCGGGGCGCGCCTGATACGCTGACCATCCGGGGACGCAGCGCGGATTTTCGCGGGTCGCTGAACTCGCGGCGCGAGCAGTCATGGCACGACACCACGCTCGGGGTGATTGTGGAGACCATCGCGCAGCGTAATAAGCTGACGGCCAGTGTTGCTAACTCTCTGAAAGCCATCGCCATTCCCCATATCGACCAGACGCAGGAATCCGACGCGGCGTTTTTGTCCCGCCTTGCTGAGCGTAACGGTGCATCCGTGTCGGTGAAAGCCGGGAAATTATTATTCCTGAAAGCCGGTAGTGCGATGACGGCCAGTGGTAAGCCGATCCCTCAAATGACTGTTGAACGTGGCGACGGCGACCGCCATCAGTTCGCCATTGCAGACAGGGAGGCTTACACCGGCGTGACGGCGAAATGGCTACATACCAAAGACCCGAAACCACAAAAGCAAAAGGTGAAGCTCAAACGTAAACCCAAAGAGCAGCATCTGCGTGCGCTGCAGCACCCGAAAGCCACTAAAACATCGACAAAGGCCAAAGAGAAAAAGGCGCAGGAAGCACAGGAAGGTGAGTATATGGCCGGAGAGTCTGACAACGTTCTTGAGCTCACGACCATCTATGCAACAAAGGCGCAGGCCATGCGCGCGGCTCAGGCAAAGTGGGACAGGATACAGCGAGGCGTGGCGGAATTTTCCATTACGCTTGCCACTGGCCGGGCTGATTTATTTCCCGAAACGCCGGTGGCCGTGAAAGGCTTTAAGCGCGTGATAGACGAGCAGGCATGGATAATCAGCCGTGTGGTGCACAACCTTAACGGGAGTGGCTTCACGACGGGCTTAGAGCTTGAGGTTAAGGTTTCTGATGTAGAGTATGAGAGCGAAGAAATAGCGCAGTAATTTACTATATGTGTTTGTTTTATAAGATTAAAATGAGTAAAATCACTGTATTGAAAACGCTCAGAGGTGCTCATCATGTTTCATTGCCCGAAATGCCATTACGCCGCCCATGCCCGCACGAGTCGCTATTTTTCTGACACCACAAAAGAGCGGTATCATCAGTGCACAAACATCAACTGCAGTTGTACTTTTGTCACGACAGAAACCGTTGAGCGTTTCATCGTTTCGCCGGGAGAAGTCGTACCGGCTCCACCGCACCCGACGATGACCGGTCAGCATCAAATGCCCTGGCTGTGAGCCAAAAGAAAAGCCCCGCAATTGCGGGGCTTTGTGTATGGCAAAGCTAATTACACTACTGATAGTAAAAACTGTAAGGAGTTATTCGTAATCGTCTAAAGTCCCTGATATATGACCTTCTTCAATTTGTCCAAGGCCAAATTTACCAACCACAACGTTACTCTTCATTTGTATTAAAACTGACATGCTACGACCAGAAACTCCTTCTTCTTTGTAATGATAGCCACTCGCACTTGCTGATAGATCTGCATAAAAACCATTATCAAACTCAAACTGCTCAATACTAATATCGTCAACTTCATCAAAAGTCGTATCTGATTCTGCCATTGCACCTGAAAGTCCATCAGATTGGAATATGTCATATCGATTGTTTTCAAAGTGTTCTCTGCATCTTTCCGCAAGTTCATCGCCAGGGATTAACTTGAAAGGTAAACCATCAAAGATTAGTTCAAAATGATTAAATATCATATCTGCAGTTAAGTCTTCATTGTCAGAGTTTTCAGCTAAAACTATTTTTTCTAGGCGCTTGGCTAACTCATCATCGTAATAAACAAATTCTACTTTGTCTAAATTCTCATTGTTAAAATCTTTATCTGCTAGCAACTCATTAAAGCTCTCATAACCGAAAAGTGCAGCAACAATATCGCCTAATGAACGTAATGATATTTTAATATCATCTTCATTTAAACTTTCTTCTATTTTCAGCATTAGAAAGTACGCCGAAGGAAATCGGTGTGATGCTAAGGTTGCCCTGGCTTTTGCAGTGCTACTCTCAAATCGAACTCTCTCTAAATCAGCTTGCTTAATTTTTCTCTCTAAATCTAATGCTGACTGTTTTTCTCTGTTTTCTGCATCTTGTGTTATTGCTTCTTGTTCTTTAGCTTTTAGATTTGCTTCCAAAGTTTTGGCTGCTAAACGAGAACTTCTTTGTCTTAAATGCTCTTGTACTTCATTTCTTTTGTCAATATCTAACTGGACTAGTTGCTCAAGGAACTGTTTATTTGGGTCTGCTCTAAGCCTTTCTTTATTGAGTTCCTTTTGCTGATTGATCTTAGCTAATTCAATATTTACAGCCTGCCCATGTAATCTCTCACTAGCCCATCGTTGGATGAAGTTAATTGCTATAGATACCCAAGGAAATGCTAAAAGATAAAATAGGGTGATTAGGAATGGGATTGTAAATAAATAGTTTATTTTAAAAAGAGGAGTTTCGTGTAGATAATTATAGAAAATATTGATGCGTTCGGTAACTTTTCCCTCTCCCCAAAAGAGTATAGATAACTGATACCAGTTACAAGCAATCCAAGTACAAAAAAAGGTTCCAATAAATGGGTCATTTATTCTTGTTTTAGCATTTCCGGCTATTGATGAGAAGATATCGTCTAGAAATTTCATCTTATTTCCATAGTACAGTAATTGAACATTCATGTTACTGAAAAATCAAAACTACTCTCTGTCGTTACTGACGTTATTAGAACCAGTATCGTAGAGTTCCTACTCTGATGATAGCCTGCTTCAGGGGCATTATCACCTTCTTTACTAATACAGAGTGAAAGGATACCACATGTAAGTAAAATGTAATGTTTTTGGTCGTTGGTGAGTATTGATGTGGTGAGTTTCTGTAGAAAAATGGGATAGGAGAGATAATCTGAACTATGGATCTTGACTTTTCTAATCACGTGCAAAGTGAGTTTACTTGGCTGAGTAAATAATCAACAAATTGGTGGGGTTAAGCAATGTCTAAATCGATGTATCAATAAAAAACTAAAGCCCCGCATGGCGAGGCTTTTAGTATCGATGTGGTCAACGTGTGGACATTTGAAGAAATAAATCCATTTATTTCAGTAGATTACAGGCAAAAAAATACGCCTGCGTAAGGGAGATTACGCAGGCTAAGGAGGTGGTTCCTGGTACAGCTAGCATTTATGGGTTATGTTTTTCAGCGGATGGATAATACCCTCAATAAACGAAGCGGTATGTGATCGGTTTCTAAAAATCATTCCATCATGAAAAAATAACATGAATTAATTACTTAGCATGCGGGTTACGCGTGGATTCACCGGCAAAATTACGCATTAACAATGCATAGTTAAGGTCGATATCCTGTGGGATTGGCATCCAGACTGTGTAACCGTCACCCGGTGCAACAGGCATTGCTTCGCCTTTGGCATTTTCCATCTGCTCCAGGGTAAAGTTCACATTGCCTTGCGGCGTCATCAGTTCGAGGCTGTCGCCGACGGTGAATTTATTCTTCACGATTACCGCAGCCAGTTCACCTTTACGCTCGCCGGTAAACTCACCGACAAATTGCTGACGCTCTGAGACGGAGAATCCATACTCGTAATTCTGGTAATCGTCATGGGTGTGGCGACGCAGGAAACCTTCGGTGTAACCGCGGTGCGCCAGCCCTTCCAGTGTTTCCAGCAGTTGCGGGTCAAACGGTCGACCCGCTGCGGCATCATCAATCGCTTTGCGGTACACCTGCGCGGTGCGTGCGCAGTAGTAGTAAGACTTGGTACGACCTTCGATTTTCAGAGAATGTACGCCCATCTGCGTCAGACGTTCAACGTGGGCGATGGCACGCAGATCCTTCGAGTTCATGATGTAGGTGCCGTGCTCGTCTTCAAACGCAGTCATGTACTCGCCCGGACGCTGGGCTTCTTCGATCATGAACACTTTGTCAGTGGGCGCGCCAATACCCAGCGTTGGTTCAACGTTCTGGACAGGGATCGGTTCATATTTGTGGACGATATTACCGACCGCATCCTCTTTCCCTTCCTGCACGTTGTATTCCCAACGACAGGCGTTGGTGCAGGTTCCCTGATTTGGGTCGCGCTTGTTTATGTAACCGGAAAGCAGGCAGCGGCCGGAGTAGGCCATGCACAGCGCGCCATGAACGAAGATTTCAATCTCCATTTCGGGCACCTGGTTGCGGATCTCTTCAATCTCTTCCAGCGACAGCTCGCGGGAGAGGATCACGCGCGTCAGCCCCATTTGCTGCCAGAATTTTACCGTCGCCCAGTTGACGGCGTTCGCCTGTACCGAGAGGTGAATAGCCATTTCCGGGAAGTGCTCACGAACCAGCATGATGAGCCCAGGATCGGACATGATCAGGGCATCCGGACCCATTTCCACCACCGGCTTCAGGTCGCGGATAAAGGTTTTCAGTTTCGCGTTATGGGGGGCGATGTTAACAACCACGTAGAATTTTTTGCCAAGCGCATGGGCTTCATTGATGCCGAGCTGCAAATTTTCGTGGTTGAATTCATTGTTGCGCACGCGCAGTGAATAACGCGGTTGGCCCGCATAAACAGCATCTGCGCCATAAGCGAAAGCGTAACGCATATTTTTCAGCGTTCCCGCCGGGGAAAGGAGTTCCGGTTTAAACATAGTTTTCTCGTTCTGATGACAGGTCAGATCCGTCCCAACGGGTGGGACGGTTAGGGGAGTGCCCCCACTTTAAGGGCGGGCATTGTAGCGCTAGCGGGCCTGTGAGTAAACGGCTACACCATCGGGTTGACCTGGCCGGGTAATTCCGAGGCCGGGATACGCACGGTATGCCAGGTATAACGCATGCGTTTCCAGCGCGTATCGAAATGCAGCTTGTAAAGACAATCTCTGACCAGCTCATTGTCGGGGTACAGCGTGTCGGCAAAGTGGGTCCAGCGAGCACTTTTCTTTATATTAAATAACTGCTTATCTTGCTTGTTACCGTACAATCGCGCGAGTGTCACCATCGCCTGAAGCGTGCCTTTGTTCGCTTCCTCCTCGAGCAGCGCTAAATGAGCATGTGCCAGCGTCAGATCGGAAACTTCAAAAATGTTGAGCAGGAATAAATCCTTAGCCTGTTCGTGACCCAACTGATGCGCCTGCCAGAGACTATCGAGGAGATTTTTTTCGTAGCCTGCCCATTTTGCAGGATCGCTTTCTTCTATGCACAGTCGCTGATTGCAGATAGCGAGACTGAAATAAATATCGCGTAAATCCGCTTCGTACCCGCTATAGCCGCCATTGGCGATAAGAGGCCAGGGCGTGTTGTCGCGCTGGGCGATGTGGTCACGCAGAATCTGTGCGGCATGCTGATAATAGTTCAGCGCGGTGGCGGTTTGATAAGGCACAAGGGTGCCATTGTCCCGATTGTTATATTCATCCGCCAGCCAGTGTAGTGCGCCGGGAATATTACGCTCTGCGCCAACCTCGGCCAACGGTACGCAATACTCAGAACGGTTGAGCCAGCCGAAAGAGCGAATGGTCCATTTCCAGGTCGCGCTGTGTTGTATAGCTGAAACGCGGTCCAGCCAGGCATTGCCCCGTTCGGTATTTTTCTCAAAGCCAAACAGTCCCGCGAGCTGGAAATAACCGCGATAAATTACCGCTGCCCAACCTTCAGCGCGCTCTGAATTTTGACAAATAAAATTATAGATCCAGTGGCTGTCGGGGAAATCACGTAGCGCAAACTTGATGGCCTGATAAGTGAAGTAATTGTCTAACTTCTTTTTCTCCATCACTGCATGTTGAATGCAGCCCCAGAGAGCCTCTTCATCGTCTACATCGTCATAGCAGTTAAGCAGCCACCCCAGCGCATTGTGGCGATCTTCCTGATTCCGGGCATGGCAGGCAATGGCTTGCGCTTTCGCGATGGTTTTGATTCTGATCTCAGGTTCGTCAATCTCTTTGACGCTCAGGTCGCGATACTCATCCCACCAAATCAGTAGCTCCAGGTGTTCGCGTTCGCTATCAGAGAGATGAGCACAGGCCCCGGATGCCAGAAACGCATTAATCTCTTGATGGGTGCCGTTCCAGCGCGGCATGCGAAACGGAAGATACTCGCCCAGTGCAGAGTATGCCGTTGGGAAAATCCTCAGACATACTGTGAGCCAGTAATTGGGGCTGAAGTCATCCTCAGTGGTCAGCAACACAGACGGCAGCGGCAGGGAAGGGCAAACGGCGTTTTCCAGCGACAAACCGGAATGAGCCATCAGTGCATTGATTTCCTGCGGCGAACGCTGGTGGTAATCGGCAAGTTTCGGCACGCCTGCGGTGCCGGCGGTGTCATTGCCTTCAAGAAAATCTGCCATCCAGTCGGGAAATCCAAATACCTGCGCGTTGGTGTTGGCGAGTGAAGCGGCCATCCACTGGCGCGGATCGCAGTCGATAGCGTTGATGGCGGCGATCATCATCTGTTCATTACAGGCGCTGGCGCAAATCCACATGGCGTGCGACGTGTCGCGCGCCCAGCCGTAGCTACGGTACAACCATGCGCGATGGTTCCAGTACTGCACTTCGGCAAGCCAGGCGTGTGTGGAGCGCGGACGCGCGTTTTGCCAGGCTTTAATAAGCGCCAGGCCCTCTGGTCCGGCTTCAACGAGCTGCTCCAGATCATAGAGGGGGTTACACATCTGCGTCCAGGCGAGGAAATAGCGTTTTTCCGCTTCCCGACTGGTGAAACTTTCCGTCAGCGCATGGTTAAACAACTCGTCCAGCTCGTCATAGCGAGCCTGACGCAGAAAACTGGCGATATCGGCGATGAACCACTCCCGTTGCCCGCTGTTTTCCGCCATTTTGTGGTTGCACATTGTCGCGGTAGCATTGAGTACGCGATCGTTCAATTCCATATGTTCGTCTCTCAATTGAGTTCAAAAATTTTAAAGTCATTCCACGGCAATTCTCGCCAGTGGCTGAGTGGATCTTCCAGATACTGCATGACTTCCTGGAGATCGCGCCCGGTGATTGTCGTCGGTGTGTAATGGAGTTCCAGCCATGTCTGGCGGGCGCGAACGTAAGCGGTAGCGTAATCTTCCCAACTGTGAAAGCAGTCCTGAGCACGCTGGGCGTTGAGGAGTAAAACCAGCCATGCCTGTTCGTCGCGACACCAGCCTAATCCAGCGATGCAACGCGTTAAAAAGGCGGTACGCGCGCAGTCGAAAGCCAGCGCGTCACGCACCTGCCCCCGGGCGGCTAACTGCTCATAAAACCCCTGCGGCGTCTTACCGACGCCGGCAGGCCAGCGCTGCAAAATATCCGCAACCTGCTGGCGTAGCGTCTCCTCGTGAAGATCTTCCGCCAGCCCCAGCTCTTTTTTCACCTGTTGCGCCAGCTGTTGACGTTTATGCTCATCAATGGGCAACGCCAGCGTGACGTTTTCCGTTTTCAACCCGTTGCGCAAAATGAGAATATCCGCCAGCGCCAGTGCCCATTTGCGGCGACGGGTGTCGCGGCGTCGTTCTGCCAGCCGCTCTTGTTCTTGTTCCTGCGCAGTGGGTGTTTTTCTTCGCGCCGCTTTTTTGTATTTCCAGATAATCAATACGATGGCGACCAGCAGTGAAAGGAGCAGATGCAACGTCATTTCCTCTCATCAGCGGTTAAATAGCGGGTGGTTTGCAGCGTGACGCTTTCAATTTCAAACGGTTCGCTGGTGGTGTTTATTCCGGCAACGGTGGGATGCCACAGTTGCTGTGGGTACAACATTTCGGCTGCCGTGGCGACCGTGGGGTCGATCGTCTGTAGCTGGTGTAGTTCACCCGGCGAGCTATGTAGTAGCAGCCACTGTAGCGCAACGGGCGGATCTGTGACGTGTCGCAGCAGATGAAAATTGTTGTGCAGCACGCTAAGCAGAAAACTTTCATCAAAGATATCGGTAATGAATTTCCAGCCCTCGTGCTCCGGTGTTTTTTCGTAAACAATTCCCATACCTTCACAGTCGGCATGGCGCGTCGGTTGTGGCGCGATGTGGCGCAGTAAATGCAAAACATCGGTGGCGTATTTTTTCACCGGATAACGGTTTTGTTTGCCTTTGATCTGCTCGATTTCCAGCCCGTCAGACTTTACCTGCATGCTAATGGTGACGTGAGGAATGTTATTTTCGTCGCGCAGGCTGAACAGGCGCATTGCCCCCTGTTCAATTTGTCTGGCGTAGTAGTCACCGTAGCCGCCTGCCAGGGCGTTGTTATCCTGAAATTGCCCCACGCAGTGCTGCATGTGCCAGGACTCATAGGCCATTTCGCAGCGCAGCGCCGGATGCGTGGCGTCAAATTCAACCAGCGTCCCGCAGGTCACGCTGAGCACCCTTTTTAGTACCTCCTGGGTGGCGGGTTGCCAGCCTTGTTGACGGCGGCGCTGCATTTTTTTATGTTCCGCTTCACGCATCGCCAGGGCGGTAAAACAGTTGATACGCTGCAGTTTACCCGCCAGCCGGGTGTCATTTTGACGGGAGAGAAACTCCACCAGATTGCGCTCCGTGGCGTGCAATTCCGGATGCTGCGGATCGAGATAGTAGAACGTTGTGCCGCCGGTGAGTTTTGGCGGCAACCATCCGGGCATTTCAGTTTGCGCGCCGAACCAGGTGGCATAATCAAGCGCGTTTCGAATGGGGGAAACGAGAGGAAAACTACCGATAGCCCAGCGATAAAAGTGGTTGGTCAACCAGCGGCGAATGTCTTCGCCGTCGCCGCGCTGTTCACTGCGCGACGTAATGGTTGCCATGACATCGGTGGAATTGATGACATTGCGGGGCTGGTATGTCTTAATGCTATCTTCACTCATGGCTTTCCCTGCCGGGTTGGTAAACGTCAGTCAACGCGTAGATAACGCCCGTCGGCGCTGACGTTAGCACCAAAGCCGCATTGGGAGGGATCATCTGTTTTCACATCGATAGCGTCGGGCGAGACGGTTAACGAGATATCACAATGGATGTAATCGCCTTCTCTGAGTGCGATAACACCGGCATTGTCTTTTAGCGTGACCTTCTCAGAAAACTCGCCCATGTTGGGACCGTAATATATCGCCATCATGCCTAAATAATAGCCCTGAAAATCTACCTGGAAGTCGGATTTATTTTTCAGCGGTTTTATGATAAGCGTTTCCCACGTGCCCATCCCCGCGTAATTCCAGTATTCGCCCGCAGCAGTTGAGGGGGCGGGCAACGCCGCGAGTTTATCTTTGATCAGTCCCAGATTGTAGACAGACTTGCGATCGTCCGGTTTGATCATCAGCCAGGCGCGGGCTTTACGCCACTCGCCCTCGCGCATCCAGGTGAGGGCAACATTGTTGTACGCCGTGGCGATGGCCTTGCTGTCAAGTCGACAGCTTTCGCTCCAGGTCACCTGTTTTTCAAACGCTTCACGCGCGCCGGCGTAGTTTTTCGCTTTGTAGAGTTGCTCCCCCTGACGGGCGTAGTCAGGGATTTTTGCGCAGTCGGCGACAAATTGTTGCTCAGAGATTTCTGCGTGAACGGTGCCTGAGATCAGCAGAAGCAGTAGCGCGCTATTTCGTAAATCCATGACAATCCCTTGGTCCTTTTGAATGACGTTAAACAATCCGACAGGCATCGGCTTCCCAGCGATACCCAACACCATAGACGGCACGAATAAATGACTGCTCGGCGTCCAGGGATTCCAGCTTACGGCGCAAATTTTTAATGTGGCTGTCGATGGTGCGATCGGTCACCACACGATAATCATCGTAGAGGTGATTGAGCAGTTGCTCGCGAGAAAAGACCTTACCTGGCTCGTGCGAAAGGGTTTTCAATAAGCGGAATTCGGCAGGCGTTAAATCGAGCATCTTACCGCACCAGGAGGCCTGAAAGCGGCCTTCATCGACAATCAGCGGGCTGTCGGCGTCCAGTTGTTGCAGTTCTTTGTGGGGGCGACAACGGCGAAGAATGGTTTTGACACGGGCGACCACTTCTCGCGGGCTGTACGGTTTGCAGATGTAATCATCGGCGCCTATTTCCAGCCCCAGCAATCTGTCTATCTCTTCAATTTTGGCCGTCACCATGACGATCGGGATTTCAGAAAAACGGCGAATTTCCCGACACAGGGTTAAACCGTCGGTGCCGGGTAGCATAAGATCCAGCAGGATCAGATCGGGCGGTGTTTGACGCACGTAAGGCAGCACCTGATCGCCGTGACCGATCAGGGTCGGCGCATAACTCGCGGCGCGCAGATAGTCGATAAGCAGTTGTCCCAGTTTGGGTTCATCTTCCACAATCAAAATACGTGGTGTGTTTTCATCAATGGGTAACTCTGTCATACATCTCTCTGTAAATCGCGTTCCAGCGGTAACTCTACTGTAATGCTAACCCCGCCAAAAGGCGAATGGGCTGCGCGGATGTGGCCATTATGTGCCTGCACAATGTTGACGCAAATCGCCAGCCCCAGCCCGGAGCCGCCACTGGCGCGGTTGCGGGAGCCTTCCGTTCGGTAAAAACGTTCAAACAGTTTCTGTAGCTGTTCGCCGCTGACGCCGGGCGCGGAATCAGCGAAGGTCAACAGCAACGATTTGTCGCGTTGTTCTGCGGAAATATGCAGACCGCCACCGCTATCGGTGTAACGCAGACTGTTTTCCAGCAGATTATTGAACAACTGCATCAGGCGATCCCGGTCACCAAACACGTAGACGCTGTCGGGCAACGAAAGTTGTAACGTCAGCCCCCGGCTGGCGAAACGCTCGCGAAACGCACCGCCGGCGACTTCCAGAAGAGGAATAAGATCGACCGAGGTTTTCTGGTACGCCAGCGCCCCCTCATCAGACATCGACAACTGATGCAGGTCGTTTACCAGCTTGGTCAATGTGCCGACTTCGGCCTGTAGCGAGGCCACTGACTCCGGCGTGAATTGCCGCACACCATCCTGAATCGCCTCCAGTTCACCGCGCAGAACGGCCAACGGCGTGCGCAGTTCGTGCGAGATGTCAGCCATAAAATCGCGGCGCATTTGCTGATTTTTTTCCAGCGTACTGGCGAGCTGGTTAAAGTCCTGCGCCAGTTTGCCCAGTTCATCTGTGCTGGTGGAGGCGACGCGGGTGGTGAAATCACCGGCAGCCAGCTTGTGTGTACCTTCCACCAGGCGTTTTACGGGCGCCAGCAGTCCACGGGCCAGTGAAAAGGTCGCCAGCGCGGCCAGCAGCGTGGATAACGCCACAATCAGCCAACTGGTTCTCCGCTGTTGTTTATCAAAATTAATGTCGGTATTGCGCGTTAAGCGTTCGACAGGAGAGGCGATGACTGCGCCGACTTCCATGCCATTCGCGAGGATGGCCCGCCGCGTGCCGTCGGGGGGAACAGGGGCTCTGGGGCCCACCAGGACGCGGGCATTTTGGTCGACGACCCAAAACTGGGTGCGCCAGCCGTGCGGCGGCATCCCCTGGCCGGGTTTGTCATCGTCCTTATCATGTTCTAAAGAACGCAGGATCTGGAATACAAAACGATCGTTGTTGCGTAAAAAACGCCAGTTGCCATGTAGCTGGTACTGCTCGCCCAACGCGTCGCTCAGCAGTTGCAAACGCTGCTCGTTGCCCTGTTTGATGTAGTCAATGAATCCGCGCTCGAAGCTAATGCGTACGGCCCAGTGCATGGTGATGAGCAAAACAATGCAGGTGGCAAAAATAGCCAGGAACAGTTTGCCGGTGATACCGGGTCGCCAGAATTTCATTACAGGCTCCTTTTTCGCCGCGAAATGACCGTGTTTTTGTGTGTGTCGTTAGGGACCCGGGAAAAAATGATCGCCGGGAGTGCAATGATGAACGCCATACAAAGCCAGCTGTACATAAAGACGGTTTGCGTTGCGCCTGCCCCAGCGGTGAGGTGTTGTTGACCAAACATCCCCAGCAATAATCCGGCAACGGTCACGCCAATACTCATCGACAACTGCATGATCATCGACAGCAAACTGTTGCCGCTGCTGGCTAGGTCGTCCGGAAGGTCCTTCAGCGTCAGGGTGTTCATCGAGGAGAAACGGGTTGAGTTCACCATCCCCAGCAGGAACAGTACAAAAGGCAGGAGGTAATACCAGCCCAGCAGCGCCGTGACCATAAGCAGCAGACTGACCAGCGCCAGGCCGAGGGTGGTGGCGACCAGTACCCGGCGATAGCCAAACCGGTTGACCACCTGCACCACTACCCGTTTCATCCCCATACTGCCCAGCACCATTGGGATCATCATCAATCCGGCATGGAAGGGCGAGAAGCCCAGGCCAATCTGCAAAAATACCGGGGTCATGAAGGGGAGCATGCCACTGCCGATGCGTCCGGTGAAACTGCCAAGCAGACCGAGCGAAAAGGTGTGAGTACGGAACAAGTCCAGGCTAAACAGGGCGCGCGCATTGTTCTTCGCATGCCGGAGATACAGCAGGATTGCAACGCAGCCGCTGGCGATGAGTACCGCCAGCGCAGCGTGAGAGATCCCTGACCCTTTGCCGCCATCAAGCGCCAGCGTGAGGACCGCCATGCCGACCGCCAGCAGAAGAAATCCGGACAGATCAAAACGCCGCGTTTGCATCGTGTAGTTTGGCATCAGCAGCAATGTGGCGATAGCCCCGACGATCCCAACGGGAATGTTGATCAGGAAAATCCAGTGCCAGGAGGCGTACTCCACCAGAATTCCCCCTAATGCCGGGCCGAGCAGCGGACCAACCTGACCGGGCAACGTCACGAATGTCATTGCCGCCATATACTGTTCGCGTGGGACGATTTTCATCACTGTTAGCCTGCCGACGGGCACCATCATTGCACCGCCAATACCTTGTAGCACGCGCGCCATCACCAGTTCATTGAGCGTGTTGGAACCTGCGCAGAACAGCGATCCCAGCGTAAACAGGATGATGGCGGAAAAGAAAATGTTACGCACGCCGATTTTGTCCGCCAGCCACCCGCTGGCGGGGAGCATCACGGCCACGGTCAGCACATACGACACGATAACCATGTGCATATGCAGCGGGCTTTCCCCAAGGCTTTTCGCCATCGAGGGCAGCGCGGTGTTCACAATCGTGGTATCCAGCGACTGCATAAAGAAGCCGAATGCCACAATCCAAAGTTGCCAGCGGGTGCTGTCGGGAAGTTCTGTCATTTTCTATACCGGGACGGTTTTGCTGTTTTTACGTGAAAAACGTAGCCGCAGACGGTCAAAAAAGAGATACACCACCGGGGTGGTATAGAGCGTCAGGAGTTGGCTCATGACCAGCCCTCCGACAATGGTAATCCCCAGAGGCTGGCGTAACTCTGAGCCGTCTCCGCTTGATAACACCAGCGGCAGCGCGCCAAACAATGCTGCCAGCGTGGTCATCATGATGGGGCGAAAACGCAGTAAACAGGCCTGAAATATCGCCTGTTCCGGCGTCAGATTGCCTGTTCTCTGCGCCTCCAGCGCAAAATCGACCATCATGATGGCGTTTTTTTTCACAATGCCAATTAATAGCATGATCCCTATCAGGGCAATTAGGCTGAACGGGGCATCAAAAAGCTCCAGCGCCAGTAGCGCGCCGACGCCAGCAGAGGGGAGCGTGGAGAGGATGGTCAGCGGGTGAACATAGCTTTCGTATAACATCCCCAACACGATGTAGACCGTGGCGATCGCCGCCAGAATCAGAATCACCTGGGCGTTCATGGTGTCCTGGAACACCTGCGCGGTACCGGCAAAACTCCCGCGAACCGTGGAGGGCACCCCAAGCTGTGTCATGGCGCGGTTGATCGCGTCGGTTGCCTGGGAAAGCGATGTTCCGGTCGGCAGGTTAAAGGCGATGGTCGAGGCGGCAGATAAGCCCTGATGGTTTACCGACAACGGCGCGTTAGCGGGCTGCCATTTCGCAAAGCTCGAGAGCGGAATGGCTTTCCCGTCATTGTTAATCACGAACATTTTATCCAGCGCGCTGATGTCCTGGGTATAACGCGGATCCACTTCCATCACCACTTTGTACTGGTTCATCGGCTGATAAATGGTCGAAATCTGCCGCTGACCAAAGGCATTGTTCAGTAAACTGTTCGCCGCCTGAACGTCGATACCCAACCGTGACAGGGTGTCGCGATCGTATATCAGATCCATCTCCGCGCCGTTGTCCTGTTGGTCGGAGTTAACATCGGCCAGTTGCGAAAGTGAGGAGAGCGATTTGCGAATTTTGGGCTCCCATTCGCGTAGCGCCGCAAGGTCATCTGACAGCAGCGTGTACTGATAGCTGGCGTTGGCCTGGCGTCCACCGACGCGGATATCCTGCACCGCCATCAGAAACAGATTGGCGCCGGGCTCTTTTGCCAGCTTTACCCGCAGCCTGTCGATGACCTGCTGAGCGGTTTCGTGCCGCTCATCGCGTGACTTCAGGGTGATAAACATCATGCCGCTGTTGACCCTCGAACCGCCGGTAAACCCGGTGACGTTATTCACCGCCGGATCATCACGGATGATTTTCATAAAGTCTTCGAGCTTACCGCGCATCGCCTGGAACGAAATGCTCTGATCGGCCTGAATGCCGCCCATCAACACCCCGGTATCCTGCTCAGGGAAGAAGGTTTTGGGGATCGAAACATAGAGCCAGATATTCAGCGCGATGGTGCCAAGCAGGACAACGCCCACCAGACGGGTATGTTTTAACACCCATTTCAGTGAGTTGCCGTAACCTTGTTGCAACGCGACCAGCAGACGTCCAAAACCCCGCTTGCGCGTCTGCTCGCGCGGCTTGCCGGATTTGAGCATCCAGCCACACATCATCGGGGTTAAGGTCAGCGAGACGAGCAGTGAAATCCCGATAGCCACCGACAACGTAACGGCAAATTCGCGCAGCAGCCTGCCGGGTAATCCCCCCATCAGCAGCAACGGCAGGAATACCGCCACCAGCGAAAGGCTCATCGAGAGCACGGTGAAGCCCACTTCCCGCGTTCCCTGTAGCGCCGCCTGTAAGGGTTTCATTCCCGCTTCAAGATGACGGGAGATGTTTTCCAGCACCACGATGGCGTCATCGACGACAAAACCGGTCGCAATAGTTAACGCCATCAGCGACAGGTTATTCAGGCTAAAGCCGCACAAATACATGGCGGCGAAAGTACCAATCAGCGAAACCGGCACGGCGACGGCAGGGATCAAGGTTGCCCGTCCGGAACGCAGGAACAAAAACACTACCAGCACCACCAGGGCGACGGAAATGATAAGCGTCTGTTCTACCTCTTCCAGCGAGGCCCGAATCGTCGGAGAGCGATCCTGGGCGATTTGTAAATCAATGGAGGCTGGGATCAGCGTTTGCAGGTCAGGGATCTTCGCCCGAATACCGTCCACCGTCTGAATGATGTTGGCTTCCGGCAGTTTGCGGATCATCAACAAGATCGCCGGTTTCGCGTTGGTCATCCCGGCATTACGCACATCCTGTACCGAGTCGCTGACCGTGGCGACATCGCCCAGGCGTACGGCTGCGCCGTTGTTGTAATGAATGATCAGCGGCTGGTATTCCGCAGCGGTTTTCAGTTCATCATTGGTCTGTATCTGCCAGCGCTGGCGCTGATCTTCGAGCGCGCCCTGGGGTTTTCGCACATTGGCATCGCTGATGGCGGTACGTACATCGTCCAGCGAAACGCCCTGGTTAAACAGCGCCTGTGGATTCAGCCCAACGCGCACGGCGGGTAACGAACTGCCGCCGACGTCCACATCGCCCACGCCGTCGATTTGGGCGATGGTCTGGGCAAGCTGCGTTGAGGCAAAGTCATACAGCTCGCCCTGAGTCCAGGTATCCGATGTCAGTGTCAGGATCATGACCGGCGCATCAGACGGATTGGCCTTCCGGTAGGTCGGGCGGCTGGGCATTCCGCTGGGGAGCAAACTTTGTGCGGCGTTGATCGCCGCCTGCACGTCACGCGCGGCACCGTTGATATCGCGGTCGAAATTAAACTCAAGAATAATGCGCGTGCTGCCCAGTGAGCTACTGGAGGTCATTTCAGTGATGCCGGCAATGCGCCCCAGCGCGCGTTCCAGCGGCGTGGCGACCGAAGAGGCCATTGTCTCCGGTGAAGCGCCCGGCAACGAGGCGCTGATCATGATCACCGGGAAATCTACCTGCGGTAACGGCGCGACCGGCAACAGCCGGAAGCCCAGCACGCCGCACAGGGTAATCGCGAGAGCGATCAAAATGGTGGCGATCGGACGATAAATGAAAAGGGCGAAAAATTTCATTTACGCTTCCTCTTCCCGGCGCGAAAAGCGGTTTTTCATCGACAGCGATAAGCGGTCAAACAGCAGATAAATGACCGGTGTGGTGAACAGCGTCAATACCTGGCTGACCAGCAGACCGCCGACCATGCCAATGCCCAACGGACGGCGCAATTCGGCCCCTACGCCGGTACTTAGCATCAACGGTAATGCCCCCAGTAATGCTGCCAGGGTCGTCATCAGGATCGGGCGAAAACGCAGCAAACAGGCCTGGAAGATGGCTTCCTGCGGCGCCATGCCCTGTTCGCGCTCAGCGGCAAGGGCAAAGTCGATCATCATGATGGCATTTTTCTTGACGATACCAATCAACAGAATGATGCCGATGATGGCGATAACATCCAGTTCACTGCCTGCAATCATCAAGGCCAGTAGCGCGCCGACGCCTGCCGTTGGCAACGTGGAGAGAATGGTGATGGGGTGAATAAAGCTTTCGTACAGCACGCCGAGCACGATGTACATCGCCACCACCGCCGCCACGATAAGCCAGACGGTGTTGCCGAGAGCGGCCTGGAAGGCGAGGGTGCTACCCTGGAACTGGGTCGTGATATCCGCAGGTAGATTGAGCGTTTTTTCGGTGTCCAGAATCGCCTGTACCGCATCGCCGAGCGCGTAGTCCTCCGGTACGTTAAAGGAGATAGTCGTGACCGGGAACTGATCGAGGTGGTTAATGGAAAGCGGGGCAAAACGCTGGCCGATGCTGGCGATAGCGCTGAGCGGCACTATGCCGCCATCGCGACCGGTGAGGCGCACGGAATCTAATGCCGCCAGCCCCGGCGTGTTTTCCGTGTTGTGTTCAAGGACCACGCGATACTGGTTTGCCTGGGTATAAATCGTCGAAATCAGCCGCTGGCCGAACGCGTTATACAGGGCGTTATCGACATCAGCCATGCTGATCCCCAACCGGCTGGCGCTGTCGCGATCGACATTGACATACGCCACCAGACCTTTGTCCTGCCAGTCGCTGCTCACGTCAGAAAGCTGCGGCAACTGCTGCAGTTTCTCCACCAGTTGCGGCACCCAGGTACTTAGCGCATCCAGCGATGTCGCCTGCAGCGTGAACTGATACTGCGTGCGGCTCACCTGGGTATCGATGGTGAGATCCTGCGTCGGCTGAAGATAGAGATCCACGCCCGGCACGGTGTCTACCGCTTGCTGCAGGCGCGAAATCACCTGCGAAACGCGATCGTCGCGCTCATCAAGGGGCTTCAGGTTGATTTGCAATCGGGCGCTGTTCAGTGCCGGATTAGTGCCATCCACGCCGACAAACGCGGTCAGGCTTTCGACGGCAGGGTCTTTGAGAATAAGGTCGGAGACCTGACGCTGACGCTGCGCCATGTTGGCGAACGAGCTGGATTGCGGCGCCTGCAGCGTTCCCTGAATAATGCCGTTATCCTGGATTGGAAAGAAACCTTTCGGAATAAATATCCACAGCATCACGCTCAGGAGCAGCGTGCCCAGCGCGACGCTGAGTGTCAGCCAGGGATGATTGAGCACTTTCGCCAACAGATGACCATAACCGGCGATAATGCGTTCAAACATTCTTTCCGAGGCGCGGGAGAAACGGTTTTGCTTGCGCAGTGATTCCTGACTCAGCATCCGGGCGCACATCATTGGGGTCAGCGTCAGTGACACCACGGCAGAAATCAGAATGGCAACCGCCAGCGTCACGGCAAATTCGCGAAACAGTCGTCCGACAATATCGCCCATAAACAGCAGCGGGATAAGCACCGCAATCAATGAGAATGTTAACGAGATAATGGTAAAGCCGATCTCGCCCGCCCCTTTGAGCGCGGCCGCCAGCGGTTTCTCGCCTTTTTCGATATAACGCGAAATGTTTTCAATGACCACAATGGCGTCATCCACCACAAAACCGGTGGCGATGGTGAGCGCCATCAACGTCAGGTTATTGATGGAGAAATCGAGAAATACCATCACGGCAAAGGTGCCGATCAGCGACAGCGGTACGGCGACGCCGGGAATTATCGTGGCGGGAATATTGCGCAAGAACAGGTAGATAATCATCACGACCAGCGCAATAGCCAGCATCAGTTCGAACTGGGTGTCTGTCACCGAGGCGCGAATATTGGTGGTGCGATCGGAAAGTACCGTCACCTTGACCGATTTCGGCAAACTGTCGGTCAGTTGCGGCAACATCTGGCGAATACTGTCTGCGGTAGAGATAATATTCGCGCCGGGCTGGCGCTGCACATTCATCACGATGGCTTGTTCTTTATTGGCCCAGGCACCTAGCCAACGGTTTTCTGCACCTTGTTCAACGGTGGCGACATCGCCCAGGCGAACAGGCGCGCCGTTTTGATATGCCACGATCAACTGGCGATATTCATCCACGGACTGCATCTGATCGTTGGCGGAGAGCGTGACCGCGCGCGTGGGACCGTCGAGGCTGCCTTTTGCTGAATTGACGTTCGCGCCGGTGATAGCGGTACGGATGGTTTCGCTGGTAAGACCCAACGCAGCGATGGCCTGCGCATTCAGCTTCACGCGTACTGCCGGGCGTTGTCCCCCCGAAAGCGTCACTAAGCCGACGCCGGAAACCTGCGAAATTTTTTGCGCCACCCGTGTTTCGACCATATCTTCTACCTGCGTCATCGGAAGGGCACCAGAGGTGACGGCGAGCGTCATAATGGGCGGATCAGCCGGGTTAACTTTGCTGTAAACCGGTGGGTTCGGGAGATCGTCCGGTAGCAGATTGGTGGCGGCATTAATGGCGGCCTGCACTTCCTGCTCGGCGACATCCAACGGCAGTGAAAGCTGGAACTGTAGCGTCACCACCGATGCGCCGCCTGAGCTCTGCGACGACATCTGTTTCAGACCTGACATTTGTCCAAACTGGCGCTCAAGCGGGGCGGTGACGGCGGAGGTCATCACATCGGGGCTGGCGCCAGGATAGAGCGTCACCACCTGAATCGTCGGATAGTCCACTTCGGGCAATGCGGCAACGGGCAGGAACCGATAGCCGATAATCCCGGCCAACAGAATTGCCACCATCAATAGCGTTGTGGCAACAGGGCGCAGAATAAACAGGCGGGAAGGGCCGCCCGTTCTGCCTGGTGGTAACACCTGCATCAGGAGTTCGCTCCTTTTTTGCCATATTCTCGCGTAGTGGCTTTACCGTCAGTTGGGGTTGCGGATTGCGCCTCCACCACTTCAACTTTCGCCCCTTCCGTCAGACGGTCAATACCGTCGGTGACGACACGATCACCAACGGATAATCCGGCGCTAATCACCACTTTCTGGCTGTCCTGAATACCGGGTTTCACCTGATGTTTGCTGACCCTGTTTTCGTCATTCAATACCCAGACAAAATGGCCTTCGTTACCCATTTGTACGGCGGCAGTCGGAATTACAACGGCATTGTGCTCGGTATCAACCAGCATTCGCGCATTGACGAACTGATTTGGGAACAACGTATCATCCTGATTATTAAAGCGCGCTTTGATCTTAATGGTGCCGGTAGTGGCATCAATCTGGTTGTCCAGGCTCAGCAATACCCCTTCGCTCAGCTTTTGCGCGTTGGTGCGATCCCAGGCCTCAACCGTGACGGTTTTCCCCGCTTTTTGTGCCTGTATCACCGTGGCGATATCGCTTTCCGGCAGAGTAAAAATGAGATCGATAGGGTGTGTCTGAGTGATAACGACGATCCCGGTGGTGTCGCTACTGGCGATCTGATTACCGATATCCACCTGTTTCAAACCGACGCGACCGTCAACCGGTGCGGTAATGCGGCTCCAGTCAAGCTGGAGCTGCGCGCTGGCGACGCTGGCCTCATCAGCTTTAATCGTGCCCTGGGTTTCGCTGACCAGCGCCTGCTGGGCGTCCAGCTCCTGACGAGAAACGAGATTGGTTTTCGCCAGCTGTTGAAAGCGGGCTAAATCACGGCGGGCATTCGCCAGTGTGGCGTTGTCTTTGGCTAATTGTCCCTGGGCCTGCGCTAACGCGACCCTGAACTGGCTGGGATCAATCTCCGCCAACAGATCGCCTGCTTTGACCTGTTGTCCTTCCTGAAAGTGCAGCGCCATCAGTTGACCGTCCACGCGGCTGCGCACCGTCACCGTATTGGCCGCCGTCACGGTTCCCAGCCCGGTCAGATAGCGCGGCACTGCTTGTTCTACGGCAGTCGCCGCCTGCACCGGCGCTAACGGGCCGGAGCGCATACCGCGTCGACCTTGCCCGGCGGGGTGTTGTGCATGCGCGGTTGCGCCTGGCGTTGTTCCCTGTGTTTCACCACGATTATGCCAGAACCAGACTGCGGAAATGGCCGCCGCAGCGACCACAATAGCGAGCACCCAGCGGGATTTGTTACTGCCTTTCATCGTTATAAGTTTCTCATCCTGAAACGTTTCGCGGAATGATACTAGTTTAGCCAGCGAACAAGGGAGAATAATGGAGGAATTATGAAACACTGTCTGGATTCGTCTGAATGGCGACGGGCTTTGCGAGGCGTTACGCAACAATTATCGACAAAAAGAGAGGGCGCTGGGTATTACGTTAAAGTGACGACACGGCGAAGGAGGTAAGCCACTCATTTCAGCAGGACGCTGAAACGGGAAAGCCCCTCCCGAGGAAGGGGCCTTAAATAAGGAAAGGGTTATGATGAGGTTAGTCATCATACTGGTGATACTCTTAGTGATCAGCTACCCAGCATACTAAGACACCAGGGGGAGGGGGAAACCTCTCCCTTACCCTCACTCCTGACGTTAAGCGTTGGCAACGATAAAGTCAATCCACACGCTATTCAGCTTGCGAGGTGATTAGCGAAAAACCACGTCCGCCCAGCGCGCCAGACCGGCGGTCACGGAACCAAAATCATCGCCCCCGGCAATCGGAATTCCCGGTAGCTGTTCGGCCAGCGCTTTCCTGAGCAGCGGTGAACGTGCGCTGCCGCCGGTCAGGTAAATCACATCCGGTTTTTCCTGTGCGTTATCCAGCGCCAGCTGAACCTGTTCCAGAATTCTTGCCAGCGGTTGATTCAGCGCCGCTTCCAGCCCCTGCTGGCTGATTGCCGCCGCGAGTTCGTCACTGATGAAAGGCAGCGACGTGGTGACATGGGTCTGTTCGGAAAGAGCTATTTTGCTCTCTTCCGCACTGCGCACCAGGCGATAGCTCAGACGTTGACGCCAGACTTTGAGCAGCAGCGCGACTTTGTCTGTGTCACGCGCGTCACGTACCAGATCGTTAAGTAAGCGACCGTTGGCGGTGCTGTAAAAATCACTTTGCGCAGGGACATCGTTTATCGCGACGGCATTCCACCACGGCAGGATTGGCAGCGCGATGCCTTTTTCTGTTTCGCCCCCCATGCCGAGCAGTGGCATCAGGTTTTTAAACGCCAGTGCGATATCAAGATCGTTACCGCCGACGCGACATCCACTGTGTCCGAGCAGGCTGGTTTCACGGTCAGCGCGTTGATGCCACTGGGGTCCCATCAACAGTAAGGAGCAGTCCGTGGTCCCGCCGCCGATGTCGACAACCAGAACCCGTTTTTCTTCGGTCAGCGTGGCTTCATAATCCAGCCCTGCAGCAACCGGTTCATACTGAAATACCACCTCCTGAAACCCCGCGCGTTTTGCCGCACGTTCCAGAATCCCTTGCGCCTGGGCATTGGCGTCGTCTCCGCCTAATCCCTGAAAGTTGATCGGGCGACCAATGACCGCCTGGCTTATCGATTCGGGTAACTGACTCTGTGCCTGAAGACGGATGTGCAGCATCATGGCGCACACCAAATCCTCGAACAACGCAACCTGCTGCGGCTTAAGTCCGCTGGCGCCTAAGAAAGATTTGGGTGATTTAACGAAGTAAACCTCTTCGGGATCGTCAATGTACTGGGCCAGAGAGGCGAGTCCAAACTGTACGCTACCCGCGTTGACATCAATGTCTTCTTCACGGTTGTAGCGCATCGCGCGACGCAACAACGCCTGCGTTTCTGCATCCGTTGCCGGAACATCGTGATGGCGGTACAACCATTCACTCACCGCTTCGCGCGTGGGAGCGCACAGCATAGAAGGCAACAACGTGCTGTTATTTTCCATTCGGAGCAGGCGTGGTTGCCCGTCCTGCATAACGGCCACTGAACAGTTCGCCGTACCGTAATCAAAACCAATAAACACTGAAAAATCCCCATGCCAGTGAAGAAGGGGCGTGACTTTAACGAAATGTTGCCGCCCCGACAACTGGAATATGAAAGCAAGGCGTAACGTGGATAAACCGTTTATGCTGAAGATTCACCGTTCAAGGAGTCGCAATGTATACCCTGAGCTGGCAACCGCCGTATGACTGGTCCTGGATGTTGGGTTTTCTCGCCGCGCGTGCGGTTGATGGTGTGGAGACCGTGGGGGTGTCGTCCTATGTGCGAAGTCTGGCTATCGGGGAGCATCGGGGACTGCTGACCGTGGTGCCAGACCCGCAGATGCATTCGTTGCAGGTTACCCTGAGTCCTGGTTTACAGCCCGTGGCAGCGGAATGTCTGGCGAAAATCGAGCGGCTCTTCGATCTTCGCTGTGATCCGTTGCAGGTGAGCGATGCGCTTGGCGAACTGGGGGCTGCGCGCCCGGGGTTACGTCTGCCGGGCGCTGTTGATGCGTTTGAACAGGGCGTGCGGGCGATTCTGGGGCAACTGGTCAGCGTGGCGATGGCCGCTAAACTGACCGCGAAGGTGGCTCGCCGCTATGGCGAGACCCTGGAAGATGCCGAGGAATATGTCTGTTTCCCCGGTCCTGAAACGCTGGCCGCTGCGGACCCGGTTGAGCTTAAAGCCCTGGGGATGCCGCTCAAACGCGGTGAGGCGCTGATCCATCTGGCTCAGGCAACGCTCAATGGCGCATTGTCGGTCACGCCGCCCCCTGACATTGAGCTAGGCGTCAAAGCGCTGCAAACGTTTCCCGGTATTGGTCGCTGGACTGCCAATTACTTCGCGCTGCGCGGCTGGCAGGCAAAGGACATTTTTTTGCCAGACGATTATCTGATTAAACAGCGCTTTCCCGGCATGACGCCCGCGCAGATTCGGCGCTATGCCGAACGCTGGAAGCCCTGGCGCTCCTACGCGTTGTTGCATATCTGGTATACGGAAGGCTGGCAGCCGTCAGTTGATGGCGAAATAGCTGGTGCTAAGTAGCAGATCCAACGGCTGAGCGTCGGCAATGATATCGCCATAAATCAGGTCAACCCCGATGCCCGAAAGCGCATCCATGATAACCGGCGTTTGCACCGGACCGACCAGCGTTTTGATCCCCAGTCGCTGTGCATTGCCCTGGATGATTGAAACCAGCATTTCGTCCATCAAATTCCCGTGCAGGCTGGTGGCGAGTTCGCTTTCAAGCAGCAGATAGTCAGCCATGTGTGGGGTCAGATGGCTGAAGAGTTCCAGATCGCGACCGACCTGGCTGAAAATCATTCGGCATCCCGCCTGGCGCAGTTTTTGAATGGCAGAAGCGGTCTCTGTGGGATGTGTGATCATGACATCGGCTGGCACCACCAGGTGCAGCAGACGTGCCGGAAGCGGGCTGAGTTCAAGGTGAGTGAGCAACTCATCGATCAGGGTCGCGCTGATTAACCCAGCGGCGGAGAGGGGGAGGGCGACGCTCAGCCCCTTGCTGGCAACCGACGGGGCCGCATGGTGGAAAAACTCATGCAATACACGGCGGTCAAGCGCATGATTGAGCGCCGGATCCACCAATCCCGCGCGGAAGGCTTGCTCTTCCACGACGTCGCCTTCACGGGTCCACAGGCGTAATGAAATCAACCAGAAACTGCATGTTTCAGGGATCCTCGGTGATGCCACCCCCCGTGCCATCATCAGCAAATGATGGTCTTTAATCATATGCCACTGCTCATCCAGCGACATCATTCCCCGTTCTTTGTGAGTCTCTTCTTGCTGAGGTTCATACACGGTGACGCGACCACGGCCATTGTTTTTGGAGGCGTAACAGGCGATGTCAGCCTGTGACATGACGTCCGTTGCCAGATAATTGCGTTCGTCAATCCGCGTTATCCCGGCGCTGGCGCCAATCCGGTGCAGGCGTCCTTCCCACATAAAGTGATAATCGTTGATAGCGTTAATCATTCGCGTTGCGATGAAACGGGCGCTTTCGATATTACAGTCTGGCAGTAACAACCCAAACTCGTCTCCGCCCAGCCGCGCCAGCACGTCGCTGGAGCGGATCATACTGAGCATAAGCGCTGAGATCTCGCGCAACAGCGCGTCACCGGCGGCATGGCCTGCGCTGTCGTTGACAGCTTTGAAACGGTCAAGGTCAATAAAGATTAGGGCATGGCGTTGGTGGGCGTCGTGAACGGTTTGCAGCAAACGCTTCAGGTGGTTTTCGAAACTGACCCGGTTAGCCAGGTGGGTCAGGGCGTCATGGGATGCGCTGTAACTGAGCTGGCGCAGCATTTTACGCGATTCAGTGACGTCCTGGATAACCAATACTGACCCAATATTGCCCCCGTCCAGCGTACTGAGCGGGGTAATGCTGTAATGGATATCGTAGTTGCCGCCAGTACGGCAATGCAGTACCACATCCTGCTCAATCGCGGAGCGGGACATGTCCGCGCTGTAGATATTTTCCATTAACGGACCGTTGTCGCCAAAGGTAATGCGCAGCACGGTCAGTAGCGGTACCCCCATTGCGTCTTTTTGCTGCCAGCCACTCATCTTTTCCGCCACCGGGTTCATAAAGGTGACGTTCATGTCGACATCAATACAGACCACGGCTTCCCCGATGGAGTCCAGCGTAATGTGCAGACGCTCTTTCTCCTGGTATAGCGCTTCGTTCAACTGCTTCACTTCGGTCATGTCCATATTGATGCCGAGTAAGCGTTCCACTTCGCCGTCTTTATTTAATACCCGGTTTGCCAGCGAGCGGATATGGCGGATGCCGCCTTTTACCGCAATACGAAACTCCAGTTTGAAGGGGCGGCGGGCGGTAAGTGCGTCCCGGATCACTCGTTCTGCGTGATCGCGATCTTCTGGCAACACACAGTCATACCAGACTTGCCACGAGGGTTTGATATTCGGCGGGAGCTCGTAGAGATCGAACATGCGCTTATCCCAACTGAACACGTCAGGCTCCAGTTCCCACTCCCAGATGCCAATGCCGCCGGCTTCATTTGCCAGCGTGATCCGCTCCATCAGGCGTTTATTTACCCATTCGGTTTGCTTCAGGTCGTTGATATCTTCAATCTGCGCAATAAAGTAGAGCGGAGTGGCATCGCTATGGCGCACCAGCGAGACGGTCAGCAGCGCCCAGACGACTTCTCCGTCCCGGGTGTAGTAGCGTTTTTCCATCGAGTAACTGTTGATATTGCCGCTAATCAGCATATTGAGCTGTTCAAGATCGTTATTGAGATCTTCCGGCCAGGTCAGTTGCTGGAACGTGAGCGCGCGTAGCTCATCCTGGCTATAGCCAAGAAACTGGCACAACGCCTTGTTCGCTTGCAGCCACTGGCCTTCGGTACCGACCAGCGCCATGCCGATGGCGGAGTATTCCATGGCGTTGCGAAAGCGCGCCTCGCTTTCAGAAATGTGTTTACGCTCAGTCCGAAACGCATACATCACCATGGTCATCACGTTGGCGGGCAGCAGAATCATTAAAAACGGCAGCCAGGGGACGTTCGCCATGATGTGGGTTTTGGGCGTTGAGAGCAGCGAGGGGTCGACAGCCATCATTAATGACACCATCATCACGGTCGCGAGGAAGATTAAAAAGGCTTCCACTCGTGGCAGACGTACCGCGCTCCACATCAGTAACACGATGACGCTGGTAAACGGCCACGGCAGATATTGCATTGAGAGCCAACTCAGCACCAGCGTGACGGCCAGCGTCAGCAGCGTCTCAAGCAATAAACGCGGGTCACGGTGGCGCAACAAATAATGCGGTTTAAACAGCAACCCCAGGGGAACCAGCGCCAGCGCGCCGATAGATTCAGAAAGAACCCAAATAAGAAAGGCTTTTAACTGCGTGCCTTCAGGCACCAGCAGCCAGATAAGGAGTCCGCCCATCAGAGGCGGAACCACCGCGCTGCCAATCGCCAGACGGATCCAGTCGCTCAAATTTTGTAATGGGTTATACCAGGGCAGGAGTTTACGCAGCAATATTGCGCCGATGACGGCTTCAAAAATGTTAATGGCGGTATAGGTAAAGTTCAGCGAGGTGTCAGGGAAAAGCAGTAACGCCGCGCCGAGACTGCCGAGCGAGCAGGAGAGCGCAATACCTGGCCACATGCGCCCCGCGTGACGGTAAAACGCCACCATCATAATCGAGGTCGGAAACCACAACGGCGCCAGCTGTGTACCAAAACGCGATAATTCGAGCGAAAACAGTGTAAAGATAAAGGCCACCAGGCCTAAACTGACAAGACGCAGTAGAGGATGGGGTAGGGTAACTAAAACATGTTGGAATGGTTTACTCATTACCGCGTTATCCGAATAGCCCGTACCGTCACGGAACACCCGGACGCGTCAGTTTTTGTCTGTGGTTATGCTAGTACAAACAATTTACAATTTATACGCCAACTGCTCATAAAATGACACGATTAGGTTAATAATTCCTTACGATTGGAAATAACCTTTCTGCCTGCTTTAAAGTTGACCATTTTAATTTGCGAAAGGGAAATATTGGGGTGTAATTTAGCAGGCGCTGCGCCATCTGCTATCTCGACTGGTATCGCGCGCCTGAAATCCCTATAATTGCCGCGTTTGGCGTTTCTACGCCGCCCTCCCTAACATCCAGGTTATTCAGGTCGCTAAATTTATGACTGATCAGTCTCATCAGTGCGTCATTATCGGTATCGCTGGCGCGTCCGCTTCCGGCAAAAGTCTCATTGCCAGTACCCTTTATCGTGAGTTGCGTGAACAAGTCGGTGATGCACATATTGGCGTTATTCCCGAAGACAGCTATTACAAAGATCAAAGCCATCTGTCGATGGAAGAGCGCGTAAAAACCAACTATGACCATCCGAATGCGATGGATCACAGCTTGCTGTTTCAACATCTGCAAACGCTCAAACGCGGCACTGCGATTGAACTGCCGGTGTATAGCTATGTTGAACATACCCGTATGAAAGAAACGGTTCGTGTGGAACCGAAAAAAGTCATCATCCTGGAAGGCATTTTGCTGCTGACGGATGCGCGGTTACGTGAAGAGATGAACTTCTCTATTTTTGTTGATACCCCGCTGGATATCTGCCTGATGCGTCGTATCAAACGCGACGTCAATGAGCGTGGCCGTTCTATGGATTCGGTCATGGCGCAGTATCAGAAAACCGTCCGTCCGATGTTCCTGCAGTTTATCGAACCCTCTAAACAGTATGCGGATATTATCGTGCCGCGCGGCGGTAAGAACCGCATCGCTATCGATATTCTGAAAGCGAAAATCAGTCAGTTCTTTGAATAAGTTCAGCGAATTGTGTACCGTTCAGTGATAACCTGGTTCGCCCTTGACGCACCATGCGTCAAGGGATTGATGCTCAAAAGGAGAAAGTACCATGCGTTTGTGTGACCGAGATATTGAAGCCTGGCTGGATGAAGGCCGTTTGTCGATCAACCCGCGTCCTCCTGTAGAGCGCATCAACGGCGCGACAGTCGATGTGCGCCTGGGCAATAAGTTTCGCACCTTCAGTGGCCACACGGCCGCATTTATCGACCTGAGTGGTCCTAAAGCGGAAGTGAGCGCCGCGCTGGATCGCGTGATGAGCGATGAAATCGTGCTGGATGAAGGCGAGGCCTTTTTCCTGCATCCTGGCGAACTGGCGCTGGCTGTGACCTATGAATCTGTGACTCTGCCGCCGGATCTGGTGGGATGGCTGGACGGTCGTTCTTCGCTGGCGCGTCTGGGGTTGATGGTGCACGTGACTGCGCACCGTATCGATCCCGGCTGGTCGGGTTGTATTGTGCTGGAGTTTTACAATTCCGGGAAATTACCGCTGGCGCTGCGCCCTGGCATGTTGATTGGCGCGCTGAGCTTCGAGCCGCTTTCCGGCCCCGCAGCGCGTCCTTACAATCGTCGTGAAGATGCGAAGTATCGCGATCAACAAGGCGCGGTTGCCAGTCGGATTGATAAAGACTAAGCCTTTTCCGATCCATTGAGGATAGCATGAGACGATTTCTGACGACGCTGATGATCTTACTGGTCGTGCTGGTGGCCGGTTTTTCTGCGTTAGTTATGTTGGTCAATCCAAATGATTTCCGCGCATATATGGTGCAGCAGGTTGCTGCGCGTAGCGGATATCAACTCGAACTGGATGGGTCACTGCGTTGGCATGTCTGGCCACAGCTTAGCATCCTCTCCGGGCGGATGACCTTGACGGCGCAAGGTGCAAGTGAGCCGTTAATTCGCGCAGACAACATGCGTCTTGACGTCTCCTTGTGGCCGCTTCTGAGTCATCAACTCAAGGTTGAGCAGGTGATGCTGAAAGGGGCGGTGATCCAACTGACCCCGCAATCGGAAGCGAAGCTCGGTAAAGATGCCCCGGTTGCGCCAAAAGACAATACATTACCGGATATCGCCGAAGATCGCGGCTGGTCGTTTGATATCGCCAGTCTACGCGTGGCAGACAGCGTGCTGGTTTTCCAGCATGAGAACGATGAGCAGGTCACGGTTCGCGATATCCACCTGCAAATGGAGCAGGATACCCAACATCGCGGTTCGTTCGAGTTTTCCGGACGCGTCAACCGTGACCAGCGCGATCTCAATCTTGCCCTGAATGGTACGGTTGATGCTTCTGATTACCCGCATAATCTGGAGGCCTCGATTCAACAGTTCACCTGGCAATTGCAGGGGGCCGATCTACCTAAACAAGGGATTCAGGGACAAGGACAATTACAGGCACAGTGGCAGGAAGAAGACAAAAAACTCTCTTTTAGCCAGCTTAATTTAACGGCCAATGACAGCACGCTCACCGGAAAAACAGAGATAACGCTCAATGATAAACCGGAATGGGTGATTGACCTCCAGTTTGGCAAGCTCAATCTTGATAATCTTCTCCCACGCACTGAAGAGGCGCCAGGCGCAAACGGTATTGCGCAGCAGGGGCAGAGCCAGCCAACGCTCGCGAGACCGGTGATCTCATCGCGGATTGATGAACCGGCTTACAGCGGCTTGCACAGTTTTTCTGCGGATATCTCGTTGCAGGCTGCCGATGTTCGTTGGCGGGGGATGGAATTTACCGATGTTGCCGCCAAAATGTCGAATCAGTCAGGGCTGCTGAATATCGATCAGCTAGAGGGGAAACTTGATGGCGGTCTGGTTTCGCTGCCGGGTGAACTGGATGCCAGGGCGCAGGAGCCGCAGGCGGTATTTCATCCCCGTCTTGAGAATGTTGAGATTGGTACCATTCTTAAAGCCTTTAATTACCCCATCTCTCTGACCGGGAAGATGTCGCTCACCGGGGAATTCTCTGGCGCGGATATTGATGCGTGGGCGTTTCGCCATAGCTGGCAGGGTCAGGCGCGTGTTGAAATGAACGACACGCAGATGGAAGGGATGAACTTCCAACAGCTGGTGCAACAGGCTGTGGAACGTAGCGGCGGCGATGTGCAATCACAACAAAGCTTCGATAACGCCACGCGTCTGGATCACTTTGAGAGCGATGTCACGCTCAGCAAAGGCGAGCTGACGCTCAACGATATGCAGGGGCAATCCTCGCTGCTGGCGCTTTCCGGTAAAGGGACGTTGGATCTTATCGATCAGACCTGTGACACCGAGTTTAATATTCAGGTACTCGACGGCTGGACAGGGGACAGTAAGCTGGTCACTTTCCTGCAAGAGACGCCGGTTCCGCTCAGGGTTTACGGGAGCTGGGATTCACTGAATTACACCCTAAAAGTAGACCAGGTCTTGCGTAAACATATGCAGGATGAAGCGAAACGTCGTCTCAACAACTGGGCAGATCGCAATAAAGATAGCCGCAACGGTAAAGACGTGAAGCAGTTGCTTGATAAGATGTAAGCATTAACCGGATGGCCACCCATTTTGCGGGCCATCCGGTTACCATCACACCTCGTAGTCCAGATCTTCCTCATCATGACGCAGCGGAATCAACTGCACCTTTTGCACCCGGTGGCTTTCGACCTCTAGCGTTTTTAACAGATAATCGCCGATCTGAACTTCTTCACCGGGTTTCGGTACCCGCTGTAGATATTCCATCAGTAGCCCGGCGATAGTGTGGTATTCACGTTTCTCGTCCAGCGGCAACGGGACATATTGCACAAGGTCTTCCAGCGGCATATGGCCATTGGCGGTCCAGGAGCCGTCCGGGTTCTTCTGAATGTCGTGACGGGCGTCGATCTCCTCGATTTCGTTGGGCAGGTTCCCGGCAATCGTCTCCATCACATCACTGAGCGTGACAATCCCTTCAACAGAACCAAACTCATCCACCACAAAGGCAAAGTGGGTACGCGCGTTACGGAACTGCTCCAGGGCGGGAAGCAACGGTAGCGTTTCCGGGAACACCAGCGGCTGGCGGATCAGCGCCCGCAGGTCGAGCGGCTCGCCACGCAAGGATTGTTGCAACAGGTCGATGACGTGCACCACGCCAAGCAAATCTTCTTGCTCATTTTCTGCGGTGACCACCAGACGGGTATGCTGATTTTTCTCCAGCAAGGCGCGCACATCTGCTTCGGGAGCGCTGAGATCGATATGTTCAATATCGTGGCGCGAGGTCATGATACTGCTGACCGTACGTTGATTCAGATTCAGCACCCGCTCAATCATCCGTCGTTCTTGCGGATTGAAGATCTGGCGATTGTCGTGATCCGCCAGCATTGAGGCGGTTTGTGCATCCAGTTCTGCATCTTCTTTTTGCCCGCTCAACAGGCGCATGACCGCTTCTGTGGTGCGCTGGCGCAAGGTATGGTTCGCGGACAGAAAGCGACGACGATTAAATATAGCCAGTTGGTTAAGGGCTTCAATCATCACTGAGAACCCGATGGCGGCGTACAGATACCCTTTCGGAATATGGAACCCAAACCCATCAGCCACAAGGCTGAACCCGATCATCAGCAAGAAGCTGAGACACAGAATAACGATAGTCGGGTGGCTGTTAACAAAGTGTGTCAGGGACTTGCTGGCAAGCAGCATCAGGCTAATGGCGACAATCACGGCGGCCATCATGACGGCAAGGTGATCGACCATCCCCACGGCGGTAATGACCGAATCGAGCGAGAAGATGGCGTCCAGTACCACAATTTGCGCCACTACCCCCCAGAACTTCGCCCCCTTCCGCTGAGTGGGATTATCGCTGTCTTTCCCTTCCAGCCTCTCGTTCAGCTCCATGGTGGCTTTAAACAGTAAGAAGAAGCCGCCAAACAGCATAATCAGGTCACGCGCGCTGAAGCTAAGCTCATGTATGCTGAAAAGAGGGGTGGTCAATGTGACCAGCCATGAGATTGACGCCAGCAGCAGCAGGCGCATGACCATTGCTAATATAAGCCCGGTGACGCGCGCGCGGTCACGCTGCGCGGGAGGCAGTTTTTCAGCGAGGATAGCAATAAAGACAAGGTTATCAATGCCGAGGACTAACTCAATCACAATAAGCGTGACAAGTCCGGCCCAGATTGACGGATCGGCAATCCATTCCATAGTAAAAGTAATACCCCTGGTTATATGACAATTGTCACAATTCGATCATGGATAAAGCTGGGCAAAATTGCAATGCCGTAACGCGATTTCTCTTCCTTTTATATCAACGGGCGGCAGCTGAAAATTGACGTCAAAATAACCACACTATTTTCACAGAGAAAGAATAGAGTACGGATTTATATTTAGGATATATCGCAGGTAGTTGGTCGAAATGAATATTGTCAACATCAATAAAATCCTAAAATTATAAACAAACAGGTCTTAATATTAATCTTAAAAAGAGTGAGGTACGGACTTGTTACCTTGCCTGCTATTACGTTAGCTGCAACAATTCTGGCAGCATTACCACCAGGCAATAAAAATATTCTTCAGCGACGAAGCAGACGCTGTCTGTTCTTTATTATTTTCTGCAATGTTGCTCCGTTGGCAAGAATATGAAAATAAAGAGGATTGCAAAAACACAAGTGAATCAGTGTATTGGTAGCTAGAAAGCCAAGGGCGGTAGCGTGCCTGGCTGCCTGAAGATGAGCCTCAATTATTCTGTCAATAGCCTGTGGGCGAAAGCCGATTTTTTAGGACTGATGCCAGTTAAATTCCTGGTCAATTAACTGCAAGGTAAATATGAACAGGTGAAGTCGCTATTTAAATTGCACAGGATAATTACTCTACCAAAGTGATAAATAATCAATGATGAAATCCAAAATGAAATTGATGCCATTATTGGTGTCGGTAGCCCTGATCAGTGGGTGCACAGTACTTCCGGGCAGCAATATGTCTACGATGGGAAAAGATGTCATCAAACAACAGGACGCTGATTTTGATCTCGACCGAATGGTGAATGTCTATCCGTTAACCCCACGTTTGGTTGAACAATTACGCCCGCGACCCAACGTGGCGCAGCCCAATATGTCGCTAGACCAGGAGATCGCCAGCTACCAGTACCGGGTCGGTGCAGGCGACGTGCTGAATGTGACCGTCTGGGACCACCCGGAACTGACCACGCCAGCGGGGCAATATCGCAGCTCCAGCGACGCCGGTAACTGGGTACAACCCGATGGCACCATGTTTTATCCCTACATTGGCAAAGTCAGCGTGGTCGGAAAAACGCTGGGTGAAATCCGTAGTGATATTACCGGGCGCTTAGCGAAGTACATTGCTGACCCGCAGGTGGACGTTAATATCGCCGCTTTCCGCTCGCAGAAGGCCTATGTCTCCGGGCAGGTGAATAAATCGGGCCAGCAGGCGATCACCAACGTTCCTCTGACCGTCCTCGACGCCATCAATGCCGCAGGCGGTCTGACGGACGCCGCCGACTGGCGCAATGTGGTGCTGACCCATAAAGGGCAGGAGCAGCGCATTTCTCTGCAGGCGCTGATGCAAAACGGCGATCTCAGTCAAAACCGACTGCTGTACCCCGGGGACATTCTGTTTGTGCCGCGCAATGACGATCTGAAAGTCTTCGTAATGGGCGAAGTGAAGAAACAGAGCACCCTCAAAATGGACTTCAGCGGTATGACGCTGACCGAAGCGCTGGGTACGGCGGAAGGCATCGACCTGACGACCTCCAACGCCAGCGGCATCTTTGTGATCCGTCCGCTGAAAGGCGAGGGCGGGCGTAACGGCAAGATTGCCAATATCTATCAGCTTGATATGTCCGATGCCACCTCTCTGGTGATGGCGACGGAATTCCGTCTGCAACCTTACGACGTGGTGTATGTCACGACCGCGCCGGTGGCTCGCTGGAACCGTCTGATCAATCAGTTGCTGCCGACCATTAGCGGTGTCCGTTACATGACGGATACGGCCAGCGACATTCACACCTGGTAATCGTCATGTTTAACAAAATCTTAGTTGTCTGCGTGGGGAACATTTGCCGTTCCCCAACGGCAGAACGTTTGCTGAAAAGTTATCACCCCGCGCTGACGGTGGAATCCGCCGGTTTGGGGGCGCTGTCTGGTCATGGGGCCGACCCGGCGGCATTCAGCGTCGCGGCGGCGCATAACCTCTCTCTGGAAGGGCACTGCGCGCGTCAGATTTCCGGCCGTATGTGCCGCGACTATGACCTGATTCTGGCCATGGAGAAACGCCATATTGCCCGGTTGTGCGAGATGGCGCCGGAGATGCGCGGCAAAGTGATGTTGTTTGGTCATTGGGATAGTGAACGTGAAATACCCGATCCGTATCGCAAAAGTCGTGATGCGTTTGAAGCGGTGTACTCACTCCTTGAACGGTCTGCCCGCCAGTGGGCGCAGGCACTGAATGCAGGGCAGGGAAAACAATGACAGAAAAAGTAAAACAGTCTGCGGCACCGGTAACGGGCAATGATGAGATTGATATCGGTCGTCTGGTGGGGACCGTGATTGAGGCGCGCTGGTGGGTGCTTGGCATCACGGCGGCGTTTGCGCTGTGCGCCAGTATCTACACCCTCTTCGCCACGCCTATCTACAGTGCCGATGCGCTGGTGCAGATTGAGCAAAATAACGGTAACTCACTGGTCCAGGATATTGGCTCGGCGCTGTCGAATAAACCGCCAGCATCAGATGCAGAAATCCAGCTTATTCAGTCACGCCTGGTGCTGGGAAAGACGGTGGACGATTTGGATCTGGATATCGCCGTCACCAAAAACAGCTTTCCGCTGTTTGGCTCCGGGTGGGATCGCCTGATGGGGCGTCAGAATGACACGGTAAAAGTGACCACGTTCACCCGCCCGAAAGCGATGAATGAGCAGGTGTTTACCTTGCACGTGCTGACCGACAAAAGCTACGAACTGACCAGCGACGGCGGTTTTAGCGCTCGGGGTCAGGTGGGACAGTCGCTGAGCAAAGAGGGGGTGACCCTGAACGTTAGCGCGATTCATGCCGCGCCAGACAGCGAATTCACGGTGACGAAATTCTCCACCCTGGGGATGATCAACACGTTGCAAAACAACCTGACGGTGACGGAAAACGGGAAAGATACGGGCGTATTAAGCCTCAGTTTTACCGGGGAAGACAGAGAGCAGATCCGCGACATTCTCAACAGCATCACCCGCAACTATCTGCAGCAAAATGTTGCGCGCAAATCTGAAGAGGCGGCAAAAAGCCTGGCGTTCCTGGCGAAACAGTTGCCTGAAGTGCGTGACCGTCTGGACATCGCAGAGAACAAACTGAACGCCTTCCGTCAGGATAAAGACTCGGTCGATTTGCCGCTGGAAGCGAAAGCGGTGCTGGATTCGATGGTTAACATCGACGCCCAGTTGAACGAACTGACCTTCAAAGAGGCGGAAATCTCCAAGCTGTACACCAAAGTGCATCCGGCTTACCGCACATTGCTGGAAAAACGCAAGGCGCTGGAAGAGGAAAAAAACAAGCTGAATGGCCGCGTGACGGCGATGCCGAAAACGCAGCAGGAAATTGTCCGTCTGACGCGTGACGTGGAATCCGGCCAGCAGGTCTATATGCAACTGCTGAATAAACAGCAGGAGCTGAAAATCACGGAAGCCAGCACGGTAGGCGATGTCAGGATCGTCGACCCGGCCATCGCACAGCCCGGCGTGCTGAAGCCGAAGAAAGCGCTGATTATTCTCGGCAGCATTATTCTTGGCCTGATGCTTTCTATCGTTGGCGTTCTGCTGCGCGCCTTGCTTAATCGGGGGATTGAAAGCCCGCAGGCGCTGGAAGAGAACGGGATCAGCGTTTATGCCAGCATTCCGCTGTCGGAGTGGCAAAAAGCGCACGATAACGTCAAAACCGTTAAAGGCGTTAAGCGCTACAAGCAGAGCCAGTTGCTGGCGGTGGGCAATCCCACTGACCTGGCCGTTGAAGCGGTACGTAGCCTGCGCACCAGTCTGCACTTCGCCATGATGCAGGCGCAAAACAATGTGCTGATGCTCACCGGCGTGAGTCCTTCCATCGGCAAAACGTTTGTCTGCGCCAACCTGGCGGCGGTCATCAGCCAGACCCATAAACGGGTACTGCTGATCGACTGTGACATGCGCAAGGGCTACACCCATGAGCTGCTCGGCACCAATAACGTGAATGGGCTGTCCGATATTCTGGCGGGAAAAGGGGAGGTAGCCAGCAGTGCGAAGCCGACCTCTATCCCGAATTTCGACCTTGTTCCGCGTGGGCAAGTCCCGCCGAACCCTTCCGAGCTGTTGATGAACGAACGTTTTGGCGAGCTGATTCGCTGGGCCAGCGCGAACTATGACCTGGTGCTGATTGATACGCCGCCAATCCTGGCGGTGACTGACGCCGCCATTGTAGGGCGTCATGCCGGTACCACGCTGATGGTGGCGCGTTACGCCGTCAACACGCTGAAAGAGGTGGAAACCAGCCTGAGCCGCTTTGAACAAAATGGGGTCCCGGTCAAAGGCGTGATCCTCAACTCCATATTCCGCCGGGCTTCCGGATACCAGGATTACGGCTACTACGAATACGAGTACACGTCGGATTCAAAATAAAAAATCGTGAGTGGCCTGCTAATTCAGTAGGCCTGATAAGCAAAGCGCCATCAGGCATAGCTGCCGGATGGCGGCGTAAACGCCTTATCCGGCCTACACGCTGTGCCATCAGGCAAAACTTCCCTGGAAACGAGCATGAAAACAGACAACCCATTGATTTCAATTTATATGCCAACCTGGAACCGGCAACAGCTCGCCATCCGGGCGATTAAATCGGTATTGCGCCAGGATTATCGTCACTGGGAGATGATCATCGTGGATGATTGTTCCACCTCGTGGGAACAGTTGCAGAAATTTGTGGAAGGGCTGAACGATCCTCGGGTGCGCTATATTCACAACGACGTCAACTCCGGTGCCTGCGCCGTGCGCAACCAGGCCATCATGCAGGCCAATGGCGCCTACATCACCGGAATTGATGATGATGATGAATGGACGCCGAACCGTCTGAGTGTCTTCCTTGAACACGCGCATCAACTGGTGACGCACGCCTTTTTATATGCCAACGACTATGTCTGTGAGGGCGAGGTCTACTCGCAGCCTGCCAGTTTGCCGCTGTACCCTAAATCGCCGTACTCGCGTCGTTTGTTCTACAAACGCAACATTATTGGTAATCAGGTGTTTACCGGAGCATGGCGTTTTAAAGAGTGCCTGTTCGATACGTCGCTTTCGGCGGCGCAGGATTATGACATTTTTCTGCGCATGGTCGTCGAATACGGCGAGCCGTGGAAAGTGGAAGAGGCGACGCAAATTCTGCACATCAATCACGGCGAGATGCAGATCACCTCATCGCCGAAAAAATTCTCCGGCTACTTTCATTTTTACCGCAAGCACAAAGACAAATTCGACCGGGCCAGCAAAAAGTACCAGCTGTTTACGTTGTATCAGATCCGCAATAAGCGCATGACATGGCGCACGTTGCTGACGCTCTTATCCGTCCGTAACAGCAAACGGCTGGCCGACGGACTGCGGGGGCGCTAAGCATGCTGGAAGATCTACGCGCAAACAGCTGGAGCCTGCGTCCGTGCTGCATGGTACTGGCGTACCGTATCGCCCATTTCTGCTCCGTCTGGCGCAAAAAGAATGTACTGAACAATCTGTGGGCGGCACCGGTACTGGTGCTGTATCGCATCATCACTGAAGGCTTTTTCGGTTATGAGATACAAGCCGCGGCCACCATTGGCCGCCGATTCACCATCCACCACGGTTATGCGGTGGTGATTAACAAACATGTGGTGGCGGGCGACGATTTTACCCTTCGTCACGGCGTCACTATCGGTAATCGCGGTGCTGACAATATGGCCTGCCCGGTGATTGGCAACGGCGTGGAGCTGGGTGCCAATGTCATTCTGCTCGGTGGCATCACCATTGGCCATAACGTGACGATTGGCGCAGGCAGCGTCGTGCTCGACACCATCCCGGACAACGCGCTGGTGGTGGGGGAGAAAGCGCGCGTGAGGATCATCAAATGAACATTCTGCAATTTAATGTACGGCTGGCGGAAGGCGGCGCGGCAGGCGTGGCGTTAGATCTTCACCAGCGCGCGCTGCAAAAAGGGCTGGCCTCTCGCTTTGTGTACGGCTATGGCAAAGGCGGTAAGAAAAGCGTTAGTCACCACTGCTACCCGCACGTCATCAAGCACACTCCGCGTCTGACCTCAATGGTGAACATTGCGCTGTTTCGTGTGTTCAATCGCGATCTGTTCGGCAATCTGAATAATGTATACCGCAGCGTAACCCGCACACCTGGCCCCGTGGTGCTGCATTTTCATGTGTTGCACAGTTACTGGCTGAATCTTGCTGAGGTGGTGGCGTTCTGCGAAAAGGTCACAAACCACAAGCCCGACGTGACGCTGGTGTGGACGCTGCACGATCACTGGAGCGTCACCGGACGCTGCGCCTTTACCGACGGCTGTGAGGGGTGGAAGTCTGGCTGCCAGAAGTGCCCAACACTCAATAACTATCCGCCGGTTAACGTGGATCGCGCGCATGATCTGGTGAACGAAAAGCGCCAGCTGTTTCGTGAAATGCTGGCGCTGGGCTGCCAGTTTATCTCTCCCAGCCAGCATGTGGCACAGGCCTTCAATAGTCTGTATGGCGCAGGACGTTGCCGGGTCATCAATAACGGTATTGATGTGGCAACCGAAGCGATTCTCTCAACGTTGCCTCCGGTCGTTGAAACCCAGGGGCGTCCGAAAATTGCCATTGTCGCGCACGACTTACGTTATGACGGCAAAACAAATCAACGGTTGATTCGCGAACTGATAGCGCTGGGCGACAAGGTGGAACTGCACACCTTCGGTAAGTTTTCGCCATTCGAAGGGGCAAACGTCATCAACCACGGTTTTGAAACAGATAAAGGGAAACTGATGAGCGCCCTTAACCAGATGGATGCGCTGCTGTTCAGTTCCCGGGTCGACAACTATCCGCTGATCCTCTGCGAGGCGCTGTCCATCGGTGTCCCGGTTATCGCGACCCACAGCGAGGCCGCGCGGGAAGTCTTGCAAAAATCAGGGGGGAAAACCTTCGCTGAAGAGGAGGTAATGCGGCTGGCGCAACTGAGCAAATCAGCGATTGCCAAGGCGGTATTCGGGAGCACACTGACCGCGTTTCGTGAACGCAGCCGTGCGGCGTACAGTGGAGATCAGATGCTGGAGGAGTATGTCTCGTTCTATCAGAATCTGTAGTTATCTACTGCTGCCGCTTATCTATCTGTTGGTTAACGTCAAAATTGCGCAGCTGGGCGAAAGTTTTCCCATCACCATCGTCACCTTTCTGCCGGTTCTGCTGTTGTTATTTGTAGAACGCATCAACATAAAAAAACTGATGATCGCGTTAGGTGTAGGAGCAGGGTTGACGGCGTTTAACTATCTGTTTGGTCAGTCGCTGGATGCCAGCAAGTACGTGACATCAACCCTGCTGTTTGTCTATATCGTCATCATTATTGGCATGGTCTGGAGCATTCGCTTCAAAACGATTTCACCGCACAACTACCGTAAGATCCTGCGCTTTTTCTACCGGGTAGTGGCGCTGGTGGTATTGCTCGCCGCGGCTGAAATGGCGCAGATCATTCTCACCGGCGGCAGCAGTTTAATGGAAGGAATTTCGAAATATCTTATTTACAGTAATAGCTATGTTCTGAATTTTATTAAATTCGGGGGTAAGCGAACGACAGCACTGTATTTCGAACCCGCATTTTTTGCTCTGGCGTTAATCTCAATTTGGCTCAGTATCAAACAGTTTGGTATCAAAACACCTAAAACTGATGCTATGATTCTGGCAGGGATAATATTGTCAGGATCGTTTTCAGGGGTGATGACATTTATTCTGTTTTACTTGCTGGAGTGGGCGTTTCAGTATCTGAATAAGGATGCGATAAAGAAAAAATTACCACTGGCGATAATCTCATTAGCCGTGTTTTTGGTCGGTTTGATATTTGCATTTCCTTACATCTCGACCCGCCTCGATGATTTAGGTACTGAAGGCTCATCATCCTATTATCGTATTATCGGTCCGTTAGTGATGGTGGGTTATTCGTTGAGCCATATTGATGGTGTTATCAGATTTGGCTCACTTTATGAATATGTTGCATCATTCGGAATTTTTAACGGTGCAGATGTCGGTAAAACAATAGACAATGGGTTGTATCTGCTGATTATTTATTTTTCCTGGTTCGCGGTGTTATTGACGCTGTGGTACATGTGGAAAGTCTTAAAAATGACATTAAATGCGTTTGGCGATAATCAGAATTTTCGGGTGCAGCTTTATCTTTTTACACCGGTGTCGCTGTTTTTTACCGGTTCGATATTTAGTCCGGAATATGCATTTTTAATTGTGTGTCCGTTTATTTTGCGCAAAGCGCTTAGTGTCTGAGTCATCAGGCGCAATGTTACGAGGTCATTCACATGTTGCTCAGTATTATCACCGTCGCCTTTCGTAATCGGGAAGGTATCGTCAGAACGCATGCGTCGTTAGCGCATCTGGCACAGGCGAAGGAGCTCAGCTTCGAGTGGATCGTGGTGGATGGTGGGTCAAACGATGGAACCCGTGAATTTCTCGAAAATCTGAACGGGGATTACCACTTACGCTTTGTCAGCGAGCCGGATAACGGTATCTATGATGCGATGAACAAAGGGATTGAGATGGCGCGCGGTCGCTTTGCGCTGTTCCTCAACTCTGGCGATATTTTTCATCCACAGGCTGCCCGTTTCGTCCGCCAGCTGCAATCGCAAAAAGATGACCGGATGATTACCGGCGACGCGCTGCTGGATTTTGGCGATGGTCATAAAATAAAACGTAGCGCGAAACCCGGTTGGTATATTTATCACAGCTTACCGGCGAGCCATCAGGCGATATTTTTTCCGGTGAGCGGTCTGAAAGTTTGCCGATATGATCTGCAATATAAGGTTTCTTCCGATTATGCCCTGGCCGCCAGAATGTATAAGGGCGGATACGCCTTTAAAAAACTGAACGGTCTGGTGTCTGAATTTTCAATGGGTGGGGTGTCTACGACGAATAATCTGGAATTATGCCAGGACGCGAAAAAAGTGCAGCGCCAGATACTACGCGTGCCGGGTTTTTGGGCTGAATTGTCATGGCACTTACGCCTGCGCACAACAGGTAAAACGAAGACCTTATATAACAAAACGTAAATATAAGGAGATGTGATGCAGGATCTCAGTGGTTTTTCTGTGCCAAAAGGGTTCCGGGGCGGCAATGCCATCAAAGTGCAATTATGGTGGGCAGTACAGGCGACATTATTTGCGTGGTCGCCACAGGTGATGTATCGCTGGCGTGCATTTTTATTACGCTTATTTGGCGCAAAAATCGGAAAAAACGCAGTAATTAGACCGTCAGTAAAAATTACCTACCCGTGGAAATTAACCCTGGGAGATTACGCCTGGGTCGGGGATGACGCGGTTTTATATACGCTGGGTGATATTACGATAGGTGCGCATTCTGTTATTTCACAGAAAAGTTATTTGTGCACCGGGAGTCACGATCACCGCAGTCAACATTTTGATATTAACGCCACACCGATTGTGATTGGCGAGAAATGCTGGCTGGCGACGGATGTTTTCGTTGCCCCTGGCATCACCATCGGCGATGGCACCGTGGTCGGTGCGCGCAGCAGTGTTTTTAAGTCGCTACCGGCAAACGTGATTTGTCGTGGCAATCCGGCAGTGGTGATACGCGAACGCGTTCAGGCTGAATAATTTCTAATAAGTACAGAAGGAAAACAGACATGTCAAAAGTCGCTCTCATTACTGGCGTCACCGGGCAGGACGGTTCTTACCTGGCGGAGCTTCTCCTGGAGAAGGGTTACGAGGTGCACGGTATCAAGCGCCGCGCTTCGTCGTTCAACACCGAGCGTGTGGATCACATCTATCAGGACCCACACGCCAGCAACCCAAAATTCCATCTGCACTACGGTGATCTGACTGATTCCTCCAACCTGACGCGCATTCTGCAGGAAGTGCAGCCCGATGAAGTCTACAACCTGGGGGCGATGAGCCACGTCGCGGTGTCCTTTGAATCGCCGGAATACACCGCTGACGTCGATGCGATGGGGACGCTGCGCCTGCTGGAAGCAATCCGCTTCCTCGGTCTGGAAAAGAAAACGCGTTTCTATCAGGCCTCTACCTCTGAGCTGTATGGCCTGGTGCAGGAAATCCCGCAGAAAGAGACCACGCCGTTCTATCCGCGTTCTCCGTATGCGGTGGCCAAACTGTACGCCTACTGGATCACCGTAAACTACCGTGAATCTTACGGGATCTACGCCTGTAACGGCATTTTGTTTAACCATGAATCGCCGCGCCGTGGCGAAACCTTCGTGACCCGCAAAATTACCCGCGCGATCGCCAATATCGCCCAGGGCCTGGAGTCATGCCTGTACCTCGGCAATATGGACTCCTTGCGTGACTGGGGCCACGCCAAAGACTACGTCAAAATGCAGTGGATGATGCTGCAGCAGGAGAAACCGGAAGACTTCGTCATCGCCACCGGTGTGCAGTACTCCGTGCGTCAGTTCGTTGAAATGGCGGCAGGGCAACTGGGGATCAAACTGCGTTTCGAAGGGGAAGGCGTAGACGAGAAAGGCATCGTTGTCTCCGTGACCGGTCATGATGCGCCGGGCGTTAAAGCGGGTGATGTGATTGTGGCGGTTGACCCGCGTTATTTCCGCCCTGCGGAAGTGGAAACCCTGCTGGGCGATCCTTCCCGCGCGCACCAAAAACTGGGCTGGAAGCCGGAGATTACCCTGCAGCAGATGGTGTCAGAGATGGTCGCAAACGATCTGGAAGCGGCGAAGAAGCACTCACTGCTGAAATCTCATGGTTACGAGGTTGCCATCGCGCTGGAGTCCTGAGGATGATGAAACAACGTATTTTTGTGGCGGGCCATCGCGGGATGGTGGGCTCTGCCATTGTCAGACAACTGGAACAGCGCGGCGATGTGGAACTGGTATTGCGCACCCGCGACGAGCTGAATCTGCTGGATAGCAAAGCGGTGCAGGCGTTCTTTGCCGACGCGCGCCTCGATCAGGTGTATCTGGCGGCGGCAAAGGTGGGCGGTATTGTGGCGAACAACACGTACCCGGCTGATTTCATTTATGAAAACATGATGATAGAGAGCAATATCATCCACGCCGCGCATTTGCATAACGTCAATAAACTGCTGTTCCTCGGCTCATCCTGCATTTATCCAAAACTGGCGACACAGCCGATGGCGGAGAGCGAACTGTTGCAGGGAACGCTTGAGCCGACCAACGAGCCGTACGCCATCGCCAAGATTGCCGGGATCAAGCTGTGCGAATCCTATAACCGCCAGTATCACCGCGACTATCGTTCGGTGATGCCGACCAATCTGTACGGTTCGCATGACAACTTCCATCCGAGCAATTCGCACGTGATCCCGGCGCTGCTACGTCGTTTCCATGAGGCGACGGTACAGAATGCGGCGGATGTGGTGGTGTGGGGCAGCGGTACGCCGATGCGCGAATTTCTGCACGTGGATGATATGGCGGCTGCCAGCATCCATGTTATGGAACTCGACCGCGAAGTCTGGCAGGAGAATACCCAGCCGATGCTGTCGCACATCAACGTCGGTACCGGCGTGGATTGCACCATTCGCGAACTGGCGCAAACCATCGCGAAGGTGGTGGGCTACAAAGGTCGCGTGGTATTTGACGCCACGCAACCGGATGGCACCCCGCGCAAACTGCTCGATGTAACCCGTCTGCACCAGCTTGGTTGGTATCACGAGATTTCGCTGGAAGCGGGCCTTGCCAGCACGTACCAGTGGTTCCTTGAGAACCAGCACCGGTTTCGGGGGTAAGCATGTTTTTACGTCAGGACGATTTTGCCACCGTGGTGCGCTCCACACCGTTGATTTCCATTGATCTGATCGTGGAAAACGCGCGGGGAGAATGTCTGCTGGGCAAACGCCTCAACCGGCCCGCACAGGGCGACTGGTTTGTGCCCGGCGGTCGGGTGCAAAAAGATGAGCCGCTGCACGCGGCCTTCGAACGCCTGACGCAGGCTGAACTGGGCTTACGTTTGCCGATGTCCGCTGGCGAATTTTATGGTGTCTGGCAGCACTTCTATGACGATAACTTCTCGGAAGAGACATTCTCGACGCATTACGTTGTGCTCGGTTTTCGACTGCGCGTTCAGGAAGCCGACCTTCAGTTACCGGATGCCCAGCACGATGCATACCGTTGGATGACGCCAGCGGCGCTGCTGGCAAGCGACGACGTGCATGACAACACTCGCGCCTATTTTATGCCGGAACGCCAGGCTGGGGTGCCGGGCTTATGAAAATTTTGGTGTATGGCATCAACTACTCACCAGAACTGACCGGCATTGGTAAGTACACCAGCGAGATGGTGGAGTGGATGGCGCGTGAAGGCCATGAGGTTCGGGTGATTACCGCGCCGCCTTACTACCCGCAATGGAAAGTCGGCGAGCGCTACTCCAGCTGGCGTTACCGCCGGGAAGAGGGCGATGCCACCGTCTGGCGCTGCCCGCTGTACGTACCAGCGCAACCGTCAACGCTGAAGCGCCTGCTGCATTTGGGCAGCTTTGCGCTGAGCAGCTTTTTCCCGTTACTGGCGCAACGTCGCTGGAAGCCGGATCGCATCATTGGCGTGGTGCCCACGCTGTTTTGCACGCCGGGGATGCGTCTGCTGGCGAAACTCTCCGGCGCACGCACGCTGCTGCATATTCAGGATTACGAAGTGGACGCGATGCTCGGCCTGGGGCTGGCCGGGAAAGGCAAGCGCGGTAAGGTTGCCAGACTGGCAACGGCGTTTGAACGTAGCGGCCTGCATCACGTTGACAACGTCTCCACCATTTCCCGCTCAATGATGAATAAAGCGCAGGAGAAAGGGGTGGCGGCAGAGAAGATCATTTTCTTTCCAAACTGGTCGGAAGTTGCCCGTTTTCGCGACGTTTGCGACGACGATGTCCGCACACTGCGCGCACAGCTTGAACTGCCGCTTGATCGCAAAATCATTCTTTACTCCGGCAACATTGGCGAAAAACAGGGGCTGGAAAACGTGATTGCTGCGGCGGAACAACTGCGTGAGCTGCCGCTGTTGTTTGCGATTGTCGGTCAGGGTGGCGGCAAAGCGCGGCTGGAAAAAATGGCCCGCGAACGCGGCCTGGAAAACATCAAATTCTTCCCGCTGCAGCCTTACGCCGCGTTACCTGCGCTGCTGAAAATGGGCGACTGCCATCTGGTGGTGCAAAAGCGCGGCGCGGCGGACGCAGTTCTGCCCTCCAAGCTGACCAATATTCTGGCGGTGGGCGGCAATGCGGTGATTACCGCAGAAGCGGGGACCGAGCTGGGGCAGCTCTGCGACAGCTATCCGGGCATCGCCGTTTGCGTAGAGCCCGAATCGGTCGACGCGCTGGTGAGCGGTATTACGCAAGCGCTCGCCATGCCTGAAAACAACACGGTGGCACGTGACTATGCCGAACGCACGCTCGATAAAGAGAACGTGTTACGTCAATTTATTGCAGATATTCGGGATTAAATAATGAATCAGACCAAACTCTATCCGGTCGTGATGGCGGGTGGCTCCGGTAGCCGCTTATGGCCGCTTTCCCGCGTACTTTATCCAAAACAGTTTTTATGCCTGAAGGGCGATCTCACGATGTTGCAAACGACCATTTGTCGTCTGAACGGCGTGGAGTGCGAAAGCCCGGTGGTGATTTGTAATGAACAACACCGCTTTATCGTCGCGGAACAACTGCGACAGCTGAACAAGCTGACCGAGAATATCATTCTCGAACCGGCAGGGCGTAATACCGCCCCTGCAATTGCGCTGGCGGCGCTGGCGGCAACCCGTCACAGCCCGGAGAACGACCCGTTGATGCTGGTGCTGGCGGCCGATCATGTGATTGCCGATGAAGAGGCGTTCCGCACGGCGGTGCGCAACGCGATGCCGTATGCCGACGCGGGCAAACTGGTGACGTTTGGGATCGTGCCGGATCTGCCGGAAACCGGCTATGGCTATATTCGTCGCGGCAATGTCACTCCTGGTAAGCACGATGCCGTGGCTTTTGACGTCGCGCAATTTGTCGAGAAACCCGATCTCGAGACCGCGCAGTCGTGGGTGGCAAGCGGCGACTACTACTGGAACAGCGGGATGTTCCTGTTTCGCGCCGGGCGTTATCTGGAGGAGTTGAAAAAATACCGTCCCGATATTTTTGACGCCTGTGAGAAAGCGATGAGCGCCGTTGACCCCGATCTTGATTTTATCCGCGTGGAGGAAGAGGCGTTTCTCGCCTGCCCGGAAGAGTCGGTCGATTACGCGGTGATGGAACACACGGCGGATGCCGTTGTTCTCCCGATGGACGCGGGCTGGAGCGATGTGGGGTCGTGGTCTTCGCTGTGGGAAATCAGCGCGCATACGGCGGAAGGCAATGTCCACCATGGCGATGTGATCAGCCACAAAACCGAGAACAGCTATGTGTATGCCGAATCCGGTCTGGTCACCACGGTGGGTGTGAAGGATTTGGTGGTTGTGCAGACCAAAGATGCTGTGCTGATTGCTGACCGTAACGCGGTACAGGATGTGAAAAAAGTGGTGGAACAGATCAAAGCTGACGGACGCCACGAGCACCATATTCACCGCGAAGTGTACCGTCCGTGGGGCAAATACGATTCCATCGACGCGGGCGACCGCTACCAGGTGAAACGGATCACCGTGAAGCCGGGCGAAGGGCTTTCCGTTCAGATGCACCATCACCGCGCCGAACACTGGGTTGTGGTGGCAGGTACCGCAAAAGTCACCATTGATGGTGATATCAAACTGCTCGGTGAAAACGAGTCTGTCTACATTCCTCTGGGGGCGACCCACTGCCTGGAGAATCCGGGAAAAATTCCGCTCGATTTAATCGAAGTGCGCTCCGGCTCGTATCTCGAAGAGGACGACGTGGTGCGGTTTGAGGATCGCTACGGGCGGATGTAGCGCCTTTATTGTGCCCGGTGGCGCTGCGCTTACCGGGCCTACAGTTCGGTAGGCCGGATAAGCGAAGCGCCATCCGGCAAATAACGACAAAGATAATTTTTGGCCATTAACGGGTCAGGGCTAACTGTTGCCTGAAGAAGGGTAAAAACATGACGAAATTAACCTGTTTCAAAGCCTACGACATTCGCGGCAGGCTGGGCGAAGAGCTTAACGAAGACATCGCATGGCGCATTGGTCGCGCTTATGGCGAATTTCTGAAACCGAAAACGGTCGTGCTGGGCGGCGACGTCCGTCTGACAAGCCAGGCACTAAAACTGGCGCTGGCGAAAGGGTTGCAGGATGCCGGCGTTGACGTGCTGGACATTGGTCTGTCTGGCACCGAAGAGATCTATTTCGCCACTTTCCACCTCGGCGTGGATGGCGGTATCGAAGTGACGGCCAGCCACAACCCGTTGGACTACAACGGCATGAAGCTGGTGCGTGAGGGCGCCCGGCCGATCAGCGGCGACACGGGGCTGCACGATATCCAGCGTCTGGCCGAGAGCAATGACTTCCCGCCGGTGAATGACGCCAAGCGCGGGAGTTATAAACAGATCTCCCTGCGTGACGCCTATATCGATCATCTGTTCGGCTACATCAACGTCAACAACATCACCCCGCTGAAACTGGTAATTAACTCCGGTAACGGTGCGGCGGGTCCGGTGGTGGATGCCATCGAAACCCGTTTTAAAACGCGCGGCGTGCCGGTTGAGTTTATCAAAGTCCACAATACGCCGGACGGCAATTTCCCGAACGGGATACCGAATCCGCTGCTGCCAGAGTGTCGTGCGGATACCCGCAACGCGGTGATTGAGCATGACGCAGATATGGGTATTGCGTTTGACGGCGATTTCGACCGCTGCTTTTTCTTCGACCAGACAGGACAGTTTATCGAGGGCTACTACATCGTTGGCCTGCTGGCAGAGGCGTTTCTTGAGAAGCATCCGGGCGCAAAGATCATCCACGATCCGCGTCTTTCCTGGAACACCGTTGATGTGGTGACGGCGGCGGGCGGCACGCCGGTGATGTCAAAAACCGGCCACGCGTTCATCAAAGAACGGATGCGTCAGGAAGACGCCATCTACGGTGGCGAGATGAGCGCCCATCACTATTTCCGTGATTTTGCCTATTGCGACAGCGGGATGATCCCATGGCTGTTGGTGGCTGAACTGGTGTGTCTTAAAAGACAGTCGCTGGGCGAAATGGTGCGCGACCGGATGGTGGCGTTTCCGGCAAGTGGGGAGATCAACAGCCAACTGGCAGAGCCGGTATCGGCGATTGGCCGCGTTGAACAGCACTTTGCGGGCGAGGCGCTGGCGGTGGACAGAACCGATGGCATCAGCATGTCGTTTACCGACTGGCGTTTCAATTTGCGCTCGTCAAACACCGAGCCGGTGGTGCGCCTTAACGTTGAATCGCGTGGCGATATCCCGCTGATGGAAGCGCGAACGCGCACTCTGCTGGCGTTATTGAATCAGTAATGTCAGTGCTTCTCTTATCCAGTCAGGGAATGGCTGGATAAGGGCTAAGAACAGGAACAACGATGACAAATCTAAAAAAGCGCGAGCGAGCTAAAACCAATGCATCGTTAATCTCTATGGTGCAACGCTTTTCAGATATCACCCTCATGTTTGGCGGGCTGTGGGTCGTCTGCCAGGTGAGCGGCTTGCCATTTCTGTATATGCACCTGTTGGTGGCCTTAATTACGTTGGTGGTGTTCCAGATGCTGGGAGGCATAACGGATTTTTACCGCTCCTGGCGCGGGGTCAAAATTTCGACGGAACTGGCGCTGCTGCTGCGTAACTGGACGCTGAGCCTGGTGTTTAGCGCGGGTTTAATCGCTTTCAATAACGACGTTGAGAACCGTCCTGCCGTCTGGCTGGCGTGGTATCTGCTCTCAAGCGTTGGACTGGTGGTCTGCCGTTCGTTGATTCGTTACGGGGCAGGCTGGTTACGCCATCGTGGTTACAACAAACGGCGGGTGGCGGTGGCGGGCGATTTACCCGCTGGTCAGGCTCTGCTGGAGAGTTTTCGCAACGAACCGTGGCTGGGCTTTGAGGTGGTCGGTGTATATCACGACGCGAAACCGGGCGGCGTGTCATCTGACTGGGCGGGCAATCTGCGACAGCTGGTGGACGATGCCAAAGCGTCACGTATTCATAACGTTTATATCGCCATGTCGATGTGTGATGGCGCACGGGTGAAAAAGCTGGTGCGAGAACTGGCTGACACCACCTGCTCGGTGATCCTTATCCCTGACGTTTTCACCTTCAATATTTTGCACTCCCGCATCGAAGAGGTGAGTGGCGTGCCGGTGGTGCCGCTGTATGACACGCCGCTCTCAGGCATCAATCGTCTGCTTAAACGTGCCGAAGACATTGTGCTGGCGTCGCTGATTCTGTTGCTGATTTCTCCGGTGCTGTGCTGCATTGCACTGTCGGTCAAGCTGACGTCCCCCGGCCCGGTTATTTTCCGCCAGACGCGCTACGGCATGGATGGCAAACCAATCAAAGTGTGGAAATTTCGATCCATGAAAGTGATGGAAAACGACGCTGTGGTCACCCAGGCGACGCAAAACGACCCCCGCGTCACCCCCGTGGGTAACTTTCTGCGCCGCACATCGCTGGACGAGTTACCGCAGTTTATCAACGTGTTGACGGGCGGCATGTCTATCGTGGGGCCGCGTCCCCATGCGGTGGCGCACAACGAGCAGTATCGCCAGCTTATCGAGGGTTACATGCTGCGCCACAAGGTGAAACCGGGCATTACCGGCTGGGCGCAAATAAACGGCTGGCGCGGTGAGACTGACACCTTAGAGAAGATGGAAAAGCGGGTTGAGTTTGATCTTGAGTATATCCGCGAATGGAGTCTGTGGTTCGACATCAAGATCGTCTTCCTTACCGTGTTTAAGGGCTTTGTGAACAAAGCGGCTTACTGAGGAACGAAATGAGTTTACGCGAAAAAACCCTCAGCGGCGCCAAGTGGTCGGCGATGGCCACCGTGGTTATCATCGGTCTGGGACTGATTCAGATGACGGTGCTGGCGCGGATTATCGACAACCATCAGTTTGGTCTGTTAACCGTCTCGCTGGTGATTATTGCGCTGGCCGACACTCTCTCGGACTTTGGCATCGCCAACTCGATTATCCAGCGTAAAGAGATAAGTCACCTCGAACTGACCACTCTGTACTGGCTCAACGTCGGTCTGGGAATAGTGGTGTGCGTGGCGGTGTTTCTGCTTAGCGACGTGATTAGCAATGTGCTGAATAACCCCGATCTGGCGCCATTAATCAAAACCCTGTCGCTGGCATTTGTGGTTACCCCCCATGGGCAGCAGTTCCGTGCGCTGATGCAAAAGGAGCTGGAGTTCAACAAGATTGGCATGATCGAGATCAGTTCGGTGCTGGCGGGGTTTACCTTTACGGTGGTCAGCGCCCATTTCTGGCCGTGGGCGTTAACCGCGATCCTTGGTTATCTGGTCAACAGCGCGGTCCGTACGCTGCTGTTTGGCTATTTTGGCCGCAAAATCTATCGTCCCGGACTGCACTTTTCGCTGGCATCCGTCTCGTCGAACTTACGTTTTGGCGCGTGGCTGACGGCAGACAGCATCATCAATTATGTGAATACCAATCTCTCAACCCTGGTGCTGGCGCGCATTCTTGGCGCAGGCGTGGCGGGGGGATACAACCTGGCGTACAACGTGGCGGTCGTTCCGCCGATGAAACTCAATCCCATCATCACCCGCGTGTTGTTTCCCGCATTTGCCAAAATTCAGGACGATACCGAAAAGCTGCGGATTAACTTCTACAAGCTGCTGTCGGTGGTGGGGATCATTAACTTCCCTGCGCTGCTCGGCCTGATGGTGGTGTCGAACAATTTTGTGCCACTGGTCTTTGGCGAGAAATGGCGCGGTATCGTTCCGGTACTGCAGCTGTTGTGCGTGGTGGGGCTGCTGCGCTCCGTTGGTAACCCGATTGGCTCGCTGCTGATGGCGAAAGCGCGCGTCGATATCAGCTTCAAATTCAATGTGTTCAAAACGTGCCTGTTTATTCCGGCCATTCTCATCGGCGGTCATCTGGCGGGCGCTATTGGTGTCACGCTGGGCTTTCTGCTGGTGCAAATCATCAACACGGTGCTGAGCTACTTCGTGATGATCAAACCGGTGCTGGGCTCCAGCTATCGTCAGTACATCCTGAGCTTATGGCTACCGTTTTATCTCTCTTTACCGACGCTGGCGCTGAGTTATGGCCTGGGCGTTGCGTTGCAGGGGCGTCTGCCGCTCGGCGTATTGCTGGCAACGCAAATTGCTGCGGGCGCGCTGGCCTTTGTCGTGATGATCGTGGCGTCGCGCCATCCGTTAGTGGTGGAAATAAAGCGCCAGTTTTGTCGCAGCGAAAAAATGAAAACACTGCTACGCGCAGGATAAAGCTCAAACATGATTAATGGGATACAAATGAAACTACTCATACTTGGCAACCATACTTGCGGCAACCGTGGCGACAGTGCGATTTTACGCGGCCTGTTGGATGCCGTTCATCGCCTGGAACCCGACGCGGAAGTCGACGTGATGAGCCGTTATCCGGTGAGCTCTTCCTGGTTACTCAATCGTCCGGTGATGGGCGATCCTATCTGGCTGCAAATGAAGCAGCACAACAGTGCGGCAGGGATGATGGGGCGGGTGAAAAAAGTGCTGCGCCGCCGCTATCAACATCAGGTTCTGCTTTCGCGCGTCACGGATACCGGCAAGCTGCGTAACATTGCGATTGCCCAGGGCTTTACAGATTTTGTCCGTCTGCTGTCGGGCTACGACGCGATTATCCAGGTTGGCGGATCGTTTTTTGTCGACCTCTACGGTGTACCGCAATTTGAGCATGCGCTGTGTACGTTCATGGCGAAAAAACCGCTGTACATGATGGGTCACAGCGTCGGCCCGTTCCAGGACGATCAATTCAACCGACTGGCGAACTATGTTTTTGGACAGTGTGACGCGTTGATCCTGCGCGAAGCGGTAAGCCTTGAACTGATGAAGCGTAGCGACATCACGACGGCAAAAGTGGAATCCGGCGTGGACACCGCGTGGCTAGTGGAGCGTCACCATGATGATTTTGAACCGGCCTACACGGTGCAACACTGGCTGGATGTGGCCGCGACGCAGAAGACCGTCGCTATCACACTGCGCGAACTGGCGCCGTTTGATAAACGTCTGGGCACCACTCAGCAGGCCTATGAGCAGGCGTTCGCCGGGGTCGTAAATCGCATTCTGGAGGAAGGGTATCAGGTGATTGCGCTCTCAACCTGTACCGGGATTGACAGCTATAACAAAGACGACCGTATGGTGGCGCTGAACTTACGCCAGTATGTCAGCGATCCGTCACGCTACCATGTGGTAATGGACGAACTGAACGATCTGGAGATGGGAAAAATTCTTGCCGCCTGCGAACTGACCGTGGGAACACGTCTGCACTCCGCGATTATCTCAATGAACTTTGACACCCCGGCCATTGCCATCAACTACGAACATAAGTCGGCGGGGATCATGCAGCAACTGGGGTTGCCAGAGATGGCCATCGATATTCGCCATCTGCTGGATGGAAGCCTGGCAACAAGGGTGGTCGATACGCTGGGGCAGTTGCCGGAACTGAACACGCGCGTTTCTGCCGCCGTGGCGCGTGAGCGTGAGCAGGGGTTACGCATGGTTGAATCGGTGTTAAACCGCATCAGGGAGGGAAAATGAAGGTCAGCTTCTTTTTACTCAAATTCCCGTTGTCCTCGGAGACTTTTGTGCTTAACCAAATCACCGCGTTTATCGACATGGGGTTTGAGGTAGAGATTGTCGCGCTACAGAAGGGCGATTTGCACAATACCCACGCGTCATGGACGAAATATGGCCTGGAAGCCAAAACCCGCTGGTTGCAGGATGAGCCGACAGGACGCCTCGCAAAACTGCGCTATCGCGCAATCAAAACGCTGGCGGGACTGCATCGTGCGCCGACATGGAAAGCGCTAAACGTCTCTCGCTACGGTGCTGAGTCGCGCAACCTGATCCTTTCTTCTATTTGCGCTCAGGTTACGACACCGATTCATGCCGATGTCTTTATCGCCCATTTTGGTCCTGCCGGGGTAACGGCGGCGAAACTGCGGGAACTTGGGGTACTCAAAGGTAAGATCGCCACTATTTTCCATGGCATTGATATCTCGAGCCGGGAGGTGCTCAACCACTATACGCCCGAATACCAGCAACTGTTTCGGCGCGGTGATTTAATGCTGCCCATCAGCGAACTCTGGGCCGTGCGGCTTAAAGGGATGGGCTGTCCGCCGGAGAAAATCGCGGTTTCACGCATGGGTGTGGATATGGCGCGGTTTACCCATCGGCCGCTTAAAACGCCCGCCACGCCGCTGGAGATTATCTCCGTTGCCCGCCTCACTGAGAAAAAAGGGCTGCATGTCGCCATTGAAGCCTGCCGCCTGCTTAAAGCGCGCGGCGTGGATTTCCGTTATCGCATTCTGGGTATCGGTCCGTGGGAAAGACGCCTGCGCACGCTGATCGAGCAGTACCAACTGGAGGATGTAATTGAAATGCCCGGCTTTAAACCCAGTCATGAGGTAAAAAAAATGCTGGAACAGGCCGATGTATTTCTGCTGCCTTCGGTCACGGGGGCGGACGGGGATATGGAAGGTATTCCCGTAGCATTGATGGAAGCGATGGCGGTCGGTATTCCGGTTATCTCTACGGTCCATAGCGGGATCCCGGAACTGGTGGAAGCTGGAAAATCCGGCTGGCTGGTGCCCGAAAACGATGCTCCGGCGCTGGCTGAACAGCTGTTGGCGTTCAGCCGAATCGACGGCGATGCGCTCCGACCCGTGGTGCAACGCGCTCGTGAAAAAATTGAGTCTGATTTTAACCAGCAGGTGATCAATCTTCAGCTCTCCAGCCTGCTGCAAACGATGTAAATTGAGGTTGTATGCCAGAGAAGACACTCTCCCGACGTACCTTTCTGACGGCAGGCTCCGTCCTTGCCGCACTCCCCATCCTCCATACTCCGCTTGCCCGCGCCGTTGAACCCCGAAAGACCGTCAATATCCAGGCGTACAATCCGCAGGACTGGGTCGCTTCGTTCAGACGCGCGTTCGATGACGCGCAAACTGTCGTGGTGCCTGCCGGAGTGGTCTGCAAAAACATCAATACGGGGATTTTCATCCCGGCCGGTAAAACGCTGCATGTGCTTGGGCGGCTAAGTGGCAACGGCAGAGGCCGGTTTGTACTACAGGATGGCTGCCAGGTCACAGGGGAGGGGGGCGGTAGCCTGCATAACATCACGCTGGATGTGCGCGGTTCGGACTGCGTGATCAAAGGAATTGCCATGAGCGGTTTTGCCCCGGTAACCCAGATCTATATCGGCGGCAAAAAACCGCGGATTATGCGCAATCTGATCATTGATGACATCACGGTGACTCAGGCGAACTATGCCATTTTGCGCCAGGGATTCCATAACCAGGTTGACGGCGCGCGGATCACCCATTGCCGTTTCAGTGACCTACAGGGCGATGCGATTGAATGGAATGTGGCGATTAACGATCGCAATATTCTGATTTCGGATCATGTCATTGAACGTATCAACTGTACTAACGGCAAGATTAACTGGGGGATCGGCATTGGGTTAGCGGGAAGCACCTACGACAATCGCTATCCGGAAGAGCAAACGGTGAAAAACTTTGTGGTGGCAAACATCACCGGCTCAGATTGTCGGCAACTGATCCATGTTGAGAATGGTAAGCACTTTATCATTCGCAATGTGAAAGCCCGGAATATCACACCGGATTTCAGTAAGAAAGCAGGGATAGATAATGCCACGGTGGCAATATATGGTTGTGATAATTTTGTGATTGATAATATTGATATGGTGAATAGTGCTGGAATGCTTATTGGCTACGGTGTGGTTAAAGGTCGATATTTATCCATCCCACAAAATTTCAAATTGAATGATATTCATCTCGATAATACCCATCTTGCCTGGAAGCTACGTGGCATCCAAATATCTTCCGGAAACGCGACCTCGTTTGTGGCGCTCACTAACATTGAGATGAAGCGGGCGACGCTGGAACTGCACAATAAGCCACAGCATCTTTTTTTACGTAACATCAATGTGATGCAGACGTCCACCACCGGACCGGCGCTGAAAATGCACTTTGACCTGCGCAAAGACGTGAGAGGGAAGTTTATGGCCAAACAGGATACGCTGTTGTCTCTGGCCAACGTGCATGCGGTGAATGAGAAGGGACAGAGTTCGGTAGATATCGACAGCGTCGATCACCAGGTCGTCAATGTTGAGGATATCAATTTCAGATTGCCGGAGAAGGCGCGGTAGTTTTATGTACATTCCTGAAAACACATCTCTATTCTTCAGATTATGGCTACTGCATTCTCTGGATAAGCGGCGTAACATCTTCAACAGAGCCGCTATGTAATTCATGCTGGCTAAAACATGTCAAAGAGCTATAATTCAGCAACCATTTTACAGGTGGATGAAATAATGATTAATTTGAAAGCAGTTATTCCGGTAGCGGGTCTGGGTATGCACATGTTGCCTGCCACCAAGGCAATCCCCAAAGAGATGCTGCCGATTGTCGACAAACCTATGATTCAGTACATTGTCGACGAGATTGTGGCTGCTGGGATCAAAGAAATCCTCCTGGTCACTCACGCGTCCAAAAACGCGGTCGAAAACCACTTCGACACTTCCTACGAACTAGAATCTCTCCTCGAGCAGCGTGTAAAACGCCAGCTGCTGGCGGAAGTACAGTCCATCTGTCCTCCGGGCGTGACGATCATGAACGTGCGCCAGGCTCAACCTCTCGGTTTGGGTCATTCCATTTTGTGCGCACGCCCGGTTATTGGCGACAATCCGTTTGTCGTTGTATTACCTGACATTATTATCGATAACGCCAGCGCTGACCCACTGCGTTATAACCTTGCTGCTATGGTGGCCCGCTTCAATGAAACCGGCCGTAGCCAGGTACTGGCAAAGCGCATGAGAGGCGACCTTTCAGAGTATTCTGTTATTCAGACGAAAGAAGCACTGGATAATGAAGGTAAAGTGAGTCGCATCGTTGAATTCATCGAAAAACCGGATCAGCCGCAAACGCTCGACTCTGACCTGATGGCGGTGGGCCGCTATGTCCTCTCTGCGGATATCTGGGCGGAACTCGAAAAAACTGAACGAGGTGCCTGGGGTCGCATCCAGTTGACAGACGCCATTGCAGAACTGGCGAAAAAACAGTCTGTTGACGCAATGCTGATGACGGGTGACAGCTACGACTGCGGTAAAAAAATGGGTTATATGCAGGCATTTGTGAAGTATGGACTGCGCAACCTGAAGGAAGGGCCGAAGTTCCGTAAGAGCATTGAGAAGTTGCTGAGCGAATAAAACGCGTCAGTCTTTTGTGCGTTGTTCGCAGTAAAAATTGATAACGGCAGAGAACATCCCAGGCAGCGGTGCTGATGCTAATTGGATGTTTCTGCCGTTTTGTTTTATGAAAACAAAGTAAAAACAATGAGTTATATGGTAAAAAATCCTCAGGAATTTGTCGAATTTTCCTTGTTTCCGAAAGCGTTTGGTAAGACAATTAGTGTTTAAGTTTTTGAGAGCTATGCCTGATACGGCATAGCTTGAAAACATCATTTTGAATGTACGCAGTGCGCTGGTAGCTGTTAAGCCAGGGGCGGTAGCGTGCTCTTTTTGTCTGGAATTTTAGGTAATCAACATAGTATTTTTCAAAACTACCAGCACGTAATTAAAAATAATAGTCAAAAAATATTAATTTAGTTATAAAAACTAAAGGTAATGGGTATGAAAATAGCATTAGTCGGGTACAACCCTGGTAAAATTGGTGGAATTGAAGCATTTTCCAGAAATATTAAAAAAGAGATTTTCCCTGAGGCTGAATTTGTCTATGAATATGATGAGGCAGGCGTATTCAAAGTCGATGATTGTGTTGCTGCCGCAAAATTTAATAGAATCAATAGGGTCTTTAACAGGTTGTCAAATGGCTGGTTTACAAAAAACAAGATAAAAAAAATACTAAAAGATAAAAAATATGATTTAATTATTCTTAATTCACCAAAGTATCTTGACATTTCCCCCGATCTTAATAAAACGATTCTAATTCAACACACTACGGTCGATAACTGGTGGAAGTCTAAGTATAATTTTAACAGAAGCAATAAACTGGTAGATTTGGCAAGAAAAGTGGCAAAGATTGTTGCACTTTCTGAAATGGAAGGTGAGGTGATTTCTAACTTTTTTAATATTGACCATGAACGTATTAAAATTATCAATTTTGCAGCTGGTATTCCATTTTTGATGACTGAAAAAGCATCCGGTAAGAACTTGGTAATGTTGGCAAGATTTCAAAATGAAATTAAGAGGATCGATCTTGTTATTGACGCTATGGATGGTCTACCAGATTACACACTAAATGTATATGGTGATGGCAAAGACAGAGAATATCTTGTCGATTTAGCAAGGAAAAGAAGTAATGTTAATATAAATTCGAGCATTACCGACAAAGTTAAGATATTAGATGAAAGTAGTATTTATGTACTGAGTAGTGAGTTTGAAGGTTATCCGGTTAGCGTTATAGAGGCTATATCTAGAAAATTGCCGGTTGTCGCCAGAAATACATTTTACTCAGCACCTGATCTTATAAAAGATAATGGCGTGTTGCTTGGCAAAACTTGGAATAAAAAAGAGTTTTGTGATGCGATCCGTTATTGTTACAATAATTATGCCAAATGCTCAGGGAATGCTGAGAAATATTTTGAGAAATATGATTTAAAAAATGTTAGGGCAAAATGGAATTCTCTAATTCAGGAATTCAACGATGTCGAATGAAATTAATGAAATTGATGTCATAATTACTTGGGTTGATGGTAATGAACCTTCCTGGATAAAAGAGTATGCAAAATATAAAGGCCATAATCCTGGCCGATTCCGAGATATTGGAGTCTTAAAATATATATTTCGTGGGATTGAAAGAAATATGCCATGGGTGAGGCGAGTCCATTTTGTGACGAACGGGCAGGTTCCTGATTGGTTAGATTTAGAACAGCCTAAGCTTTATTTTCATACGCATAATAATATTTTCATATACAAAGATGCTCTTCCTGTATTTAATTCTAATGCGATCGAAATGAATTTTTCTAATATCAAAGAATTATCAGAAAAATTTATATTATTTAATGACGACATGCTGATATTAAAACCTGTATCTGAAAAAAGATTTTTCCTAAACGAGTTGCCTGTTGATTATTGTAAACTATCCTTTTCTCGAAAGGGATGGCTCTACAAAAAATTGAAACCACAAAATTATTTAGCGTGCCAATTAATTAATAACAATTACAACTATATAGATGATTTAAGCGTGCGCAAAATAGACAAGAAAAATCTATACAGCAAAAATTACAATCTAAAAACAAGAATTGCTAACTTCACATTTTCATTGCTGGGTGAAATTAAATGGATTGATATATATCACCACCCGCAACCGCATTTAAAATCAACATGGTTAGATGCAACATCTGAAAAACGCAATACCGCTGTTAAAAATACAATTAATACTAAATTTCGTTCCTCAACGGATGTTAGCCACTATCTTTTTAGATATATTAATATATTGAATAATCGGTTTTTTCCGATGCAATATAATGACCATTGTTCAATTTATGTTAAAGATGCCAAATCATTTTATAAGAGTAAAGATTCTTGCCTTTCAAATAATTTTCTCTGTATTTGTGAAGATGAAAATATGTCAGATGATGAATTTAGTAAATTAAAAAGCATACTGATAAAAGAGTTAGAACTGCTGTTTCCAGCTAAAAGTTCATTTGAAATTAAGGCTTAGCATTCATAATTTATCAAAGTGGTATGCTATTTTAAACGATTTAATTGTTAATAATAGGTTTTTATTATGTTTAATTCTAAAGTGTTGTTAATTACCGGCGGTACTGGTTCTTTCGGGAATGCTGTATTAAAACGTTTTCTTGATACTGATATTAAAGAAATTCGTATATTCTCACGCGATGAGAAGAAACAAGATGACATGCGGAAGTTTTATAAATCAGAAAAATTAAAATTCTATATTGGTGATGTTAGAGATTATCAGAGCATTTCGAATGCAATGAGAGGGGTCGATTTTGTATACCATGCGGCTGCTTTAAAACAAGTCCCTTCGTGTGAGTTTTATCCCTTAGAAGCAGTTAAAACAAATGTTTTAGGTACAGAGAATGTTTTAGAAGCTGCCATTAATCATTCAGTAAAACGCGTTGTTTGCTTAAGTACTGATAAAGCGGTATATCCAATTAATGCAATGGGTATATCTAAAGCTATGATGGAGAAAGTTATTGTAGCTAAGGGGCGAAATCTTAATAATAAGGGTGACACCGTTATTTGCTGCACTCGCTATGGTAATGTGATGGCTTCACGTGGGTCAGTTATACCATTGTTTATTAGGCAGGCCATAAATGGTAACCCAATTACAATAACTGACCCTAATATGACTCGCTTTATGATGACTCTGGACGATGCTGTGGATTTAGTTCTACATGCCTTCAAGCATGGTGAGAATGGAGATACATTTGTACAAAAAGCACCAGCAGCTACCATTGATGTTTTAGTTAAATCGTTGCTTTCATTCCTGCAAAAACCTGATCATCAGATTAATATTATTGGCTCACGTCATGGCGAAAAACAATCTGAAGCATTGTGCAGTAGAGAAGAAATGTTTGTCGCCCAGGACCAGGGGCGTTACTATCGCATTCCAGCAGATAACCGTGATTTAAACTACTCAAAATATTTTGAAGTAGGTGAGAAAGATCTTCACTTGGTGCAGGATTATAATTCAAATAATACTGAACAGCTTGATGTTGAGGGTATGAAGGAATTGCTTAGAAAATTAGATTTTATGAGAGAGATTGAAGCTGGAAATTTAATTATTCCTGAGGGGGTGTAAGTGAAAATACTTATTCTTGGTGCCAGTGGAATGCTGGGTTTTAGTCTCTACGCAAATTTGAGTCTATATTCACAATTTGATGTTTATGGTACTGTTAGAAACATCCAAGATAAAGCAAAATTTTACAACAAAACTAAGGGAACGATTATCTCCGATGTTGATGTTTTCGATCTGAAGCATGTAGACGAGATAATTACAAATATTAAACCTGAAGTAGTTATTAACTGCATCGGTTTAATCAAACAACGCTCCATATCGAAGCAGCATACATCTGCAATAAAGGTTAATGCTTTATTGCCGCATGAGTTAGCAGAAATATGTGATACACGTGGGGCAAAGTTTATCCATTTTTCAACAGATTGTGTCTTTGATGGCAAAAAAGGAAACTATAAGGAAGATGATTTCCCTACAGCTACAGACCTATATGGACGAACTAAATATCTTGGTGAGGTTGGCTACGGAAATCATCTTACCATCCGTACGTCTATAATTGGCCACGAACTGGCATCACACCTAAGTCTTGTTGACTGGTTTTTAAGTCAGGATGGGGAGGTAAAAGGTTTCTCAAAAGCAATATTCTCTGGTTTCCCTACTGCTTATATAGCAAAATTGTTAGCTGAAAAAATTATCCCTAATGTATCGATTAAAGGATTGTATCATTTATCGGCAATTGCAATCAATAAATTCGATTTACTGAAAAAAATTTCTAAGGAGTATAAAAAGGAAATTGTAATTCATGAATCAAAAGAATTAGTTATTGACAGAAGCTTAGATTCCTCACGTTTGAGGAAAACTATAGATTTCATCCCCCCTGACTGGGATGAACTCGTGGCGTATATGAACACTGATTATAAGAAGTGGTATTCCTTATGAACCTGAACAGTAAAATGAAAGTTGTTACTATCGTAGGCACAAGACCTGAAATTATTCGTCTTTCTAGAATAATTTCTAAGCTTGACGAATGTTGTGAACATACTTTAGTTCATACAGGGCAAAATTATGATTATGAATTAAATCAGATTTTTTTCAGTGATTTGTCTATTCGTGCACCAGATGTTTTTCTTGAGTGCGCTGGTGGTACAGCAGCAGAAACTATTGCAAATGTTATCAATAAATCAGATCAGTTACTCGGTGAAATAAAACCTGATGCGCTCCTCATCTTAGGCGATACTAATAGTGCATTATCTGCTATATCGGCAAAAAGGAAAAAAATACCTATTTTCCATATGGAAGCAGGAAATAGATGTTTTGATCTTAGAGTCCCTGAAGAGATTAATAGGAAAATAGTAGACCACATATCTGATATCAATTTGCCATACAGTACAATTGCAAGGGAGCATCTCTTGCGTGAAGGCTTGAACCCAGATGTTATCATTAAGACAGGCAGTCCTATGGACGAAGTCCTTAATTTTTACAAAGATAAGATCGATGCTTCAATGGTATTGCATGAGTTAAATGTAGAGGAGAATAACTATTTCTTAGTTAGTGCTCATCGAGAAGAAAATGTTGATTCGGATATCAATATTCATAATTTTGTTATTTTACTCAACACGTTAGCTGAAAAATATGCGTTGCCAATTATTGTATCTACTCATCCTAGGACGCGTAAGAGAATTGATGCACTGAACCTTCAATTTTCTCCTCACGTTAGATTGATGAAACCATTGGGATTCAGTGATTATGTTCATTTGCAAATGAATGCTAAAGTTGTTCTTAGTGACAGTGGTACGATCACCGAAGAGTCATCTATATTAAACTTCCCGGCTGTTAATATTCGAGAAGCTCACGAGCGGCCAGAGGGTTTTGAAGAAGCATCCGTAATGTTTACGGGAATGAGTGTCGAACGAATTCTCCAGGCTATTGCTTTACTGAATAGGCAGCCTCGTGGTGAAACACGTTTGCTACGTAAAGTTGATGACTATGATGCTCCGAATGTATCTGAAAAAATAATCCGTATTATTCATTCTTATACTGATTACGTAAATCGTGTTGTTTGGAAAAAATATTAATGCAACTTGCTCTTATTATTGATGATTATCTTCCTGCCAGTACGCGAGTTGCTGCTAAAATGTTCCATGAGCTGGCTTGTGCGTTTGTTGAAAGTGGGCATAAAGTCACGATTATAACACCATATCATGATCAAGTTAATCGTCTTAATAAAAAGAATATAGATGGTGTTGATGTTTGGTATTTTAAAAGTCCACAAATTAAAGATGTTAGTAAATTAAAGCGTGCTATAGGAGAAACTATTCTATCTTGGAACGCATGGCTAGCTATCAAAAATGAACATCAGGTTAGTTCTTTTGATGCAATAGTAATTTATTCACCGTCAATATTTTTTGGTCCATTGATAAAAAAAATAAAGTCTAAAGCAAATTGTTTCGTATACTTGATATTGAGAGATATGTTTCCGCAATGGAGTATTGATGCAGGACTAATAAAACCCGGTTCACTAATAGAAAGATATTTCCGCTTTTTTGAAAAGTATAATTATGATCAGGCCGATTTTATCGGCCTCATGTCTCAAAAAAATGTCGAACTATTTAATCAAATAAATCCAAAATACTCGACTGGAGTTTTACGAAACTGGGCTCAATTCGGGGATGTATCATTTTCTCCGAAATATAGAGAAGAGCTAGGCTTAAAAGATAAAGTGATATTCTTATATGGAGGGAATATTGGCCATGCTCAGGATATGGGAAACTTGCTGAGACTAGTTCGGAGTATGCTTCCGCATGAACAAGCTCATTTCCTTTTTGTTGGTCAGGGCGATGAGGTCGAACTTGTTCATTGCATTTCAGATGAGTGGGGCTTGAAAAATCTTACATATATTCCCTCTGTAACACAGTCAGAGTTTAAAGTTCTTCTTTCAGAAGTCGATGTTGGATTATTTTCTCTTGCCAGACATCATACGGCCCATAATTTCCCAGGAAAAATTTTAGGATATATGGTAAATTCGCTCCCTATTCTTGGGAGTGTAAATGAGGGCAATGATTTAATGCCTCTTGTTAATGATGCTAATGCCGGGATGATCTGTGTTAATGGAGAGGATGAGCGACTTTTTAATTTCGCCTTAACTTTGCTACAGGATAAAAATTTAAGAATAAAAATGGGAGAATATTCTCTGGCCCTTCTTAAAAGTGAGTTTGATGTTAAAGGCATTGCAGCCCAAATACTATCTAAGGTAGTTAAATTTCATGAAGAAAATAGACAAGAAGATTATTGACGAACTCTATCTGAAAGCAAATCATAGTGAAAGAAAACGTTCACATTATCTATTACACAAATCATATGATGAAAAAGTACAACGCTTATTGATTGCATTCATTAAAGGGAGTTATGTAGACCCTCACTTCCATAAAGAAGAACATCAATGGGAGATGTTCATTGTTTTGGAGGGGGTTTTTGAGTTAATTAAATATTCTATTCAGGGATGTATAATCGAAAAAACAATCATTGAAGCAGGTGTTGATATTTTGGCAGTGGAAATTTCTCCGAATGAAATTCATAGTGTTGAATGTCTTTCTGATAAAGGACTTCTTCTTGAAATAAAAGAGGGACCATTTGACCCATCTGCAGCAAAACAATTTTTATGATAATAAATCAATGATGCTTTTGTATGTCATTTTCTTTATTTATATACCATGATTGGAAATAAGATTTCAAAAAAAGTCGTGTGAATTATTTTTTGAGTTTTAAATATTACAATTATTTTTAATTAATGATGCTGTCTCAAATTAAACTATTATATGAAAAATCTGATGATAAAGAAAAATATATTATTTAGACCCTGCGAGTTGAGTTCAGGTATATACATTTTATTATCAATTTATAGTTTACTGGTTAGTGCATACCTTTTTATACCACTTTTTGTGTATGGCGTTATTAAAAATAAAAAAGGTGCGCCAATTTTTATAGGACTATTTTTTGGGGTCATTGGATATAGTTTTTCACCACCTCAAGAGTTTGATTTATATAGGCACTATGAATCATATGAATATTTTCTACAACATGGTGAATTCCTCTACAAGACTAAAGACTTTTATCTTGAGTTTTTGTTTTATGTTGGAAGTTGGCTATCATTAAATAAAGAATTTATATATTTTACATCTGTTGTGATTTATTATACAAGCATCATAACAGTGATAATGAAACTTAAGGAGAGAGCTCAGTTAAAAGGGCTAAGTTTTTTCCTTATTTTCATTCTTTTCCTTTTTACAAACACGATTATTGAAATTACCGGTATAAGGTTTACTACAGCACTTGGTTTTGTATCTTTATTTATTTACTATTATTATATTGAACAACGGAAATTATTATCCTCTGTCTTTTTGATTTTAGCGATTTGCAGCCATTTTTCTCTAGTCATATTACCAGCAGCAATGTTAACCCTACGTATCACTCGTACGTTTTTCAACTCTCGTCAACTTTCGCTCTGTGCCCTGATCATATCGGTTATATCTGGTTTTTGTTTAGTTGAACCTATTGTTACATTTATATTGCTAGGAATAGAACAAGTATTTAATGTCAATATCGGTGCAGCAACCTACACCAGTGGTTTATGGGGAGCAGATCGTGTTTCTCTTCATGGGTTTAGTCAATCTGGAATTGTTTTTGAAAACATAAAGTTGGGAGTAAGTGTAGCGATTCCTTTTATCCTAAGTTACACCTTTATCCAGAATAGAGATTACACCAAGGATGAGTTATCTAGGTTGTTTGTGGTGTGTTCAATAATTTTCTTTATTTTTATTCCTTTTGATACTGTATACATGCGCTATCAATTTTTATTGATAGTTATTGCATTAATAACTTATGCTAAAAGAGATTATAAGATTAAAAATCTTGATGGTCAGTTTATCGGGATTAGCATGATCTATTTGAAATTATTAATGCAAGTAACAGTGGGTTTGTTATCAACGTATGTTTTTTTCTTTCAAAATATAAAGTTGAGTCTGATAAATACAAATCTCGTGGCTGTGCTATTTGATTTTTTTTAACCTCCTGAGGTGATGAGTGAATATTTTCAAAACCGCCGCACTTAGCTTTGTATCTACAGCTGTCAAAATGCTTAGTGCGCTGGTTATTAATAAGGTCGTTTCTATTTATATCGGTCCTACAGGAATAGCAATGATCGGCCAGTTTCAGAATCTCATCCAGATGTCGAACACTTTCTCGCAAGGTGGTATATTAGCCGGTGTAACAAAATATACCGCAGAATATAACAAATACACTCCTGAGTGTCTTAATTATCTGTGGTCCTCAGCATTTAAGATCATCGTAACGCTTTCATTAGTTTGTGGTGCGTTATTGATAATTTGTTCAACATATTTATCTAACTTTCTATTCGCTACATCTGATTATTATCATTTTGTTCAGTTGTTGGGTGGGTTTACTATACTAACCTCATTAAATAGCTTTGTCCTGGCTATATTGAATGGGTTAAAGAAAATTAAGCTTTATGTGATAATTAATATATATCAAAGTATTGTGTCATTAGTTATCTCATCGCTACTAGTCATATATTTTAGTCTTAATGGTGCTTTTTTAGCTCTGATATTGAACCAATCTATTATCTTCCTTACTCTCTCTTTTGCATTTACGCGAAATGGTGGCCTATCAAATATACGGATAATTTTCGGGAAAATATCTGGTGTTGAATCAAAAAAATTATTCTCATTCTCATTAATGGCGATCACTTCGGCGATAGTTGGACCTCTTTCATTAATGCTTATTAGAAATTTCATCCAAGAAAACATCAGCACTACTGCGTCAGGTTATTGGCAATCGATGTGGTATATCTCCTCAATGTATCTATTAGTTGTTACGACAACTTTGTCAATTTATTATCTTCCTCGCTTATCTGAGCTTACAGATCAATATGAACTCAAAAAAGAGTTACTAAATGGACTAAAAATCATTGTTCCTCTTGTTTCTGTAGCTTCTTTTTCTGTGTATTTACTCAGGGATATTATTATATCAATTCTTTTTACACGTGAATTTCATGATATGCGAAATTTATTTAAATGGCAGGTGAGTGGTGATGTTCTTAAAATTACAGCTTGGCTTTTCTCTTATGTATTGATAGCAAAGGCTAAATCGAAAATATTTATAACGCTCGAAGTAATAAATTTTAGCTTTTTTGCAATTTTATCAATATTTATGGTTTATAAGTATGGTCTTGTTGGTGGTTCCTATGGCTATTTTTTATCTAATTTCATTTATCTAATACTTGTCTCTTCTGTTGTATACTTTCATTTTTTTAAAACAAGAAAGAATAATCATACAAAGTACATATAATACAAGGTTATATATTTTGGCTAATTATATCGTTATTGCAAAAAATACTGTGCCGCTTGCAAACCCCGCTGGTTTAGTTATCTATCGGATTGCAAAAGCGCTATCTGATTTAAACCACAATGTCAAAATCTATTCTCTCGATAATCCAACCGGAGAGCAAGAAATACCAGAATGGTTGACAAAGGGTGATCACCTTGCGGTTGAGAGAATTGATATAACAAAATTTAACAAAGTGTTTGTCTATTTAAATTTTCTTTGGCTTTTGTTTCTTAACATTAAAAAACTACTTAAGGAAAATAAGTCACTCTATATAGTGACCCATACTAACCCACTTTATTGCCATTGGTTTGGTTTTTTTTGTAAGCTTATCTTTTTTAAGCGAGTAAAATGGATTACATCATTCACTGATCCTTACGTCCGTTCTCCTTTTACAGGATATGCGAAGATCACTCCAGGTTCAGTTATTAGGTATATTGAGCAAAAATTAGCTTTTCGTTTCAGCGATAAATTAATCTTTGTAACGGCAACAATGAGGGATTATATTTGTAGTGGTCACAAAGAGGTAATATTAAAATCTACTGTTATTCCTTTTTTTTATTTGAGTGATTGGTCAGAAAAAATTAATAGAAAAACAAGTACCCCTCATGATGACAAGCGTTTGGTTATCATGCATGCGGGTTCTATTTATGGCAACAGGGATGTCTCCAAGTTTCTTGACGCTTTAAGTGATTATCAGTCTGAAATTTTATTTAAAAATTTCGGGAGGATAAATAAAATGCTTGAGTCATTAAGCACCAATGTATTAATTAGTGGCTCATTGCCTTATGATGAAATGATTGTTAATCTGAAATCTGCTGATTATATTCTTATTGTCGACTCTTTTTTTGATAATATAAAAAACCCTTATATGCCATCGAAAGTGGTGGATGCAATGTATCTACATAAACCTATTATTGGTATTACTGAAAAAAATTCTGAATTGGACATTTTCTTACATAAAACAGGGAATGTATCGATACCAAATGATAAGCAGATCATTGCAAATCTTCTCTCAACTTTGGTACGCGGAGAAATCAGGAGTGATTATCACATGTATTCCGATAAAAATCTCAGAAAGAAATTTAATGAGCTTGAGTTCTGAGATCATTAACCTGACTTAGCAAGTTTCTTATGAGTTAAATGGTTTAATTTTGTGACTCAGTATCAATAAGAGTATAGTAAGGAAGGCATATGATTTTTGTAACGGGTGGCTTGGGCTATATTGGTTCCCATACTGTAATTGAGTTGCAGTTAAAAGGGTACAACGTAATTGTTCTTGATAATTTATCCAACTCATCACTTGATGTCGCTTCTAAAATCAAAGCGATTAGTGGTGTTGAACCATTAGTCTATGAGGGAGATATCAGAGATGGTGAATTGCTAAGAAAAATATTCACTACTTACAACATTTCTCATGTGTTGCATTTTGCAGGATTAAAATCTGTTAGCGAGTCAATTCAAAAACCCGTTGAATATTATGATAATAATGTTACCGGCACTTTGAATTTAATAAAAAATGTATTGGAATTCAATGTTCAAAATTTCATTTTTAGTTCTTCAGCGACAGTTTATGGAACACCTGAAACGATACCCTTAACAGAAAATTGCAAAATTGGTGGGACGACTAATCCATATGGAACTTCAAAATATCTAGTTGAACGTATATTGCAAGATGTTGCAAAAGCAAATCATCAGCTAGACATAACTATATTGAGATATTTTAATCCAGTTGGTGCGCATACATCAGGTTTGATAGGTGAGTCCCCTAAAGGTATTCCGAATAATTTGATGCCATATATATGTAGGGTCGCTTGTGACCAATCGGAAAATCTCTCAGTATATGGTTCTGATTATGATACACCTGATGGTACTGGTGTCAGGGATTTTATCCATGTGATGGATTTAGCGAGCGGTCATTTGGCAGCATTAGAGAATAAAAATACTAATAATAATTTGCACGTTTATAATTTGGGTACTGGTGTAGGTTACTCTGTGTTGGATATCATAAAAAAATTCGAAAAAATCAATGGTGTAAAAGTGAATTACAAATTCACAGGGCGGAGAGAGGGGGATATTGGCGAATGCTGGTCAGATCCTAATCTAGCTCAAGTAGAACTTAACTGGCAAGCGACAAAAACGCTTGAAGATATGGTGAAAGACGTATGGCGATGGCAAAAAAATAACCACTGAAATTTTACATTGGCACTTAATGTGAGAAATACTTCTTTAAAATTATCTTTTCTGTTCGTTATGATCGAATCTGCGTTAATATCCGGTACACATTCAAGCCGCGCAAACGTCGCGCGGTGACCACACCTGACAGGAGTATGTAATGTCTAAGCAACAGATCGGCGTCGTCGGTATGGCAGTGATGGGGCGCAACCTGGCGCTCAACATCGAAAGCCGTGGTTATACCGTCTCCGTTTTCAACCGCTCCCGTGAAAAGACCGAAGAAGTGATTGCCGAGAATCCCGGCAAGAAACTGGCGCCTTACTACACGGTGAAAGAGTTTGTTGAATCCCTTGAAACGCCTCGTCGTATCCTGTTAATGGTGAAAGCCGGCGCGGGTACCGATGCCGCTATCGATTCACTGAAACCGTATCTGGATAAGGGCGACATCATCATTGATGGTGGTAACACCTTCTTCCAGGATACCATTCGTCGTAACCGTGAACTTTCTGCCGAAGGTTTCAACTTCATCGGTACCGGTGTTTCCGGTGGTGAGGAGGGCGCGCTGAAAGGGCCTTCTATCATGCCTGGTGGTCAGAAAGAAGCCTATGAACTGGTTGCGCCGATTCTGACAAAGATCGCAGCCGTCGCTGAAGATGGTGAGCCTTGCGTAACCTACATTGGTGCTGATGGTGCGGGCCATTATGTGAAGATGGTGCACAACGGCATTGAATATGGCGACATGCAGCTGATCGCTGAAGCGTATTCTCTTCTGAAAGGCGGCCTGAACCTCAGCAATGAAGAACTGGCGAACACCTTTACCGAGTGGAACAATGGCGAGCTCAGCAGCTACCTGATCGACATTACGAAAGACATCTTCACCAAAAAAGACGAAGAAGGTAAATACCTGGTCGATGTGATCCTCGATGAAGCGGCTAACAAAGGTACCGGCAAATGGACCAGCCAGAGTTCTCTTGACCTTGGCGAACCGCTGTCTCTGATCACCGAGTCTGTATTTGCACGTTACATCTCCTCGCTGAAAGATCAGCGTGTGGCGGCGTCTAAGGTTCTGACAGGACCGAAAGCGCAGCTGGCAGGTGAAAAAGCAGAATTTATCGAGAAAGTTCGTCGTGCTCTGTATCTGGGTAAAATTGTTTCCTATGCTCAGGGCTTCTCTCAGCTGCGTGCTGCCTCTGACGAGTACAACTGGGATCTGAACTACGGTGAGATTGCGAAAATCTTCCGCGCGGGTTGCATCATTCGTGCCCAGTTCCTGCAGAAGATCACCGATGCATATGCCGAGAATGCGAATATTGCAAACTTGCTGCTGGCACCGTACTTCAAGAACATTGCTGATGAATACCAGCAAGCGCTGCGTGACGTCGTGGCTTATGCGGTTCAGAACGGTATTCCTGTTCCGACCTTCTCCGCAGCTGTTGCCTACTACGACAGCTATCGTGCCGCTGTTTTGCCTGCTAACCTGATCCAGGCTCAGCGTGACTACTTTGGTGCGCATACGTATAAACGCACTGATAAAGAAGGTGTTTTCCATACCGAATGGCTGGAATAATACTGAAACTATGTATGCGTGAGCCCGGTTTATAACCGGGCTTTTTTTTGTCTTTAATCTGATTGATTTCTTTTCACTCCTTAATACTAACTTAATAAATATCGTTTATTCTGATAAAGAAAATCCGAAATGTTTTCGCCTTCATTGACACAATATTCACTCAGGCGTTAAAACTTTTAAATCTTATCAGGATGTCAAACATCGTGATTAATATATTAAGTTAATTCTGAGAGTATGAAATGAATATCACCATTTCTGGTACCGGATATGTTGGCCTGTCTAATGGTCTACTTATCGCCCAGCATCATCAGGTAATCGCACTAGACATTATCCCTTCACGTGTTGAAATGCTAAATGATCGGATATCTCCTATTTTTGATAAAGAAATTCAGCAATTTTTGCAGTCTGCTGATATTCAATTCGAATCTACGCTGAATAAAAAATATGCCTACCAAAATGCTGATTATGTCATTATTGCCACGCCGACCGATTATGATCCAAAAACCAACTATTTTAATACATCCAGTGTAGAGTCTGTTATCCAGGATGTCTTAGACATTAACCCGGATGCAGTAATGGTTATTAAATCAACAGTGCCTGTTGGTTTTACGGCGGCAATGTCTAAAAAATTTAATACTCAAAATATCATTTTCTCTCCCGAATTCCTGCGCGAAGGTAAAGCTCTCTACGATAACCTGCATCCCTCACGGATTGTGATCGGTGAACGCTCAGAACGTGCAGAACGATTTGCCGCGTTGTTACAGGAAGGGGCGATTAAACAGGATATCTCCACGCTTTTTACCGATTCTACCGAAGCAGAGGCAATTAAGCTGTTCGCCAATACCTATCTGGCTATGCGTGTGGCTTACTTTAATGAGCTCGACAGTTATGCAGAAAGTTTAGGCCTTAACACGCGGCAGATTATTGAAGGGGTGTGCCTGGACCCTCGGATTGGCAACCATTACAACAATCCATCATTTGGTTATGGTGGCTATTGCTTGCCGAAAGATACCAAACAACTTCTGGCGAATTACCAGTCGGTGCCAAACAATATTATTTCTGCCATTGTGGATGCCAACCGCACACGTAAAGATTTTATCGCTGAGGCGATCCTGGCAAGGAAACCGAAGGTGGTGGGTATTTATCGACTGATAATGAAGAGTGGTTCCGACAATTTCCGGGCATCCTCTATTCAGGGGATCATGAAGCGCATCAAGGCCAAAGGGGTTGACGTCATTATTTACGAACCGGTCATGCAGGAAGACGCATTTTTCAACTCCCGACTTGAGCGAAACTTAACCACTTTTAAGCAGGAAGCTGATGTGATTATTTCTAATCGCATGGCAACTGAACTTCAGGATGTCGCAGACAAAGTGTATACCCGAGATCTTTTCGGCAGCGATTAACTCAATTTAATCAGGGCTAAAACAGCCCTGATTACCTATCAAAGACATTCAAATAATATGTAATTTTTATCAATTATCCTATGGCTTTCACGATGTTTATGACTACACTATTTCGAGCTTAAGCCTTTTTCTCGTTAGGATATTGATAAGAGTGGATAATCACAACCTCGCTGGGCGCAGTAACGATCCGGAACAAATTGATTTAATTGACTTAGTGATGCAATTGTGGCGCGGGAAGGTAACGATCATCGTTTCTGTGATTGTTGCTATTGCGCTTGCTGCGGGTTATCTGGCCGTAGCGAAGGAGAAATGGACGTCGACAGCGATTGTGACTCAACCCGAAGTGGGGCAAATTGCCAGTTATAACAATGCGATGAACGTGTTGTATGGTAATAACGCACCTAAAGTCAGTGAGATTCAGGCCGGATTTATCGGTCGTCTTAACACGACTTTTTCAGCATTGGCAGAAACTTTGGAAAACCAAGAAAAACCTGAAAAACTGACCATTGAGCCGTCGGTAAAAGGTCAATCGTTGCCACTGGTTGTCTCTTATGTGAGTGATTCTGCCGAAGGTGCCCAACGTCAACTGGCGGAGTACATCCAGCAGGTTGATGAGAAGGTCGCGAAAGAACTGGACGTTGACCTGAAAGACAACATTAAATTGCAGACAACGACCCTCCAGGACTCGCTGAAGACACTGGAAGTGGTGTCTCAGGAGCAAAAAGAGTTACGTATTCAGCAAATTAAGGAAGCGCTCAAGTTTGCTAATCAGGCTAATATCGCCAAACCGCAAATCCAACAGACTCAGGATGTCACACAAGACAGCATGTTCCTGCTGGGTAGTGATGCGCTGAAGTCAATGATTGAGCATGAAGCGACACGCCCTCTGATCTTTTCAGCAAACTATTATCAGACGAAACAGAACCTACTGGATATTGAAAAGCTGAAAGTAGACACTTCCGCAATTCATGCCTATCGCTATGTGATGAAACCGACGCTGCCGATTCGTCGCGACAGCCCGAAAAAAGCGATTACGCTGGTGTTGGCCGTGTTGCTGGGTGGAATGATTGGTGCGGGTGTGGTTCTGGGGCGTAATGCGCTGCGTAACTACAAGCCGAAAGCACAATAATTTATCGCTATGTCGGATGGCGTTGCGCTTATCCGACCGACAAAAAACCGGGCATCGCCCGGTTTTTTTACGTTCTGAGTCTACTGATGCCGCTGACGTAAATTCTCAATGACTGTCGTCAGGTTGAGATCCTGATCCTGCAGCAGCACCAGCAGGTGATACATCAAATCTGACGCTTCATTGGTCAGTTCAGCACGATCGTTAACCGTTGCGGCCAGCGCCGTTTCGACGCCTTCTTCACCGACTTTTTGCGCAATGCGCTTAGTACCACTGGCGTAAAGCTTCGCGGTGTAGGAGCTCGCCGGGTCGGCAGTCTTACGCTCAGCCAGCAGTTGTTCAAGCTGGTAGAGGAATAACCACTGGTGACTGGTTTCGCCAAAACAACTGCTGCTGCCTTTGTGGCAGGTTGGCCCAACCGGATTGACCAGCACCAGCAGGGTGTCGTTATCGCAATCCGGTGCAATGCTGACCACGTTGAGGAAGTGACCGGATGTTTCACCTTTGGTCCACAGACGCTGTTTGGTGCGTGAGAAGAAGGTGACTTTGCCGCTTTCTATCGTTTTATCCAGCGCTTGCGGGTTCATATATCCCAGCATCAACACTTCACCGGATACCGCATGCTGTACAACGACAGGCATCAGTCCGTCGGTTTTTTCCCAGTCCAGTTGGCTGCGCTGTTGCTCTGTTAACATATCCTGATCTCCACGCCCTGGGTTGCCAGGTACGTTTTTAATTCACCAATATTAATGATCTGTTTGTGGAAGACGGAAGCGGCAAGCGCGCCGTCAACATCGGTATCGCGGAAGGCTTCCAGAAAGTGTTCCATGGTGCCTGCGCCGCCAGAGGCGATCAGCGGTACGTGGCAAACCTCACGCACTTTCTTAAGCTGCACCAGATCGTAACCATTACGCACACCGTCCTGATTCATCATATTGAGGACGATTTCACCGGCACCGCGTTTTTGTACTTCCTGAACCCAGTCGAGGGTTTCCCAGGTCGTGACGCGGGTACGGCTCTCATCGCCGGTATACTGGTTAACGTGGTATTTGCCGGTTTCAGCGTCAAACCAGGTGTCAATTCCCACCACGATACACTGCACGCCAAAGCGATCGGCCAGGCGGGTGATCAGCTCCGGGTCGGCGAGCGCCGGAGAGTTGATGGATATTTTATCCGCACCGAAGGAGAGAATTTTCGCGGCGTCTTCTGCCGACTTAATCCCGCCTGCCACGCAGAACGGAATGTCGATAACTTCCGCTACGCGGGAGACCCAACTCTTGTCGACGACACGGCCATCGCTGGAGGCGGTGATATCGTAGAACACCAGTTCATCGGCACCTTCTTCGGCATAGCGCTTCGCAAGGGGCACGATGTCGCCGATGATTTCATGGTTGCGAAATTGTACGCCTTTGACGACCTGACCATCACGAACATCCAGGCAAGGGATTATGCGTTTTGCCAGCATTGGATCGCCTCCTTAACGGTAAATTTGCCTTCCAGCAATGCGCGTCCGACGATCACGCCGCGAACGCCGGTTCCGCGAAGCGCGGCAACGTCATTGATGTCGCCAATTCCACCAGAGGACTGAAACGCCACCTGCGGGTATTTGGCGCACACTTCCTCATACAGTGCGACGTTGGAGCCTGCCAGAGTACCGTCGCGAGAAATATCGGTGCACAGCACATGCTTCAGGCCGACCGGCAGATACATTTCGACCAGCTGTTCCAAAGAGACGCCGGAGTTTTCCTGCCAGCCGCTGACGGCCACCTGCTTATTGCCCTGATCGTCAATGCGCACATCCAGCGCCAGCACCAGTGCGTCGGCGCCAAAGCGTTTGAACCAACGTTTAACTACGTCAGGGGATTTTACCGCCGTGGAGCCGACCACCACTCGCGCAACGCCAGCCTCGAGCAACGCCGCCACATCGTCTTCGCTGCGTACGCCGCCGCCAACCTGTACAGGCACGTTAACGCCGGCCACCAGGGCTTTAATCAGCGGAATTTGTCTTTTTGCCGGATCTTTTGCGCCGGTCAGATCGACCAGATGCAGCACTTCTGCTCCCTGGGCCGCGTAATCCTGCAAACGGGGCAGGGGATCGCTTCCGTAATCGCGCTGTTGGGCGTAATCGCCTTGATGGAGGCGTACCACGGTGCCGTCGATTAAATCTAATGCCGGAATAATCATTACATCTCCAGGAAGTTTTTCAGCAACTGTGCGCCCGCGGCGCCTGAACGTTCCGGGTGGAACTGCACGCCAAAGAAATTGTCTTTTTGCACGGCGGCGGTGAACGGTTCGCCGTAATGGCACTGGGCGATGGTCCACGGGTTCACCGGCATCGCGTAGCTGTGCACGAAGTAAAAATAAGCGCCGTCTTCAATGCCCTGGAACAGACGATTCCCGGCCTGTGGGTAGACGCGGTTCCAGCCCATATGCGGTAGCGGCAGACCAAAGTCGGTCATTTTAGGAACGTCCTGGTCGATAATCCCCAACAGATCAACACCGTGGGTTTCTTCGCTACGACGACCCAGAAGCTGCATGCCTAAGCAAATACCCAACACCGGCTGGGTACAGGCTTTGATAAGCTCAATCAGTTCTCGCTGGCGCAACTGGTCCATCGCCGCTTGCGCGGTCCCCACCCCTGGCAGAAACAATTTGTCTGCCCGCAGTACAATATCCGGGTCGCGACTGACCACCGGCTCGTATCCGTGGCGCACCACGGCGGATTTCACCGAGTTCAGGTTGGCACAGCCCGTGTCGAGGATCACCACGTTCATCACAGCACTCCTTTCGAGGAAGGAAGCGTGTCACCCTCCACGCGAATCGCCTGACGCAGAGTACGACCAAACGCTTTAAACAGGCTTTCCACGCGGTGGTGGTCATTTTTGCCTTTGGTTTTCAGGTGCAATGTCACACCCATGGTGTAGGAGAGCGAGCGGAAGAAGTGCTCAACCATCTCGGTGCTCAGATCGCCGACACGCTGGTAGGTAAATTCGGCGCGGTATTCCAGGTGCGGACGCCCGGAGATATCCAGCGCACAGCGCGCCAGGCATTCATCCATCGGCAGAACAAAACCAAAACGGTTGATGCCGCGCTTGTCGCCCAGCGCCAGTTTTAACGCTTCGCCCAGCGCCAGACCGGTATCTTCGACCGTGTGGTGATCGTCGATGTAGAGGTCGCCCTTAACGGCAATCTCCATACGAAAGCCGCCGTGGGTGGCGATTTGATCCAGCATGTGGTCAAAGAAGCCGACGCCCGTGTTGATCTTGCTGCTACCTTCGCGGTCGAGCCACACCTTGACGTCAATCTGCGTCTCTTTGGTGTTGCGCTCTACGTGGGCGTATCGATCGCGTTTCGTCAGCTGTTCGCCAATCATCGCCCAGTTCAGATTTTCGCGATGATAGCGTAGGCCGGTGATCCCCATGTTTTCAGCCAACTGGAGATCAGTGGCACGGTCGCCAATGACATAGCTGTTAACGCTGTCGATTGCCTGTTCGGCCAGATAGTGTTCAACCAGTTTGACCTTCGGTTTACGGCAGTCGCACGCATCCGCGGGCAGGTGCGGGCAGATCAAAACCTCATCAAACTGCACGCCCTGAGAGGTAAAAATCTGCATCATCAGGTTGTGCGGACCCTCAAAATCCGCCTGCGGGAAGCTCTGTGTTCCCAGCCCATCCTGGTTGGTTATCATCACCAGTTTAAAGCCTGCTTTTTGCAGCTTTAGCAGAACGGGGACAACGTCAGGCTCAAATGCCAGTTTGTCGAAGCGATCGACCTGAAAATCACTCGGCGGTTCAGAAATCAGGGTTCCATCACGGTCAATAAAAAGATACTTCTGGCTCATACTTGCTCCGCACGTAAGGCGTCAATGACGCGCTGGCTTTCTTCGCGGGTTCCCACAGTTACCCGCAGACAGCCGCTTAAAGAAGGTTGTTTATTCTGATCCCGTAAGATAATGCCCTGATCCCACAACGATTTAAACACGCTACTGGAGGCGGCGAACCGCGCCAGAACGTAGTTGGTTTCGGAGTCGAAGACCTGTTCTACGCAGGCTATTTCTTTCAGAGCATTGACCAGATACTGACGCTCGACCAGGATCTGCGCCACGCGCTCGCGCATCGTGGTAATGCCCTGCGGACTTAGGGCCTGGGCGGCGATGTCGGCAACCGGTGTGGAGAGCGGATAGGGGGCGATGACTTTCAGTAGCAGAGTGATGACCTCTTCGCTGGCCAGCGTAAACCCGCAGCGTAATCCGGCAAGGGCAAACGCTTTAGACAGTGTCCGTAAGATAACCAGGTTGGGGTATTCATCGAGCCAGCCAGCAAGCGTTGCCTGCGGGCAAAACTCAATATACGCCTCATCGGCAATCACAATGGCTTTTCCGCGGGTCAGCTCCAGCAATGTCCGCAGATCCTGCGGGTTGATCAACTGTCCGGTCGGGTTGTTCGGACTACAGACGTACACCACTTTCACGCCCTCAAGCTTGTCCGAAATGCCCTGCATATCCAGCTGCCAGTTTTCAAGCGTAGGCACGGTACGGCACTCCACGCCGATCGTTTCAGCGCTGACGCTGTACATACCGTAGGTGGGTGGGCAGTAAAGAATCGCATCTTTGCCCGGCTCACAAAACGCGCGGACCAGTAATTCGATACCTTCATCTGCGCCACGGCTGACCAGTACCTGTTCTGGCTTCACCCCCGCATACTGGGCATAGTTGGCAATGACCGCTTTTGGCTGACATTCCGGGTAACGATTGAGCGTCTGCTGGGTAAGCTGAAAATTGACCGCCGTGGGAAATTCATTGGCGTTCAGCCAGACATCGCCGTTACCACCCAGACGGCGTGCCGACTGGTACGGTATCAGTTTGCGGACGTTTTCACGGGCTAAGTCGGTGACGCTGAGGGTGTTTTCGGTGCTCATGCTTGCTCCTTCAGGGCGTTAACACGCAGGGTAACGGCATTTTTATGGGCGCTCAGGCGTTCGGCTGCCGCCAGCGTCTCGATGGTAGAGGCCAGGGCGGAGAAACCTTCTCGTGATAGTTCCTGCACGGTCATACGTTTCTGGAAATCAGCCAGCCCAAGGCTGGAACAGGTCGCCGTGTAGCCATAGGTCGGCAACACGTGGTTGGTACCGGAAGCATAATCGCCCGCGGATTCGGGTGACCAGTCGCCCAGGAAGACGGAGCCTGCGCTGGTGATTTCATCGACCAGTTCGCGCGCATTGCGGGTCTGAATGATCAGGTGCTCTGGTCCGTACAGGTTAGAAATGGCCACACATTGCGCCAAATCGTTCGTCACAATCAGTCGACTGGCGCTTAGCGCCTGACGCGCCGTTTCCGCGCGCGGCAGTTCGGCTAACTGGCGTTCAACGGCGTCGGCTACCCGACGGGCGAGATCGGCATCTGGCGTTAACAGAATCACCTGCGAGTCAGGGCCATGTTCCGCCTGGGAGAGCAGGTCGGAGGCAACGAAATCTGGCGTCGCGCCGCTGTCGGCAATCACCAGTACCTCTGACGGTCCCGCAGGCATATCGATGGCTGCGCCGTCGAGACGCTGGCTGACCTGACGTTTGGCTTCGGTGACAAAAGCATTGCCGGGACCAAAGATCTTATCCACTTTAGGGACAGATTCGCTGCCGAAGGCCAGCGCGGCAATCGCCTGCGCGCCGCCAACGTTGAAGACCTCCTGCACGCCGCACAGCTTTGCCGCGTAGAGAATTTCGTCGGCAATTGGTGGTGGAGAGCAGAGAACCACTTTTTTGCAGCCAGCAATACGTGCTGGCGTGGCAAGCATCAATACCGTCGAGAAGAGTGGGGCGGAGCCGCCGGGGATATACAGGCCGACAGAGCTCACCGGGCGGGTCACCTGTTGGCAGCGTACGCCTGGCAGGGTTTCCACATCCACCGTTGGTAGGGTTTGCGCGGTGTGGAACGTCTCAATATTTTTTACCGCAACCGCCATGGCCTGTTTGAGTTCGTCGCTTAGTCTGTCGCTGGCTGCGGCTATCTCATCGGCAGTGACTTTCATTGCGCCGACGTTCGTTTTGTCAAATTTGGCGCTGTATTCCCGAAGTGCGTCGTCACCGCGTGATTTCACGTTGTCCAGAATATCCGCAACGATACGGGTAATGCTGTCAGAGGCGGAAATGGCCGGGCGCATCAGCAAATCACGCTGCTGCTCAGGGCTACAGGTATTCCAGTCAATGATAGTATTAAAGCTCATGGCTATTTACTCCATCATCTTCTCAATGGGCAGCACCAGAATCGAACTGGCACCCAGCGCTTTCAGTTTTTCCATGGTTTCCCAGAACAGGGTTTCGCTACTGACCATGTGCATCGCGACGCGTTGCTGATCGCCTGCCAGCGGCAGAATGGTTGGGCGCTCGGCGCCCGGCAGCAGGGCAATGACTTCATCCAGACGCTCGCTTGGCGCGTGCATCATGATGTATTTGGATTCACGGGCCTGAATAACGCCCTGAATACGGGTCAGTAATTTATCAACCAGCAGTTGTTTGGCATCGGCCAGTTCGCCGTCTCGCTGAATCAGACACGCTTTAGAGCGGTAGATAACCTCAACTTCACGCAGGCCATTGGCTTCAAGCGTCGCGCCGGTTGACACCAGATCGCAGATTGCATCAGCCAGACCGGCACGCGGGGCGACTTCAACAGAGCCATTAAGCAGACAGGATTTAAACGAAACGCCTTTCTGATCCAGATAACGTTTCAACAGGTGTGGATAAGAGGTGGCAATGCGTTTGCCATCCAGCCCGGCAGGGCCATCCCACGCTTCGTCGACAGGGGTCGCCAGCGAGAGACGGCAACCGCCGAAGTCGAGACGACGCAGCGTAAAATAGCGTGGGTCTTCACCCTGCGCACGACGGTTCAGCAGTTCCTCTTCGAGGACGTTTTCACCGATAATACCCAGATCAACAACGCCGTCCATGACCAGGCCCGGGATGTCGTCGTCACGCACGCGCAGAATATCGATAGGCATATTCTCCGCCATCGCAATCAAACGCTGAGTATGTAAATTAATTTTAATCCCACAGCGGGCCAGGAGTTCGCGTGAATCGTCGCTTAAACGGCCTGATTTTTGAATAGCTATGCGTAAACGAGTGTTATCTAACATCTTTTAATCCTCTTTATCCTGTCTGAACCGAGCTGAGTCACGCACAAAAAAAAGCCCCCGGAAGAGATCTTCCGGGGGCTTTTTCATACGTTCATGCACCACTGGAAGATCTGAATGTCTTCCAGCACACATCGCCTGAAAGACTAGTCAGGATGATGGTGATGATGGTGGTGTTTAAATTGAACGCGTGTCATAAAATTCTCGATGAATGCTTATTCATTTGATGTCTTTTAACCTAAACCACTTTAGAGCCGGAAAGCAAGGGCTTTTTATGTACATTAATTCATTTCATATTGGTGGTATGAATTGTCAGTCACACCATGCTGGCGTAGCCTTATATAAATGGTGCCAGATTCAGGAGAAAAGGGATGAAAAAGGTCGCGATTGTCGGTTTAGGTTGGTTAGGCATGCCCCTGGCGATGTCTCTGGCTGCGAAGGGCTGGCAGGTTATCGGCAGCAAAACCACTCAGGATGGGGTGGACGCGGCCCGCATGAGCGGCATTGAAAGCTATCCGCTGCGCCTGGAGCCGGAGCTGATTTGTGAAACGGATGACCTTGATGCATTGATGGATGTGGATGCATTGGTGGTAACGCTACCCGCGCGTCGTAGTGGTCCCGGTGAGGATTTTTACCTGCAGGCGATGCAGGAGCTGGTGGATAGCGCGCTGGCGCATCGTATCCCGCGTATTCTTTTTACCAGTTCTACATCGGTCTATGGCGATGTGCAGGGGACAGTAAAAGAGAACATGGCGCGCAACCCGGTGACGGCGAGTGGACGCGTACTGAAGGAGCTTGAAGACTGGCTACATAATTTGCCTGGCACCTCCGTGGATATTCTTCGCCTGGCGGGGCTGGTGGGGCCAGGAAGACATCCCGGGCGTTTCTTTGCCGGTAAAATGGCACCTGACGGCGAGCAGGGGGTGAATCTGGTGCATCTGGAGGATGTGATCGCTGCCATCACCCTTCTGTTACAGGCACCTAAAGGAGGACACATCTATAATATATGTGCGCCCGCGCACCCGGCGCGTAATGTGTTCTATCCACAGATGGCCCGTTTATTGGGAATGGAACCGCCGAAATTCCGGGAAGGCCCGGAAAAGGGAAGAGGTAAAATTATTGATGGCAGCCGGATTTGTAATGAGCTTGGATTTGAGTATCAGTATCCTGATCCGCTGGTGATGCCAATGGAATGACGCGAACGGCCAGCAGGTGATCGCCATATACCCTGAGGGGGCGAGCATGAAACCACTGCTGGACGTTCTGATCATTCTTGATGCTTTAGAGAAAGAGGGCAGTTTTGCGGCGGCGTCGGCAAAATTATTTAAGACGCCTTCTGCTCTCAGCTATACCGTCCACAAACTCGAAAGCGATCTGAATATTCAGTTACTGGATCGCAGCGGTCATCGGGCCAAATTCACCCGTACCGGCCAAATGCTGTTGGAAAAAGGCCGGGAAGTCCTGCACACCGTACGCGAGCTGGAAAAACAGGCTATCAAACTTCACGAAGGCTGGGAAAACGAACTGGTCATCGGTGTGGATGACACATTCCCTTTTTCACTTTTGGCACCACTCATCGAATCTTTCTATCAACATCACAGCGTTACCCGCCTTAAATTTATCAATGGCGTACTGGGCGGCTCCTGGGAAGCGCTCACGCAGGGACGGGCGGATATCATTGTGGGGGCAACGCATGAACCGCCGCCTTTAAGCGGTTTCGGTTTTGTGCAGTTGGGGTATCTTGAGCAAGTCTTTGCGGTCGCACCGCACCACCCCTTAGTGCAGGAACAAGAGCCATTGAGCCGCCGTATCATTAAACGCTTCCGCGCCATTGTGGTTGGCGACATTACTCATCCGGCGTCCTCATCTCAGCTTCTTGAAGACCAGGAAGCGATAACCGTGTTTGATTTTAAAACCAAACTGGAATTGCAAATCAGTGGGCTGGGATGCGGCTATTTACCGCGCTATCTGGCGCAGCGATTTCTGGAAAGTGGCGCGCTGGTTGAGAAGAAGGTGGTGGCGCAAATCTTCTTTGAACCGGTATGGATTGGCTGGAACGAGCAGACTGCCGGACTGGCCAGCGCATGGTGGCGAGATGAGATTTTAGCAAATAGTGCTATTGCTGGTGTCTACTCAAAAGATGCTGTTGATAAATCAATCGTTTAGGCAAATTAATTTGGGGCAGGGGTCTCATTCTCTTGTCATTTCTCCTCAATCTAGTGCAAAATACGCCGCTTGCAAAAAATGACATTAACCGACGTTTTAATACGCGTCGGTTATTTTTTTGCATCAAACCAATCATTCATAAAAGAGGCCGGGCTTCGTACCGGATAGATACTTACTAAAAACCGACAGTTGTTGTCGCTGAGGAATCCATAGAAATGGGGCAATTTTTTGCTTACGCGACGGTATTCGCCGTAAAGGGGAATGACCATGTCGCATAACGTTACTCCAAACACCTCTCGCGTGGAATTACGTAAGACGCTTACGTTAGTTCCGGTTGTTATGATGGGCCTTGCCTATATGCAGCCGATGACGCTGTTCGATACATTTGGTATCGTTTCAGGCCTCACAGACGGTCACGTACCGACGGCATATGCCTTCGCGCTGATCGCTATTCTGTTTACGGCGCTGAGTTACGGGAAGCTGGTGCGTCGTTACCCTTCTGCAGGCTCTGCGTATACCTATGCCCAGAAATCCATTAGCCCTACCGTTGGTTTTATGGTGGGTTGGTCTTCTCTGCTCGACTATCTGTTCGCGCCGATGATCAACATTCTGTTGGCGAAAATTTACTTTGAAGCCCTTGTGCCTTCGATCCCGTCGTGGGTGTTTGTTATCGCCCTGGTGGCGTTCATGACGGCATTTAACCTGCGCAGTCTCAAATCCGTGGCCAACTTCAATACCGTTATTGTGGTGTTGCAGGTTGTGCTGATCGCGGTCATTTTGGGCATGGTGGTGTACGGTGTATTTGAAGGCGAAGGCGCCGGTACGCTGGCCAGCTCGCGTCCGTTCTGGTCTGGTGATGCGCACGTGATTCCGATGATCACCGGTGCGACGATTCTGTGCTTCTCCTTTACCGGATTTGACGGCATCAGCAACCTGTCGGAAGAAACCAAAGATGCAGAGCGCGTTATTCCGCGTGCTATCTTCCTGACCGCGCTTATCGGCGGCCTGATCTTCATCTTTTCAACCTACTTCCTGCAGCTGTACTTCCCGGATATCTCTCGCTTTAAAGATCCGGATGCCTCTCAGCCAGAAATTATGCTGTATGTTGCGGGTAAAACCTTCCAGGTTGGCGCGTTGATCTTCTCCACCATTACCGTACTGGCTTCTGGTATGGCGGCACATGCGGGCGTAGCACGTCTGATGTACGTGATGGGTCGTGACGGCGTGTTCCCGAAAAGTTTCTTCGGTTACGTTCACCCGAAATGGCGTACCCCGGCGATGAACATCATCCTGGTAGGGGCAATTGCTCTGCTGGCAATCAACTTTGACCTGGTGATGGCGACTGCGCTTATCAACTTCGGTGCGTTGGTGGCCTTTACATTTGTTAACCTGTCGGTGATTTCACAGTTCTGGATCCGTGAAAAGCGCAACAAAACGCTGAAAGACCATTTCCAGTATCTGCTCCTGCCGATGTGTGGTGCGCTGACCGTTGGCGCGCTGTGGGTTAACCTGGAAGAGAGCTCCATGGTGCTGGGCTTGATCTGGGCCGCGATTGGCCTGATTTATCTGGCATGCGTGACCAAAAGCTTCCGCAACCCGGTGCCGCAGTACGAAGACGTTGCATAACCACTGACTTTTCCGCGCCTGTTCGTCAGGCGCATAATAAAAAACCGGAGCGTTGTCTCCGGTTTTTTTATGCCGCAAATTCAGTCAGTAGGGACTTTTTCGGTTCTCAAACAATCTCTTCGGCGTACTGCCACAGTGATTTCAGCAACGTTTGCTTCCCGCTATCATTAGCATACTGCTGGTACAACATCTGCAATTCATCCGCATAGCGTTGCAAAAACTCTGGTGTGAAGACCTGACGGCGGTGATCCAGCCAGCGCTGTTGTTCCGCTTCATCCAGGGTGCCAGGGAAATTACGGGCGCGATAATTAAACAGCAGTTTTTCTATACGCTTATCGGCGAAGGTGATATCAAGCGCGGGTAAATTGCGCGGCTCCGTTTCCAGAATGATCTTCATGGCAGCACGGTCCGCATCGCTGAAAAACCCGTTATAGATCTGTGCATCAACGTTATCCGAAGGGGTAAACGGCTCTGCTTCTGCAAAGATCGCCACGACTTTATCGCGTACCTGCGGGTTTTCGCGTAACACTTTCAGATTATCGAGACACTGCTGGCGATTAATGCCCAGCCGGTCGGCATCCTCCGGGCGCAGCGTATTGGCCTGCGCCAGAACCGGGCACTTATTGATATGCACCAGTTTGACGGGAACCGCGGCGTTATCGCCCAGATCGGCTTTGGCTGTGTATAACCGCTCGCGCAGGGTATTGCTGTCAAGCTCCAGCAGCGGAGAAATATCGCCCGCCAGATCCACCATGATCACCGCATTCCGATTTTCCGGGTGCCAGGCCAGCGGGGCGACCCAACTGGTATTGCCGCGCCATGCGCCAAACATACCGGAGACATGGACCAGCGGTTTCATCTGAGGGACATCAATCAGCGCGGCCAGCTTATGCTTGTTACGGTGGGTGTAAAGGTACTCAAACAGACGTGGCTGGCGTGACTTCACCAGTTGCGCCATCGCAATGGTCGCATAAACATCGGCCATCGCATCGTGTGCGTTGGCGTGTTCAATCCCGTTGGCTTTAGTTAAATGTTCAAGGCGAAAACTGGGCAGCCCGTCTTCGTTTTCGGGCCAGTTGATCCCTTCCGGTCGCAGTGCGTAACAGGCGCGCATCACATCCAGCAGATCCCAACGCGAGTTATCGTGTTGCCAGCTCCAGGCGTAGGGATCGTAAAAGTTGCGGTACAGAATATTGCGCGTGACTTCATCATCGAAGCGGACATTGTTGTAGCCAAGGATACAGGTCTTCGGCACGGTAAACAGGGCGTGAATTCGTTGAGCGAAGGCGGCTTCGTTTTCCCCTTTTTCCCGCGCTTCCTGCGGCGTGATGCCGGTGATCAGCACGGCCTGCGGTTGCGGGAGGTAATCATCGGCAGGCTTACAATAAAACACCTCCGGTTCGCCAATAACGTTAAAATCGCTATCGGTGCGAATCGCGGCGAACTGCGCGGGTCTGTCCAGTGCGGGGTGTGTACCAAATGTTTCGTAATCGTGGAACAAAAAGGTAGGAAGCTGCTTGCCGTCATTCATTGTGGAGTTGTACCCGGTTTCAATTTTCGCTCTGGTAAGAGTAACAAAAAACGACCGGGTAATCAGCAAGACCTATGCTTTGCCTGAATCACGAATGCGAATTAATTGGGTTGTTATTAAATTTCAGCGAATACAGAAATAACGTAGCCGATTTGTATCTTTTTTTTAATAGAGTGAATCTGGGCAATGATATAAATTTACGCTAATTTTACGACATCCAATGGGGTTATTTTCTTGCTGACTGTCATTATTTGACAGTATTCGGAATCTTTTGATAAGTAACAATTTTTAGCTATTTATCTATTTTATTGCTCTCTGTTATGAATTGTGAGTAAGGACATAAACTTACGATATATATTCAATATAATTATTGGATATATCTAATAACAGGAGGTTATATGAGCATCAGTCGGCGTAGTTTTTTGCAAGGCGTCGGGTTGAGTTGTTCCGCGTGCGCCATAGGTGGCTTTGCACCCGGAGCACTGGCGCGCAATCCGACAGAGGGGGTGAGCGGTAAAACATCCCTGACGCCCAGTCTGTGCGAAATGTGTTCGTTTCGGTGTCCGATTCAGGCGCAGGTTATTAAAAATAAAACGGTTTTTATTCAAGGTAATCCTCATGCCCCCCAGCAGGGAACGCGGGTTTGCGCCAGGGGCGGCAGCGGTGTCAGCCTGGTCAATGATCCTCATCGTATTGTGAAACCCATGAAGCGTACCGGCCCACGCGGCGGCGGTGAATGGCAGGTCATTAGCTGGCAGCAGGCCTATCAAGAAATTGCTGAAAAAATGACGGAAATTAAAAAGCAATATGGGCCGGAAGGGGTCGTATTTTCTTCCAAGTCCGGTTCGCTTTCAGGTCATCTGTTTCATCTTGCTACCGCATTCGGTTCTCCCAATACCTTTACACACGCCTCAACCTGTCCTGCCGGAAAATCCATTGCGGCAAAAGTGATGATGGGGGGAGACCTGGCGATGGACATCGCCAATACCCGCTACATGGTCTCATTTGGGCATAATTTGTATGAGGGGATTGAAGTTGCGGATACCCATGAATTGATGACGGCGCAGGAGAAGGGGGCCAAAATGGTCAGCTTCGATCCGCGTCTTTCCGTTTTCTCCAGCAAAGCAGATGAGTGGCATGCGATTCGTCCCGGCGGTGACTTACCGGTGTTGATGGCAATGTGCCACGTCATGATCAACGAAAATCTCTACGATGCCGCCTTTGTTGAGCGTTACACCAGCGGATTCGCGCAGCTGGCGGAAGCGGTGAAAGAGACCACGCCTGCGTGGGCGCAACAGCATGCTGACGTGCCTGCCGATGTCATTACTCGGGTCACGCGAGAGCTTGCCGCCTGCGCGCCGCATGCCATGGTTAGCCCCGGTCATCGCGCGACATTCTCTCAAGAAGAGATCGACATGCGGCGCATGATTTTTACCCTGAACGTGCTGCTCGGAAATATTGAGCGCGAGGGCGGGATGTACCAGAAAAAAGGGGCCGCAACGTATAACAAACTGGCAGGCGAAACGGTCGCTCCGGTGCTGGCAAAACCTGACGTCAAAAATATGCCCAAGCCGACGGCACAGCGCATTGATTTAGTGGCGCCGCAATTCAAATTTATCGCGGCCGGCGGTGGCGTCGTCCAAAGCGTGATTGACGCTGTGCTAAAACAGACGCCTTACCCGGTGAAGGGCTGGATTATGTCTCGACATAACCCTCTGCAAACCGTCACCTGTCGACCGGATCTGGTGAAAACCATGGAGCAGTTGGATCTGGTCGTGAGTTGCGATGTTTACTTAAGTGAAAGCGCGGCTTACGCAGACTATCTGTTACCGGAATGCACTTACCTCGAGCGTGATGAAGAAGTCTCCGACATGTCTGGGCTGAATCCCGCTTACGCGTTGCGCCAGCAGGTGGTGGATCCTATCGGCGAGGCGCGTCCGAGCTGGCAAATCTGGAAAGAACTGGCAGTGCAGTTGGGCCTGGGGCATTACTTCCCCTGGCAGGATATGCAGACTCGCCAGCTGTATCAGCTCAATGGCGATCATGGCTTGTCGGCGGAATTGCGCCAGAAAGGGTATAGGGAATGGGGTGTACCGCTGTTGTTGCGTGAGCCCGAATCCGTTCGTCAGTTTGTCACGCATTTTCCCAGTGCGGCAGCGACAGACAGTGAAGGAACCTATGGCGATCAGCTACGTTTCAAATCGCCGTCCGGCAAAATCGAGCTGTACTCTGAAGCGCTGGAAGCCTTGTTGCCTGGTTATGGAGTACCTCAGGCCCGCCATATCGCGCTTAAAAAAGACGACGAACTCTATTTTATTCAGGGCAAGGTTGCCGTACACACCAACGGCGCGACGCAGTATGTCCCGTTACTCAGTGAGTTGATGTGGGATAACGCCGTTTGGATCCACCCGCAAACAGCCCGTGAAAAGGGTATCCGCAACGGGGATGAGGTCTGGCTGGAAAACGCAACCGGCAAAGAAAAAGGGAAAGCGCTGGTAACGGCAGGCATTCGACCCGATACGCTGTTTGTTTATATGGGATTTGGGGCGAAGGCCGGGGCGAAAACCGCCGCGACAACGCACGGCATTCACTGCGGAAACTTGCTGCCGCATGTGACCAGTCCGGTTTCTGGCACGGTGGTGCATACCGCTGGCGTCACGCTTAGCCGGGCATGAGGAGGGAGAAAAGCATGAATCAACCGACGAATTCATATGTCATGTTGCATGACGAGAAACGCTGCATTGGATGCCAGGCGTGCACGGTGGCCTGTAAGGTACTTAATGATGTCCCGGAGGGATTTAGCCGCGTTCAGGTGCAGATCCAAACGCCTGACCCTGAATCTGCCACGCTGGATCATTTTCGTTTTATCCGTGTCTCCTGCCAGCATTGCGAAGACGCCCCCTGCGTCACGGTATGCCCAACCGGCGCCTCATTCCGTGATGAAAACGGCATCGTGCAGGTCGATAAATCGCGCTGTATCGGCTGCGATTACTGCGTTGCAGCGTGTCCGTTCCACGTTCGCTTTCTGAATCCCCAAACGGGGATTGCCGAAAAATGTAATTTCTGTGCCGATACGCGTCTGGCATCAGGACAACAACCTGCCTGCGTCTCCGTGTGTCCGACGGATGCGCTGAAATTTGGTCGACTCAATGAACCGGAGATCCAACACTGGATCGGCCAAAAAGAGGTGTACCGGCAGCAGGAAGAACGCAGTGGCGCGGTCAGTTTATACCGACGCAAGGAGATACATCAGGAGGGTAAAGTATGAATACCATCTGGGGTGCCGAACTGAACTACGCGCCGGATTACTGGCCTTTATGGCTCGTCTGTGCGGGGGGCGTGGTGTTGATGCTGCTTGCCGCACTTGGGGCGCATGCGCTGTTGCGCGCCATGTTTGCACCGAAAACGGCGAAGGGGGAAGAGCAACGTGACTACCTCTATTCACTGGCGATCCGCCGCTGGCACTGGGGAAATGCGCTGCTGTTTGTCCTGCTTTTGCTCAGTGGTCTGTTTGGCCATTTTTCAATCGGCCCCGTGGCATTAATGGTGAAACTGCATACCGTGTGCGGATTTGCACTGGCGGCATGTTGGATTGGTTTCATCCTCATTAATGCGTTTGGCGGTAACGGACATCACTACAAGGTGAACGTCAACGGACTGGTCACGCGGTGTCTGCGGCAGACGCGTTTTTACCTGTGCGGCATTATGCATGGCGAAGCGCACCCCTACGCCGCCACGACGGAAAACAAATTTAACCCGCTACAGCAACTGGCGTATCTGGCCATCATGTATGCGCTCGTACCTCTGTTGATCATCAGCGGATTTCTGTGTCTGTATCCGCAATTCATGGGGGCGGGTCCGGTCATGCTGGTGTTGCATATGGCGTTAGCCGTCGTTGGGCTGTTGTTTATTTGCGCACATATTTACCTTTGCACGCTCGGTGATACACCCGGGCAAATTTTCCGCAGCATGATAGACGGTTATCACCGCCATCGCAGTCATCATGCGGAATCTTCGCCGCGTAAGGGATAATTTTTCCTCGCGCTGAAACCCGGAAAACAGGCGCGGTGGGTTAAAATCATGCAAGAAAATGTGCTTTTAGTCACATTTTCTTGCAATTTTTTCATGTTTGTTCACCCGAACTTCCGTAAAAAGAACAGCAAATTATTCTCTTTCTGAGGACATGCTGTTGAAATCCCGTTTGTTTATTGTCACGTCTCTGTTTGCGTTGAATCTTACATCTGCCTTTGCTGCTGATACCCCCGACTTTGCCCCCCAACCGCCAGCCATTGACGCAGGGGCGTGGGTGCTGATGGATTACACGACAGGACAGATTCTTACCGCCAATAACGAACATCAGCAGCGTAACCCTGCCAGCCTGACCAAACTGATGACCGGGTATGTGGTTGACCGCGCCATCGACAGCCATCGTATTAGCCGCAACGACATTGTGACTGTCGGACGTGATGCCTGGGCAAAAGACAATCCCGTGTTTGTGGGGTCCTCATTGATGTTCTTAAAAGAGGGCGACCGCGTCACGGTGCATGATTTAAGTCGCGGACTGATCGTTGATTCAGGCAACGATGCTTGCGTTGCGCTGGCGGATTACATTGCCGGAGGACAACCGCAGTTTGTTGCCATGATGAACCGCTATGTGCAAAAGCTAAATTTACAGGATACGCATTTTGAAACGGTACACGGGCTGGATGCGCCGGGTCAGCACAGTTCGGCATATGACCTGGCGGTGCTTTCGCGGGCGATTATTCATGGCGAACCCGAGTTTTATCATATGTATAGCGAAAAGAGCCTCACCTGGAATGGCATTACGCAGCAAAACCGCAACGGCCTGCTGTGGGATAAAACGCTAAACGTTGACGGTCTTAAAACCGGACACACATCGGGTGCCGGATATAACCTTATCGCCTCTGCTGTGGATGGGCAGCGCCGTCTTATCGCTGTGGTGATGGGGGCTGAAAGCCCGAAAGGCCGCGAAGATCAAGCCCGTAAACTGTTGCACTGGGGGCAACAGAACTTCGACACCGTACAAGTTCTTAAAAGTGGGAAGAAAGTCGGTAGCGAGCGTATCTGGTACGGTGACAAAGAGAAAATTGCATTAGGCACTGAGCAGGATTTTTGGTTAGCGCTTCCAAAAGCAGAAATTCCAAATATCAAAGCAAAATATGTGCTTGATAAAAAAGAGATTGTCGCCCCCATTGCCTCACATCAGCGGGTTGGTGAAATTGAACTCTACGATCGGGACAAATTGGTTGCGCACTGGCCGCTGGTGACGCTGGAGTCCGTTGAGGAAGGCGGTGTTTTTTCGCGTCTGAGCGATTATTTTCACCATAAGGCATAACGGAATTATTCCAGGGCAGACTGGCGAGAGTGCGAGTCTGCTCACATAATAATCACTATTTCCTTGTGGCTGTTATGTGAAAATTATACTGTATATAATTACAGTATAATGGCGGAGGCATTATGAACTACGAGATCAGACAAGCAGAGAAACGCAGGATTGCCGGTTTTCACATGGTTGGACCATGGGAAAAAACGGTAAAACAAGGTTTTGAACAGTTGATGATGTGGGTTGATGGAAACCAGATCGTGCCGCTGGAATGGATTGCCGTTTACTACGATAACCCTGATGAAGTCCCGGCGGAGAAACTGCGTTGCGATACCGTTGTTTCAGTACCCGCTGATTTCACGCTACCTGAAAACAGCGAAGGCGTGATCCTCACGGAAATTGTGGGCGGTCAATATGCTGTTGCTACCACTCGCGTTGAAAATAACGATTTCGCGACGCCGTGGTATCAGTTTTTCAATAGCGTGCTGCAGGATAGCCGCTACCAGATGTCCGGCAAACCGTGTTTTGAGCTCTATCTGAACAATGGGGCAGAAGACGGGTACTGGGATATTGAAATGCATATACCGGTACAACCGAAGTCGTGATATTGATGTTTTCGGCGTTACTGCGCGGACGATCGCGACATTCGTTCATCCTGGATAAGATCTGTCCGCAGCAGTGATGTTTTCAGTGAAAAAGCAGGTACAATGCGTTCTTTGTGATTTCCAGATGGAGCCGAAAGTGCGTACTGATAAGTCGCTGAGCCCCTTTGAAATTCGTTTGTATCGTCACTACCGCGTCGTGCATGGCATTCGCATTGCGCTGGCATTTATCCTCACGTTTCTGTTCGTTCGTCTGTTCCATATTCCGGAAGGCACGTGGCCGCTTATCACGCTGGTGGTGATTATGGGGCCGATCTCCTTTTGGGGTAACGTGGTGCCCCGGGCCTTTGAACGTATCGGCGGTACGATTCTGGGGGCGGCGTTAGGGTTGGTGGCGCTGCGCCTGGAGCTTTTCTCATTACCGCTGATGATTATCTGGTGCGCGGTGGCGATGTTCCTGTGCGGGTGGTTGGCGCTCGGCAAAAAACCGTATCAGGCGTTGTTGATAGGAATCACCCTGGCCGTGGTGGTGGGTGCGCCGGCAGGTGATATGGAGACGGCATTATGGCGAGGTGGCGATGTGATTCTGGGGTCACTTTTGGCGATGTTGTTTACCGGTATCTGGCCGCAGCGGGCGTTTATACACTGGCGGATCCAACTGGCGCAGTGTGTCACGTCTTATAACCGACTCTATCAGGCGGCGCTTTCCCCTAACTTGCTTGAACGTCCACGGCTGGATAAACACTTACAACAGCTACTTGGGGATGTCGTGAAAATGCGCGGCTTGATTACGCCCGCCAGTAAAGAAAGCCATATTCATAAATCGATATTTGAAGCAATTCAAACGATTAACCGCAATCTGGTCTGCATGCTTGAGCTGCAAATTAATGCACACTGGGCATCGCGCACCAGCCATTTCGTGATGCTGAATGCCCATACACTGCGCGAAACACAACACCGGATCCAGCAAACGTTACTGACGATTACGCATGCGTTGTATGAAGGAAACCCGCAGCCCGTGCTGGCCAACACCGGGAAGCTGAACGACATTGTGGCGGAACTTCGGCAACTGATTAATGAACAGCATAGCGACAGTGTGGCTGAAATCCCCATTCATGGCTATGTTTGGCTAAGCATGGAAACCGCGCGCCAACTGGAGCTACTCTCGCATTTGATCTGTCGCGCATTGCGCAAATAAAGAGCAGATAAGGTGAATGATTCTACTGCTGCTTCGATTCAGCAAGGAATAAGGGTATGATACGGAAAAAGGATAAAACCATTGTCATCTGCAACGGCTAAAAGTAATGTTGACCCTTACTTGTCGCGGTTGCTTAAACGAATCCGAATCTCACATTATCAGGGGTGTAAAAATGGAAACTACCAAGCCTTCTTTCCAGGACGTGCTGGAATTTGTTCGTCTGTTTCGCCGTAAGAACAAGCTGCAACGTGAAATCCAGGACGTTGAGAAAAAGATCCGTGATAACCAGAAGCGTGTGCTGCTGCTGGACAACCTGAGCGACTACATCAAACCTGGTATGAGCGTTGAAGCGATCCAGGGCATTATCGCCAGCATGAAAACCGACTATGAAGATCGTGTTGATGATTACATCATCAAAAACGCAGAAATCTCCAAAGAACGTCGCGACATTTCTAAAAAGCTCAAAGCAATGGGTGAAATGAAAAACCCTGACGCAAAAGCAGAATAATGCGTTACCGCAGTGAGGATCGTGGTTCGATTCTCACTGCAGTTCAACCCCACCGTTGACCATTCTGAGTAAATGCTGTTCTGGCCAATGGCTCGTCAGTTTTCTTTCTGCAAGCGTCCATTGAATGTAATCGACATCATGACGCTCCCGGTCCAGCATCAAACCGACAACGCTGCCACTGTGCGCCACATTCACGCCATATAAATCGCACTCTTCAACGAGCGATAACAACGCATTGAAGTCGGGTTTTGGCAGTAACATCTGGCTGGCGATGGCGCTCAGGGTCGCGGCTTCTCCCATTCGTCGCGGATTTTGCGTTACGCATGCTTCCTGCACTTTTTCCCAGGCTTGCTGCAAGGCTGCCGCGCCCGCGTGTAAACGGTCAAGGCGGGGAATACGGTGATAATCCGAGGTACGTAACGTCACGGGGCTTTCGAGCACTAAAAGATCGAGCCGCGGTTGCGCTTCGCAGGCGATCTGCGTTGAAGCATCATTATGATCAAAAAGCGTAAGCTGGCGGAAAATGGTGCTGTCGGTCGGTTCGAGTGACACGCAAAGCTGGGCAAGGGTGGATTCATTAAGCGTGTGGCCCAGATGGTGCGCGGTGGCAAGCGCCGTTGCCGCGATGTCTGCCGTGCTGCTGGCCATTCCTTTGGCGACAGGAATGGTGGAATGGACATCCACCCGTATTTCCTGGCTCCAGTGGGCAGGGTAGTTAAAGTGCGCAAGCACCCGATCTACCATCGTGCGTGAAAGCGAACGTTCATCCGTCAAAGGCGAGCCTGAACTCACCTCGACGGTGCTGTACCAGTCGACAGGGCAGGAGACCAGCTTCTCACTGCCAAGAATCCAACCCTGAATAAGTTCACCGCATGACGCCGGGCATTGTGCTACAGCCATGTATTCACCTTTCTGATCAGCAATTCTCGGCGCATAGTGTCATGCTGATCATGCTATTACCTTGATTTGCCGCAACTTGTGGTGATGCTTTATTACGCAGGTACGCAAAAAGCTGCCGTTTCGCTTAAGGCAATTCTCATGACATCTTGCGCGATCATGAGTTCTTCATTGGTATTAATCACCGCCACCTTGACCATCGCGTTGTCTGTTTGAATGAACGTGTTGTTGCGTTGATTTTTTTCTTCATTAATCGCCAGCCCAAGAAAATGCAGGTTATGGCAGATTGCTGACCGGGCGCGGGAGGAGTTTTCGCCAATCCCACCGGTAAACAGGAGAACATCCAGTCCGCCCATCTGCATAATGTAGCTGCCTATCGTGGCGCGGATACGTTCGGCAAACAGGGTGAGTGCCAGTGCTGCCTGTCGATTCCCTGCATCAGCGGCCTGTTCAACATCGCGGTAATCGCTGGATATTCCGGAGACCCCCAGCAAACCTGACTCGTTGTTTAATAAATGATTTAGTTGCTGTGGTGTTTTACCTTCTCGCTGGGCAATCCACGGTAAAATGGACGGATCAATATCGCCACTGCGGGTCCCCATCATTACGCCTGACTGCGGCGTGAATCCCATTGAGGTGTTTACGGACTGGCCTCCCTTGATTGCACAGATACTGCTGCCGTTGCCGAGATGACAACACACAATGCGTAGCGCGCTGAGTGGAACCCCCAGTTTTTCTGCCAGTGTGGCACTGACATATTTATGGCTGGTGCCGTGGAATCCGTAGCGACGAATGCCGAGCTCTGCGTAATAGCGCCAGGGCAGCGGATAGACATAGGCGGGTTCATCCAGCGTCTGATGAAAAGCTGTATCAAAAACGGCCACTGACGGCGTGTTGGGGAGCAATTGACGAAATACTTTAATGCCAATGACATTGACCGGATTGTGCAGCGGGGCCAGTTCCGCGAGATGTTCTATTTGCGCCAGCGTTTCATCAGTGATCAGCGCCGAATCTTTAAACGATTCGCCACCGTGCGCGACACGATGACCGACACCGGTGATGTCATTTAATGAATTGATAATTCGATAATCAATGAGCTTCTCCAGCAGTAACGCAACGGCTTCACGATGATCCGCCATCGGCAATGTTTCTTGCCATTTTTGCGTGGGCGTTTTTATCGTGACCTGCGCATTAACCATACCAATACGCTCGATCAAACCCTGGCAGATAGCCGTGCCTTGCGGCATCGCCAGTAACTGAAATTTTAGCGATGAACTGCCTGCGTTAATGGCCATTATTTTGTGAGACATGAAGCTTCCTTTGCGGTCAGAAAATCAAACATTTCATCGACGCCTGAATTCGTCGCGGCGCTGGTGGTAAAGATGTGTTCAGCCCCGGCCTGGGTCAACCAACTCTGTACGGTTGATATACGCGACGCGTTTGCCAAATCGGATTTGGTGACGATGCCAATGACGGGTCTGTTCATCGGCGCTGTGAACCCCGGTGAAAAGGGAGACCAGGGCGCATCGGCGTTCAACACCAGGGCAATCATTTCAGCTTCGCAGGCGCTCACCAGCAGTGCGCTGTAGAGACAGCGGTTCTCAAGGTATTCGCCCGGAGTGTCAATCGTGTCAGGAGACCACACGATGGCCTGTGTTTTTTGGTAATGAAGTTTCTCACCACGTAAACATTGTGTGAGTGACGTTTTACCGCACTGGCTGGGGCCAATAAGCATCATGCGCTTCATGGTGTTAGGTCCGGGTGACGGGGCATGAGGTAAAAAGCATCATTTCACTCAATACTCTCGTGACCTGTTTCAGTGCGTATTCAACGGCAGAAACATCGCCCGTCAACACAACGGCTCCTGTGAATCTGTCGAGAAAACCAATCTCTACGGCTCCTGACTTGGTGGCGATATCACAGGCGATAATGGAGGCCTCGCTGGGGGTGATAGTCAGAATACCGATGGCTGATACGGCATCCTGAAGTCCCAGTTTTTTAAATAAATCTTTGCCCGGATTGGCAATCAGATGCGCCAGCGTAACCTGCTTACCAGGGACATATTCCTGGATCATACGATCCGTCGTGGGTTGTCTTTCCATTATCCCTCCACAATCTGCCGCCACATGGCTTCATGTGGACGAGGAATCACTGAGCGGTAGACCAGCAGCCCTTTTTCGCCCGCGCTTTCACTGGCAACGGTAACGGCGTTGTTAACATCAGAAACATCGCCCGCTACCACCATGTAGCATTTACCTCCGATGCCAAACGCCATATGTACCCGAACCAGCGTGACATTTGAGGCTTTGACCGCACGGTCGGCGGCGCTGATGCATGCCGCCACGCTCCACGTTTCCACAATCCCGACGGCCTGACGCTTATCAACACTGTTCAGCCCGCTGATGGCGGGGAGGACGCTGGCATGAATATTGGGTAACACCAGGCTGTCGACGAGCATGTCACCGGCGAGTGATAAACCGGTCTCTATGGCTTGTTGCACAGCCCCCACATCACCGCCGATCATCAGTAAAAATTTGCCTGGGCAGATGGTCTTACTGACCAGAAGATTCACGTTGGCGCTTTTCAGCATGGCATCGCCTGATTCCATTCCTTTAGCGATACTGGTGAGTTCTAAAATACCTATTGCCTGAGACATGGTTAACCTCTTACAACCGTAATGGCCTGGTCAGTGACGTCACAAACGATGCCGTCAATACTGGCGTGAATGGGCGCGCCTAATGCACCCGCGGGGACATCTGCGACGCACTGGCCACGAATGACCCGGTCACCTTTTTGCACCTGTGGGAGGGCATTGGCGCCAATATGCTGGCGCAGAAGCAGAGTGACGGTATCCGTCAGGTGTTCGGTTTCTGATAACGGTGCTTCGTGATACCAGTCGCTAAGACCCAGCTTAGTAATCAGCCGTTTTACCGGCACCAGTCGATATTTCGCCATTTCATCGGCAGGATTCAGTGGCCCTTCATAACGCAGGTTTTGCGCCCGCAACTCACGCTTGAGCATGCGGTTAATACGCATTGGGGAGATACCCACCGGACAGGCGACACTTTCACACACATTACATTCCGAACAGGTCAACGCGCTGAGCAACAGTTGGGGTGTTGCGGCTTGTTGATAGTTCACCGCACGTACCAGCAGGTGTGGCGATAACTCATGGCCTATCAAATGTCGAGGGCACAAATCAGTACATAACCGACACTGTTCGCAGACCGTTTTCGCAATGGAAAGCACCGTGCGTTCATCCTGCATACGCCGCTGGATCAGTGGGTGCTTTTCGGGCAATACCAGCAATCCCCCCGTGGTTTTGGTTACCGGGGTATCCAGCGTGGTGAGCAAATGCCCCATCATTGGGCCGCCATTGATAAACCCGGGGGAATCAATGGTGGCTCCCCCCGCCAGAGAGAGAACCTCACGCAATGACATACCGATGGGGACAGTCAGCGTCTGGGGATGAGCCACGGCGCCATTAACCGTCAGAGTACGGCGTGTGACGGGAAACTGCTGTTCCACCGCTCTGGCGATATTCAGCACGGTCTGCACGTTATTGACGACGACGCCCACGCTGACAGGCAGAGCCGCAGGAGGGACGCGCCGACCTGTCGCCATCCAGATGGTCAGAACCTCATCACCTGCCGGATAGACATCCGGCAAAATGTGCAACCTGATGTCTGAAGGGAGAAGCGGGGTTAAGGCGGCGATGGCAGGTCGGTATTTTTCTTTGAGGGCAATAATGCCTTCACGGGCGCCGGTTGCTTTCATTGCGTATTGCACGCCACGAACCAGACGAGCCGCCTGTTGGGCCATGAGCTGTTGGTCGACCTTCAGCATCGGTTCACATTCTGCGGCGTTGACGAGGAAGATTTCCACCTGCGCCTGCAATTTGACATGGGCGGGAAAACCAGCGCCTCCGGCACCTACCACCCCCGCAGCACGAACTCTTTCACGGATTGCCTGAGCATCGCAAACGATAAGTTCAGTGAATTCGAAGGCATTAGGAGACGTATTCATATCAATTCCTCCAACAACGCTTGAATAGCGCTGGCGTCAGTGGGACGCGGATTAGTTTTTAACGTGACATCTGCCAGTGCAGCCTGAACCATGGCAGGTATTCGCTGGGAATACTCCGTTTTACCATCAGTCAGCACTTCGGAAAAAGAAGGAATGGCGCATTGTCTTATGAGTTGTTCAATACTGCGAATCAGCGCATTCAACCCTGTGATATCGTTCGCATTGTCCGGACATAACTGACAAGCTTTCGCGAATCTTACGTACCGCTTTGCCGCTCGCGGATCCTGTGCATTAAAACGAATGACTGAGGTAAGTAGCAGCGCATTGGCCAGTCCATGAGCGAGGTGAAATTGGCCTCCCAACTGGTGTGCGATGGCATGGTTAAGCCCCAGACCGGCCTGGCTAAACGCCATGCCAGCCAGGGTTGACGCATTGTGCATTTTTCCGCGTGTCGCGAGGCAATCCCCTTTTTTAACGGCTACGGGCAGATACTGAAAAACGATTTGCGCGGCTTTTTCCGCCAGTGCGTCAGTGAAATCACTGGCCCGTGATGAAACATAGGCCTCAAGGGCATGCGTCAATACGTCCATACCGGTGTTGGCGGTGATATTAGCGGGGACGCTGACGACCAGTCGGGGATCGAGGATCGCCATATCCGGATAGAGCGCATTGTTGAACAGCGGGTATTTAATCCCTTTATCGGGATCGCTTATCACACACGCGCTGGTCACTTCAGACCCGGTGCCGCTGGTGGTTGGAATGGCAACACAGGTTTCGATTTCAATACCAAACTGGCGGCTGAACCAGACGATGGCTTTGGCGGCGTCGAGCGCGGAACCGCCCCCAAAACCTATTACGACATCAGGGTGCAGGGATTGCATTTGCGCAATCCCTTGCACGACGGTGCTGATGGTGGGGTCTGGCGTTATCTCGCTAAACACGCTGATGCGATTACTGTCAGGCAACGTTTCTCGCAGCGTGTCGATTAGCGGCGAACGCGCAAGAAAACCATCACAAATAATCCAGATATGCTTATTCGTAAAGCGCTTCAGCACGTCCAGACTGCCCTGGCCACTGTACAAACGGGTTTGTAGTGAAAAGGTATTCATCACACCCTCATTAACGGATTGAAAAACCGTTTGTCAGTACGCAGCGACGAGACCGCGCGAATGTTTTGGCTGAGGTTGTCCCTTCACCCGTTGGCGTGGCAATCGTAAAGGTGGTGAACCCTTCGCCACCAACGCCGATTCCCGCATAGGACGGACCGTTTTTCACAAAAATAGAGGTCTGCAATGTGCGGGCTGCCAGGTTCAGTCGTGAAACATTCTGCGAGTGCATAATGGCGGTATGGTGCAGGCCTTCTTCGACTTTGATGGCCAGCGTCAGTGCGCTGTCGAAGTCCTTCACTTTCACGATCGGCAACATCGGCATCAACTGTTCACTGGTAACCCAGGCATCGTTCGCGTCAACGACCGCGATCAGCAAGCGTGGTTTTTTGGCTGGAACCGCGATACCAGAGGCTTCCAGCATGGTTTCGGGGCTTTTGCCAACCAGTTTTTTATTGGCTTGACCCTCCGGAAGGCAGGTTGCACGGAGCTTATCCGTTTCTGCTGGGGTGAGGAGCATCGCGCCAAAGCTTTGCATTTGTTGGATCAGGTTGTCGGCAACGGACTCCACGACGATCAGGCTCTTTTCTGCAATACAGGGCAGGTTGTAATCGAACGAGGCGCCATTAATGATATCTTCCGCAGCTTTCACTAAATCTGCAGTTTCATCGACGATGCAGGGGGGATTTCCCGCGCCTGCGCCAATGACTTTTTTGCCGCTTTTCATCCCCATCGCCACGATACCAGGACCGCCGGTGATCGCCAGTACCGCAATGTGAGGGTGAACCATCATTTGCTGGGTCGCTTCAAACGTGGGTTCTGCGACAGTAACGACCAGGTTGCGGATCCCACAACTGCGAAACGCAATCTCTTCAATCATGCTGATCAACTTAAGGGAGACGTTTTTGGCCCCAGGATGCGGACTGAAATAAACGCTGTTTCCCGCCGCCAGCATGCTGATGCTGTTATTGATGATGGTTTCGGTGGGGTTGGTGCTGGGGGCGACGGAACCGATAACGCCAAATGGCGAATATTCGAATAGCACCATGCCGCCATCGCCTGTCAATGCCGTGGTGGTGAGATCTTCAATACCCGGCGTGTTTTCCAGGGCGGCTTTATTCTTGAGGAACTTATCCTCTTTATTACCCATTCCGGTTTCTACCGCGCTCTCTTGCGCAAGCGTCGCAAGGTGCGAATTGAGCTCTTCACGAATAGCGCTGATAATGGCGCTTCGGGTTTTTAGCGGGCACTGCTGATAACGTAAGAAGGCCTGGTGTGCGGCGTTGATTGCCTCATCAACGGACTGAAAGATACCATTCCCTTTTTCGTCCGCGCTGGTGGGCGCTAACTGTTCGCTCAGAATGGTTCGGATGAGGGTTTCCAGTTCGGAAGTATTCATTGATGTGTTCTCACGTTAATAGCCGCAATGGCGGTTTGTGCAATTTCCATGTCCTGTTCAACGCTACCGCCGCTGACCCCAAGACCCCCAATCAGTACACCGTCACGCCATAGCGCATATCCGCCGCCAAACGTCACCACTTTGCCTTGCAGATGACTTTCCAGACCATAAAGCGCCGCGCCGGGTTGAACCGCAGCGGAAAGTTCATGGGTCGCTGTTTTCATCGCGACAGCCGTCCATGCTTTCTTCGGTGCCAGTTCACTGCTCACTAATAGAGCATCCGGCATACGCCAGGTCACGGTCTCGACGCCATGAGCGTCAACGATGCTGACGACAACAGGCACCTGTAATTCTTGTGCCCGTTCAACGGCTGAACGGGTTAACTGATGAAGCTCCTGAAATGAGAGGGACATTGCGGATTCCTTCATGGAGGGGGAGTGACCAGAAGCCAGATAACGCTTTGTCACTTCCCGAATAATGTTGCTTTGATGAGCGTCGTTGTCTTCGGCGCGCGCCAGGGCATACAAACAATCTGAGAGTCGGTTGATGTAGCGCATCAGTACATGCCTGACCGCGACGCCTTCAGATAGCTCCACCAGACGTCGCTCTGCGCGACGCGCTAACGTACGCGCGAAGTGCAATCGACTTGCCGCCTCGCACCGACCTGGCAGGATAAAGCTGTGCAAGGGGGGGATGCGGCCCATCGCGGTATCAATAGCGATTTCAAGCGCGGTAATTTCTTCTGAACTGATGTAACGTTGCCCTGATGCCGGTTGTTCGCTTTCACTGGCAAGCTCAGCGCTAAACCAGAAGATCTGCAACTGAATAGACTCCAGCAGCGTGCGATGTTGCGCGCAGGCGCAAGCACATACACACAGACTCAGCGCGGCATTAAGTTCATCCAGCGTTCCGTAAGCTTCAACACGCGGATGGGTTTTACTGACGCGTTGGCCGGTAAACAGGGCGGTTGTTCCGGCATCACCTGTTCGGGTATAAATCGCCATCATTCCCCCTTAACTTGATACCGTGTCGACGATGCCGACAATGGCCAGGTCTATGGCCTCATTGGGACCGCTAAATACATGTCTGGCGCTGGAGCCGCTGCTGAGCAACACTAACTCGCCAATGCCAGCCCCTACGGAATCAACCGCCACTTCATCACCTGTGGTGGGAGGCGAGGGAAGTTCCCCATCGGCACAGACCCGACGAACCAGCAGGAGTTTTTTCCCCACCAGAGAAGGTGATTTTTGTGTGGATACCACCGCGCCTGTAACGCGTGCCAGATGCATGGTTCACTCCTGTTTAATGAGATGAATATTGCGTGTGCCAGCGGCTTCACGAGCCAGTGCGGTAATGACACATTGACGACGCAGCACCAGCGATACACAGGGAAGGCGAGCCACGTCGGCATAACTTAAAAGATTGACCGGGTGCAGGATGACGGTCTGCCCCAGCTCATCACTGAATATCAGAGGCAGGCGTGCCAGCTTTTTCACCGGTAACGCCGGTAACAAACGACGTTGCACTGACAGCTGTACGCGAAGTCCAAATGCCAGCGCCTCGTGAATCATTACCGCCGTTGTGTTTGACGAATCGTTCTGCGCAAGTTGTTCCAGTAATGGCAAGTCAACCTGCTGAACATGCAGATATGAATACTGGCAAAACAGGGTCCGGGCATCGATATCCCGTAGTTGCGCGGCGCTGAGCGTGACCGTACTGTCGGCACGACGCAGCAAACGTGCAACGACCTCCTCGACGATACGCTGCACCATTTCGCCGTTCATCGTGGCGTTACCAGTTTGGCGAATGCGTGCGGGCTATCTGCGCCAGCCGCATTGGCTTCGTCTGTGTCGATGTGCATCTCAAGACGCATATCGGGTGAAACGCGAACGGCAACGTTGTCAAAAATCAACCGCCGTTCATCACCCTCAATGGCCACAGAGACGCTGTCGCCGTGCGAAACACGCAGGATCAGTGCATCCAGCGGTGACATATGAATATGGCGGCGGGCGATAATCACGCCCGACGTGAGATCCAGTTCGGCAAACGGGCTGACCAGGCGGATCCCCGGCGTTTCTTGCAGAGCGCCTGACATACGCAAGGGGGCTGCGACGCCCAATGTTCTGGCGTCGGTACGGGAGATTTCAACCTGACTCGTACTACGCAATGGTCCAAGCAGGCGAACATTTTTTAGCTGACCTTTTGGGCCAACCAAAGTGACGGTTTGCTCGGCGGCGTATTGTCCGGGCTGTAATAGTGCTTTTTTCTCGCTGATCGGTTGGTCAGGAAAAAGACGGGCATAGTCTTCTGCGCAAAGATGGATATGACGATTAGAAACGCCCAGCGGAATAGGGCGCTCACGCATCTCATCCAGGACCTGGCTTACGGTCGTCTCCAGCAGTTGCTTATCCATTACGCGTCACCTCGCTTACCGGAATGCAGACAGAGAGAGCGGGGTTCCCCTTTCTGGCGTTTGCATTGTGGATCGAGGCAAAGATTGCAACTGATAAGCTCAGTTCCCTGTGCGCTCTCGGGTAAAAACGGCTCAACAAGGATCTCTTCCTGAGGCTCTTCGTGAGCAGCGTCGGGAATTGGCTCAGGCGACGTCTCTACGCGGTAAGAAAGAATGCCTTCTCCAGGCCGTGCGATGACTTTATGTGCGACCAGGCCTGCTTGCTGGTCGGCAAAACTGGCGCCAGTGATGATGGCCGCCTGAACAGAGGCCACATCACCGGTAATTTTGAGAACCGTCCAGCCTGAACCGTTGGTCTTTTCGAGGCCAACCAGCGTGATGGAAGCGGCTTTCGCCATGACATCCGCGCAATTGATGGCTAATGCCAGACCACTAACTTCAAGTAATCCCAGTGATTGCTTCACGCTGTGCTCCTTTTTCGAAGTGACTTAGGCAGATTTAGGTAAAATGGCCTCAACGTCGCTGTGCGGGCGTGGGATGACGTGGCAGGATTTGACTTCGCCTACCGCGCTTGCCGCAGCACTTCCTGCGTCTACGGCCGCTTTTACGGCACCGACATCACCGCGAACCATCACGGTCACTAAACCCGAGCCGATCTTTTCATAGCCGACCAACTGCACGTTGGCGGATTTCACCATGGCATCGGCGGCTTCAATCGCGGCTACCAGCCCTTTTGTTTCAACTAGACCCAGTGCGTTATTCATACTGCGGTTCTCCTGTGGATTATGAGTGACCATCCCGGAAGGGAAGGCCTTTAACCAGCCGCGCGGCGTTGTTGCCAATACGTCGACGGGCAGGGTTATCTTGGTGATAGGTCAGCGTAAATAGCGGCGCTGATGCGGGTAAATTCTTGTAATGCACAACCAACGTTTCACTGTCGCAGGCGATGCCTACGAGCAGCTGCGACTGGCGCGCTGCTTGCCAGGCGCAGCGAACGACATCGTCTGAGACCTGCTCCTGGACAACGAAGGGAATACCTTCTTCTTCGATACCCAACAGAACGTCATTCCAGGCGGAGAGTGTGCCGTCAATGGCCGCGACAACAATCGCCGGTGCGATATGGTTACTGTCCATAGGCAAACTCCTTATGCCAGGACAAGATCAATCCTGTTGCGACGGCGTTTCTTGGCCCTTCGCTACCGCGAATGTTTCCTCGCCCGGCCACCAGCCGATAGTGCGCCAGCGCATCGGTGACCAGTTGCGGGACTTCAAAATCCAGGGAAGAACCGCCAACCAGCACCACAAACGGGATGTCGCGGATATTGCCGGTTGGGCTTACCTGACGCAGCGCACGCAGGGCGTTAGTGACAAAGACCCGCTCTTTCGCGCTGCGGCGAATGGCGCGCACTTTCTCCAGAGCCAGGTCGCCAGGAAGAGGAAGCAGTTCATCGGGTTTCACCACGCAGACACGTGCGAACACCGAGGGCGGAAGCGGGGTGGGGAAGAACTGAACGCTGCCGTCCTCATGGCGCAAGTGAAACAAACTTTCCACCTTGGCCAACGGGTACTTTTTGATCTCCTCGGCCAGATAACGATCTTCCAGACCCAGTTCACGAGCGATGATCATCGTGACCATATCGCCAGCACCGGCGAGGTGAGTGGCGATAATTTCGCCTTTAGGGTTGATGATTGAAGCGTCAGTTGAACCCGCGCCCAGATCCAGAATTGCCAGTGGCCGCGTGGTGCCAGGCGTGGTTAAGGCACCCAGAATCGCGGCTTCGGCTTCTGCGCCGCCGACCTGAACGTCAACGTTGAGTTTTTGCTTAATTTCGCGGGCGATCATCGCCATTTGCAGGCGATCTGATTTCACCATTGAGGCGATGCCGACGGCCTGCTCCAGCGAAAACTCTCCGGCTAGCCCACCGGTGACACTCACGGGTACTGACGTATCGACGGCTAACAGGTCCTGGATGAAAACTTCGTTGCTGGGTTTGTTGGTGAGTTCTGCCATTGTCTGGCGCACATGCTCCAGCATGCCGCCAATATTGGTTCCGGCTTCACCGGTGACATTATCCAGTTTGGGGTATTCGCCGACCGCTTTCATGATGGCGTCGGCACCAGCGGCAACATCGACTCGACGCGTGCGTCCCTGCGACAGCAGTTCGATATTTCCGGCTGGTATGGCGCGAGCTTTCACATCACCTGAGGGGGTTTTCACCACCACGGCGGAACGGTTGCCAATCAGCGCGCGCGCCATAGGCACAATGTTTTTGGTCTCGTCGGCACTGAGATTAAAAACCGTAGCGATGCCGTAAGGGTTAGACAGCGTTTCGATCACCTTCCCGGGGACGGCAACCTCAATAGCGGCCAGCATCCCGAGAGGAATTCGGTCGATATACCGAACTTCATCAACAATAGGGACGGGTTTTTCAAGACGATTACTGACCAGTACACCGTCATCCTGTTGCAGAATGACGCCGGTCAATTGATACCCCGCCCGCACGGAGGCGTTAATCATGGTAGCAACATCGGCGAAATCGAACGCTGCTGATACCACCAGGATGTAAGAGACATCAGCCGGGCGAGTCAACAACTCTTCCGGCGTAATGGTTACCCCGACGCCAAGACCGACCCCACCCGGTGTTTTCGGGTTGTGGCCGATCATGGTTGACTCAGTGATGATGGTTTCCGTGATGGTTTCCATCGCCACATCGCCAATCACTGGCGTGGCTTCGTTGATGCGGATGAGCGAAATATCACTGACATTGATGCCGGCGTTTTTTGCCGCCAGCGTAAGCGCCTCCTGAATACCGAACACATTACGTAATGTGCCCTTGATTCCGGTCGTTTCCGCCAGCGCACTGCCGGTGATTGTCAGTACGCCAGACTCATTCAACGTCGCCAGAGCGACTTCTGTTGATGAGTTGCCAATATCAATGCCAGCGATATACCGCATGGATTCTCTCCGCTTAATCGTCGCCTTTAAGTTTTTTGCGCTCGATGTACAGCATGGCCGCTTCACGAACGAAACCTGCGCAAATCTTTGCCTGATAACGATTTTCGAGATCGTCCGCAATGGCCATCAGCTCTTCTTTCGTTGAACGGTAAGGACGCAGTGCGTTGTAGATTTCAAGGATCCGTTCGTCAGGTACAGCAGTCAGTTCCGCTGCGCGTTCAAAGTTCATCGCCAGTCGGTCACGGCCAGCATCTTTGGCGATAGCAGCCTGAAGACGCAGAGTTTCCGGCGTGATACGCATGTCCTGCGCGGTCACTTTATTGCTGAGGACATTCTCAAGCGTGAAGTCATCCAACGTTTTGTTGGTGGCTGTTTTCACCCACTCAGGATGCTTGTTTGCCAGTGGGTAATCGGTCACCTTCGCGGTGTGCGTCGACGTATTCACTGCAGCAGAGGCGGGAGTTTCGCCTTGCAGGCTGTTCATGCGGCTCAACACATCCCGTACCATCGATTCAATTGCTTCGGTATTCATGGCGGTATCCTTTGTTAAAGCGCCACGCGCAGTTCTTGCGCGTTTTTGCCCGTCACGACATGCTTCGTCTCTTTGATATGCAAAATGGCCGATTTCGCCTGATATTTAGGGCGCGCCATTTGATCATTCAGCGTCGGAACAGGTTGCGGAGATTCTCTCTTGGCATAGCGCGCGGCGTTTTTACCAATTTGGCGGTACGTTTCCAGCGTGAGTAACGGGGCCTGAGGGAAAAGCTCCAGGTTGGAAAGCGGAGGTAACCCTTGTTGGTGAATAACCGTCGTCCCTTTAGACTGGATGCCGATAGAGATGCCAGAACCGCTCAGACGATTCCCTTCTACCGCGACGAACGCCACATCGGATGATTTGAAGCAACGAATAACACGTGCCTTGATGCCTTCTTCTTCAATACCCGCGATCACTTCGCGCAGAATGCTCTTGTGCGGCAGACCCACGATATTGACGGTTTGCGACAGACCAAATGCCGGACCAACAGCAATAATGACTTCGTCTTGCTGGGCACCTTGTTTGGCTTCGCCAATTTCAGTCAGAAAGCTTTCACCCTGTGCAGGGGCCGCCTGAACAGCGGGTGTACGCAAGGTCACCGGTTTGTCACTGCTCTGCATTTCGGACAGCACATCTTCAATTATCTGGCGCAACAGCTTTTCATTAATTTCCATTTTTCACCCCTTAGCCAAGTTCGTTGGGATCGAGTGCGCCAGGGATATTTTTTATCTCTTCCCAGCGTTCGCCTTGCAGGCGATAGCCTGTTGCCGGACCGGCATAATCGTTAATGTCATTCACTGCTGAGAGCACTTGTCCATCACCAACGATAATGGCGGAGGTATGCAGATAGTCTCCGGTCAGCTTGGCTTTCTGGATGTTGAGCATGTCCTGAGCAACGTCGGTGAAACCGCCCTGGGCGAGGGCTTTTACCACTTCCAGACCGTTACGGTTCTTACTGATGATCTCCTGCGCGAACTTGAGATCTTCAACGATGTTACGTTCCGGCATGTCTTTCGAACCGTGGGCGTAAGTGGCGGCTTCGACTTCTTCGTCAGTGATTGGTGGAAGACCCATACCGGCAAAGACGGCCTGCAGCGCGCGAGCGGCTTTATTACGAATAGCGATGACGTCTTCTTCACGTACCGGACGTAAACCCCCGTCCACTTTCAGGTCGCGCTGGAGAACGTTGTAGTCGTCAAAATCCTCGGCATCTTCGTTGGAGCCGGCAAACATGTTGTCGTAGTTCGGCACCGCAGAATAACCGGAGGAGATAAAGTCCGTTCCCGGCAGGAACTGCATCAGCAGGCGCGCAGTACGGCGCATGTCGGAGTGGGTGAAGGTCTGGTCGTTACTGGAGGCGCACTCCAGATCCAGCGACGAGCAGATCAGGTTTTCCGCCAGCACGGCGCGAATCCCTGATGGCACCGCAGAAGGCACGCCAATGCAGCTCACCGAACCGTTTTGTAACCCCTGTACGCCAGCGGCTTTCGTGATGTAAATGCAACGCGCTTCCAGGTACAGCATCGACTTGCCTTCGGCGTAACCCATTTGTACTTCAGAGCCAGAGCCAGAGGTAAAGCGCATTTTCAGGCCGCGAGAGGCATAAGACGAGGCCAGAAAGCCTTTTGACCAGGGGGTATCGTCACCGTCAGTAAAGACAGGTTCGGTACCGTAAACGGAGATGGTTTCGGCGTAGCAGGTATGGCCTAACATGCCGAGCTTCAGTTCGGTAGCTTCTTCCAGCGAACACTGGGTTAATACGCCAGGACGACCGACCTGGGAGCCAACGAGCAGAGCGATAGCGTTGAACGGGGCGTAACGCGCAACTGCAACGGTCGTCTCTTGTTCATCAAATCCGCGCCATGCGCCTTCGGCGGCATCGGCAGCGATCTGCACCGGGTTATCTTTGATGTTGGTCACGTGCGCCTGTTGAGAAGGGGTACGACGAGCGCGCATTTTCTGCATCGCCATCATCATCTCAACCACGTTCATGTGTGACACCACTTCAACGATTTTCGCCGGTGTCATCGCGGTGGTGAGCGGTACGATGTCACTGCGTTTTACATTAGGGTCGCAGAGCATATTGGCGAGCTTGACCGAGTCCATCTTCATGACTTCTTCGGCGCGCGCCAGATTGATCCCGTAGCGGGCGATAAAATGGTCAATCAGGTCAAATTCGCTGGCGGCTTTGCCATCCAGTTCGGTCACTGCGCCGTTGACGATTTTAATCGAGGGTTTAGGATCGTTCGGGCTTTCCATTGCAATGAAGCCTTCTTCGATCCACTCCTTAACGAAGCCGTCCTGATTCACAGGGCGTTTCGCCAGTGCTTCAAATCTTTTCGATCTCATGAATCAGCCTCATGGGTATTAGATATAGGACGGACGATCGTTTTTCGGTTCAGAACCGAGGGTCGACAGGACGGTTTTGCCAATTTCGCGCGCAGAGATAACCGCCTGACGTACAGCGCCGGAGTCACCGGAAATCACCAGAATGGCTTCATTACTGAAGCTGGTTCCATGTGCCGGAGAGCTGTAGGCCACAACCTCAACGTTGGCGGATTTCAGCGCGGTATCAGCCATTAACACGCCAACAGACGCTGGAGCGCCAACGATGACGCCGCAGGCACGACCGAGTGGTGCGCCGAACGCTTTTTCAAGGGCATAACTGGCACGCGCGGTGTACTGCAGTTCCAGATGGCCCGCTTCATTGGCGTAAACATCGCCAAAGGTACGGTCAAGTTCCTTGAGTGCGACTTCGATGCCGCGTTTTACGTCTGAAACATCGTTGCCGCCCAGAATGATCAGTGAACCATGCCCGGCGCCGCCCTTGGTGTCGCGGGGAAGCTCAATGCTGACCACTTCCGTATTCGTCGCTTTTACGGCTTCATCAGCGGCCATGATGTGTGGACCTGCGCCCGTACGTGCGCCCAGAATGCCAATTGAGCGATAACGCTTCTCAAGCTTCATTGCTTCCAGTAAGGCACTGTCTACGTTCGCGATGACCAGACCAACAGTGTCGCCAATCGCGGTGCCGACAAATTCCGTTAAACTGCAGCTCTTTTCTGCCATAGCCGTCTCTCGTTTTGGATAGGGTTTATCAGGGGTGACCGGTTGAGCGGGGGTTGCCACGCGGGCAATCACCTGCGCCATGATCTGTTCCACCAGCTCATTGCTGCTCATTGGCTAATTCCCTTCGGTAAGATTTTTTCTACATCGGTATGCGGGCGTGGAATAACGTGTACGGCTTTCACTTCTCCCACGTTGCGGGCAGCTGCCGCACCTGCATCGGTAGCCGCTTTGACTGCGCCGACGTCACCACGAACGATAACTGTCACCAGTCCAGAGCCAATTTTTTCGTAACCGACCAGCATGACATTGGCTGATTTCACCATCGCATCAGCGGCTTCGATGGCAGCGGTTAAGCCTTTGGTTTCTACCATTCCTAATGCTTCTTGTTGCATAAAGACCTCGCCTGGGTTGTCCCGATAATCAGGACTATAAAAAGAAGCGAGGAAAAAGAATGGCTGACTTATCTTTGAACGTGAAAAAATAGTGGGTAGTTGATAGTATTAAATTGCTTAAATTAATTGTATATTGCTGTTTTTAATGGAAAATAAAATAAATTATAATGTAATTATTTTGCTTTTGTTATTTCATTTTTACATTTTACCAGATGACAAAATAAAATTAATTTGCCAGGGGTAAATGAATGTGTGATGTTTGTTGGAAATTTAAATATTGGATTTAGCCATTTTTTATTAATACAACGATCGTGCTTTATTTATCGAATCGCTCGTGGCGTCTGCTCTAGGGGGTAAACGGATAGCAATAATTTGTTATTGCGGCACGATTTTTCAGAGCCAGCCAGCCTTCAGGTTGCCAACAATTTGCAGAGAACAGTTTTTATAGTGAAAGTCGGGCCGTCAGCGGGGGTAGCTTGCTGACACAGACACAAACTCTGCTTAGAAGGTGTCACAATGAACGACTCACTAAAAGCGCAATGCATTGCCGAATTTTTGGGCACCGGGCTGTTTTTGTTTTTCGGTATTGGTTGCCTCAGCGCGCTCAAAGTTGCTGGCGCAAGTTTGGGATTATGGGAAATCTGTATCATTTGGGGGTTAGGGATCTCGCTTGCCGTTTATCTGACGGCCGGAATATCCGGTGCGCATTTAAACCCGGCAGTGACGATTGCATTATGGTTGTTTGCCTGTTTCCCTGGCCGTAAGGTTTTGCCTTACACCATAGCCCAGCTTGCTGGCGCGTTTGGCGGGGCGATGCTGGCATATCTGCTGTATGGCAGTCTGTTTATCGAATTTGAAACGGCTCATCAATTGGTGCGTGGCAGCGTCGAGAGTTTGCAACTGGCGAGTATTTTCAGTACCTATCCGGCTGCGGCCTTGAGTGTATGGCAAGCGGCGCTGGTGGAAGTGGTGATCACGTCCATTCTGATGGGGATGATCATGGCGCTGACTGACGATGGCAATGGTGTGCCTAAAGGACCGTTGGCCCCTTTGCTGATAGGGATACTGGTGGCGGTTATCGGTGCTTCCACCGGACCTCTGACCGGATTTGCGATGAACCCTGCGCGTGATTTTGGCCCGAAACTGTTCGCATGGATGGCAGGATGGGGAGACATTGCGATGACGGGCGGACGTGATATCCCATATTTTATTGTACCTATCGTGGCACCTATTGTTGGGGCTTGCGGGGGGGCGGCAATCTATCGCTATTTTATTGGCAAAAACTTACCGTGTAATGCCTGTAAGCTGGAAGAAAATCAGGGGTAACGCCGTTTTTATGGGCTTTTTCTGAAATAGGTAAATGATTTCGTGATCTGGTTTCACGAACTGAATAAAACGTCTCCCAGGGATGGGGGACTTTTGTTATTGTGCATTTTGCTTTGTTCATTAATATCCCAGGAAAATGATCAGGCGAATGTAAATAAAATGTGCTGTTTATAACAATAAATTAACTGAGGGGTTTTATCATGATTTCTGCGAGCGCTCTGAACTCAGAACTCATTAATAAAATCGCCCAGGATTTTGCACAAGCCACCAGTCTGGCCGTTGTGGTTGTCAATATTCATGGTGATGAGATTTCTGAGTTGTTTAATTTCACACCATTTTGTCAATTGATGCGCCAACATCCTCAACACAGTACGCGTTGTCGTATGAGCGATCGCTGCGGCGGTCTGGAAGCATCAAAATCAGACCAACCTTGTATTTATCGCTGCCATGCGGGTTTAACCGATTTTTCTATTCCGTTGGTAATTGCAGGTCATCTGGTTGGTTTTGTCCTTTGTGGACAAGTGCGTTTAAGCAACGATGTCGGCCTGGTGGATATTCTTAGTGTGGATGACCGTTGGCAAGCCGATCCCGAACTGCTGAATGAATTTCATAACGTACCTGAGATGGACTATTCAAGGGTGATGGCGTCAGCAGACCTGTTGAAGCTTATTGTTGAAAATTGCCTTAAAAAACAACTTAATTTTGTTGTTATCAAGGATAACCCACAGCAAGCTGAACCTGCCCGGGCGAACCGTAGCCCTAATCCGCATGACAGTAAAATAAAGAAAGCGCTGCGCTACATTGATGCGCATTTGTCGGACGATCTGCGTCTTGAGGATGTCGCTTCACATGTTTATCTTAGCCCGTACTACTTCAGCAAATTATTTAAAAAATATCAGGGCATCGGTTTTAACGCTTGGGTAAACCAGCAAAGAATGGCCAGCGCCAGGGAACTGCTGTGCCACAGTGACTGGAGCATTGCCAGCATTGCGCGTAATTTAGGCTTTTCTCAAACCAGTTATTTCTGCAAAGTTTTTCGCCAGACGTATCAGGTGACGCCGCAGACGTTTCGCCAGCAAATTAATGAAAATTCCTATATTGAATCTGCGTAAATATCAATATCTGGCAATTGCCGATTTTTGATATCCTGTGGCATGTCAGCCTTTATAAAATGAAAACAATCATCTCAATGCGATAAGTTGTCGTAGCGCAACAAAATAGTCTTATTTGAGGGATAAACTGCGTCTGTTTTTATTTTTGTGATGGGGTGCAGTTTCGGGAAGTGTGGTTTTTATTATTATTTCCCCGCTGCACTCATTCAATACATATACGAGTGAAATATGCATGTAAACGCCAGGAAATTGGCGTAAGAAAGAGTGAGATGTAATTAGAGTTTAATTACCGTTATGGGTTACGAAAAATGCCCATAACGTAAGTCGACAGGTTTGCCACATTTGTGGCAGGGAAGGGGGTGAGAATCCCCCGCAGCCCCCGCTGCTGTGATGCTGACGACCCCGTAAACGCCACTGATCGCAAGATTGGGAAGGACGGGTGAGGATGACGCTGAGCCAGAAGACCTGCCTGTCGACCATTACCAACAACTTCGGTGGGAAGTGGGTTGATCGGAAGCGTATCGTCTGAAGACGGGTTACAAGCGCATCTCTACACCCCTACCACCCTGAACAGGATCAGGGTATGGCGGCACGTTCTCACGCATTTATTCTTGCAGGCACCGGAAGCGGCTGTGGCAAAACCACGGTAACGCTGGGTTTGCTGAGTCTGTTAAAACGTCGCGGTCTGCGTGTGCAGCCCTGCAAAGTGGGACCTGACTATCTCGACACGGGCTGGCATACGGCGGTCTGTGGCACGGCCTCCCGCAATCTCGACAGTTTTATGCTCCCTGAGCCCGTTCTTAATGCCTTGTTTTGCGAGCATATGCAGCAGGCTGACATTGCCGTCATCGAAGGGGTTATGGGGCTGTACGACGGCTACGGCACCGACCCCAATTATTGCAGTACGGCGGCAATGGCGAAGCAACTGGGTTGCCCGGTTATTCTGCTGGTGGATGGCAAAGCGGTATCAACCTCGATTGCCGCGACGGTGATGGGGTTCCAGCACTTTGATCCTGACCTCAACATTGCGGGCGTTATCGTCAATCGCGTTAATAGCGAAGCACATTACCAACTCCTCAAAACGGCAATTGAACGCTACTGTACGGTGCCCGTTCTGGGCTATGTCCCTCGTGCTGAGGGCGTTTCATTGCCTGAACGCCATCTTGGACTGGTCACCGCCCGAGAGTCGCTTATCAATCAGCAACCGTGGCAGGAATTTGCCAGTACCCTTGAGCAGACACTGGATATCGACCAGCTGCTTTCACTGAGTCATCTCACGTCGTTGCCTGAAGGAGAATGGCCGACATTACCCTCCGCTTCTGCTGGTAAAGGGCTTACGCTGGCGCTCGCGGATGATGAAGCCTTCAATTTTTATTACCCGGACAACATCACTCTGCTGGAGCGTACTGGCGTCCGTATCACGCGTTTTAGTCCTCTTCATGACCGCAAACTCCCTGACTGTCAGATGATTTGGCTTGGCGGCGGATATCCTGAACTGCATGCGGCGGCGCTTGCTGAAAACAGAGAAATGCTGTCGCAATTGCGGTCAGCGCATCAGCACGGTGTGGCTATCTATGCGGAGTGCGGCGGATTGATGTACCTGGGAACCTCGCTGGAGGATTCAACCGGGGCGGTCTATCAGATGGCCGATGTTATTCCAGGCCACAGCCGGATGGGAAAACGACTTACCCGCTTCGGCTACTGCGAAGCGCAGGCCCTGCAGCAAACACTGCTGGCAGCGGCAGGTGATGTGCTTCGTGGGCATGAATTTCACTACTCGGATTTTACCCCAGAAATACCGGCCGTGATGGCGTGTCGCAAAGTCCGTGACGGTAAAACCTTGCAGGAATGGTCCGGCGGCTGGCAAGTGGGCAATACCTTTGCCAGCTACCTTCACGTTCATTTCGCGCAGCGTCCACAAATGTTGAACCACTGGCTGGCTGCGGGCAGGGAGTCACTATGACATTGCTGGCATGGGGCGTTGCCTGGCTTCTCGATTTCATTATTGGTGACCCGCAAAACTGGCCGCATCCGGTGCGCTGGATAGGCAATTTAATTTCCTCAGTTCAACGCCTTGTCAGACGTTATTGCCATAGCGAGCGCGCGCTGCGGGTAGGTGGTGCGGTGATGTGGGTGCTGGTGGTCGGCGTGACCTGGGGTGTTTCCTGGGGCGTGCTGACGCTGGCGACGATGATTCACCCCTGGTTTGGCTGGCTGGTTGAAGTCTGGATGATCTTTACCGTCCTGGCAGGGCGTTGCCTGGCAAAGGCCGCGATGGATGTTGAACGTCCATTGCGGGCTGGCAATCTTGCCGAAAGCCGGGAAAAGCTCGCCTGGATTGTGGGTCGGGACACGTCGCAGTTACAGCCGGATCAAATCAATCGTGCAGTGGTAGAGACCGTGGCGGAAAACACCGTTGACGGCATTATTGCGCCGCTGTTTTTCCTGTTGATTGGCGGCGCACCGTTAGCCATGGCCTACAAAGCGGTCAACACCCTTGATTCTATGGTGGGCTATAAGCATGAAAAATACCGGGCCATCGGTATGGTCAGCGCCCGCCTTGATGATGTGGCGAATTACTTTCCAGCCCGTCTTAGCTGGCTGTTGCTCAGTCTTGCCGCAATCCTGTGCCGTCAGGATGGCGCCCGCGCACTGCAGATCGGCTGGCGTGACCGTTACAACCACAGCAGTCCAAACTGCGCCTGGTCTGAGGCTTGTGTGGCTGGGGCGCTAGGGATTCGCCTGGGCGGTCCGAATAACTACTTTGGGCAGCGCGTTGAGAAACCCTGGATAGGCGATGCGCGGCGCGACATTTCTGTAGACGACATTTCCCAAACGATTCGATTGATGTGGGTAGCTTCGACCCTGGCCCTTGCGCTGTTTATGGTGGCGCACTGGCTGGTAGTTGGCGCGGCCTGAGGAGAAATACATGCAATACATCCAGCAACCCCAGGCGATTGAAACCAAAAGTTTCGACATCATTGGCGAGATTATTCGTGAGACCCGCCCGGATTATCAATTTGCCAGCCCGTTGCATGAAGCGATCATCAAACGGGTTATCCACACTACGGCAGATTTTGACTGGCTGGACATTTTGTGGTTTTCCAGAGATGCGCTGGAGCACCTGTGTGCGGCACTCCAGCGTCAGTGCGTTATCTATACCGATACCACGATGGCGCTTTCCGGGATCAATAAAACCCTGCTGGCCAAATTTGGCGGTGAATGCCGCTGCTACATCAGCGACCCGCGCGTCGTGAGTGCAGCAAAAGCGCAGGGGATCACCCGCTCAATGGCGGCCGTTGATATTGCGGTTACTGAAGAGAGCGAAAAGGTGTTTGTGTTCGGCAATGCGCCAACGGCATTGTTCCGACTGCTTGAACATGATGTTGCCGTCAGCGGCGTGGTCGGTGTGCCAGTAGGATTCGTTGGCGCCGAAGAGTCGAAAGACGCGCTAACGCAAAGCAACCTGCCGGCGATCGCCGCATTGGGGCGCAAAGGCGGAAGTAACGTGGCTGCGGCCATCGTGAACGCCATGTTGTACCACCTGCAGGGGGCGCGATGAGCGACGCATCCTTTGATGCCCCGGTATGGCACAACGGCAAAGCGCTTCGCAAGGGGTATACCACGGGATCCTGTGCAACGGCGGCAGCAAAAGTCGCTGCACTCATGGTATTGCGCCAGCATTTGATTCATCAGGTTTCTATCGTTACGCCTTCCGGGGTAACGCTGTGTCTGAACGTTGAGTCTCCCCACATCGAAGGGCAGCAGGCCATTGCCGCGATTCGTAAGGATGGCGGAGATGATGTGGACGCCACCCACGGCATGTTGATTTTTGCCCGTGTGACGCTGAATGACAGCGGTGAGATCGTCTTGCTGGGCGGAGAGGGCGTTGGCACGGTCACCCGTAAAGGTATCGGTTTGCCTGTCGGTAGCGCGGCGATCAACCGCACGCCCCGGCACACCATTGAATCCGCAGTACGTGAAGCCATTGGTCCGGCGCGTGGCGCAGAAATTGAAATCTTCGCTCCGGAAGGTGAAGAGCGAGCGCAAAAAACCTACAACTCACGCCTCGGGATTCTGGGGGGGATTTCGATCATTGGCACGACAGGAATTGTGACGCCAATGTCGGAAGAGAGCTGGAAACGTTCGTTGTCGCTGGAGCTGGAGATCAAACGCGCAGCGGGTCTGGACAGGGTTGTGCTGGTGCCAGGCAATCATGGTGAACGTTTTGTCCGCGAGCAAATGGGAATCGACACTCAGGTTGTCGTCACCATGAGCAATTTCGTCGGCTACATGATTGAAGAGGCAGTGCGACTGGGGTATCGCCACATCGTGCTGGTGGGACACCCTGGTAAGCTCATCAAAATCTCCGCTGGGATCTTCCATACGCACAGTCATATCGCCGATGCCCGCATGGAAACGTTAGTGGCGCATCTGGCGCTCCTTGGCGCACCGCGTGAACTGCTGACGCTGGTCAGCGACTGCGATACCACCGAAGCGGCGATGGAACATATCGACGCCTACGGATTTCAGCGCATTTACCCGCATCTGGCCGAGCGAATTTGTCTGCGCGTCATGCAGATGCTGCGTTTTACGAAAAACCCGCCTTGCTGTGACGCCATCATGTTCTCTTTCGAGAATCAGGTTCTCGGCAGTAACCGCCCGGTCGAAGAGATTGCGAAGGAGATGCAATGTTAACGGTGGTGGGAATGGGGCCCGCAGGGCTACATCTGATGACGCCAGCCGCCCGGGAAGCGGTGGCGCAAGCCGACGTCCTGGTGGGCGGGAAACGCCATTTATTACAGTTCCCTGATTTCAGCGGCGAACAGTTTGTGCTCGGCGCCAACATTGCGGAACTGCTGGACTGGGTTGCCCGCCAGAATGATAAACGCGTGGTGGTACTGGCCTCTGGCGATCCGCTTTTTTACGGTATCGGCACGCGCATGGTGGCGCATTTTGGTCTTGAGCGGGTGCGGATTATTCCGGGCATCAGCGCGGTGCAGTATCTCTGTGCGCAGTCAGGCGTTGATATGAACGATATGTGGCTCACCAGCAGCCACGGGCGCAGCGTCTGTTTTGACGAACTGGCACGACATAGCAAGGTCGCGATGGTGACAGACACGCTCTGCGGCCCACGCGAAATAGCGGCTCAGTTAATGAAACGCGGTAAGGGACATCGCTGGATGGTGATCGGTGAAAACCTGGCGATGGAAAACGAACGGATCCACTGGCTGCCCGTCAGTGAGGTCAACAGCGACTATGAGATGAATGCAGTGGTGATCCTTGATGAAAGATGAGCTGTTCCTACGTGGAGAGAAAGTGCCGATGACCAAAGAAGTGGTTCGTGCACTCGCCCTCTCGAAACTTGAATTGCACCGCGCAAGCCATCTCATAGATGTCGGCGCTGGAACCGGAAGCGTCTCGATTGAGGCGGCGCTGCAGCATCCTTCTCTGCATGTCACCGCCATTGAGCGCAATCCCGCAGCGCTGCGGTTGCTGGATGAAAACCGCCAGCATTTCGCCTGCAGTAACATTGATATCCTGCCAGGTGAAGCGCCAATGATGCTGACCGAGAAAGCCGATGCGGTGTTTATGGGCGGCAGCGGTGGTCACCTTACCGAACTGATTGACTGGGCAATGCGCCAGCTTCACTGCGGCGGCCGCCTGGTCATGACCTTCATCCTGCAAGAAAACCTCAATACCGCGCTGGCGCATCTGGAGCACATTGGTGTGCAGGACGTGGATTGCCTACAGCTACACGTTTCGTCACTGACTGCCCTCGGCAGTGGTCACTATTTCAAACCGAATAATCCTGTTTTTGTTATCGCCTGTCAGAAGGAAGAACACCATGTCTGAGACATTTGATCCCCGTAGTGTGTGGTTTGTCGGCGCAGGTCCTGGCGACCGTGAGCTGATCACCCTCAAAGGCTACCGTTTGCTGCAACAGGCGCAGGTGGTTATCTATGCAGGCTCATTGATTAATACCGAATTGCTGGATTACTGCCCGCCAGACGCAGAGTGTCACGACAGCGCGGAACTGCACCTGGAACAGATCCTCGACCTGATGGAAGCCGGAGTGAAGGCGGGAAAAACGGTGGTGCGTCTGCAAACCGGCGATGTATCACTGTACGGTTCTGTACGCGAGCAGGGCGAAGAGTTGACCCGGCGTGGCATCGACTGGCAGGTGGTGCCTGGCGTCAGTGCTTTCCTCGGCGCGGCCGCCGAGCTTGGCGTGGAATATACCGTCCCGGAAGTATCGCAGAGCCTCATTATTACCCGTCTGGAAGGACGGACTCCGGTACCGGAACGTGAACAACTGGAAGCGTTTGCCAGCCACCAGACGTCAATGGCGATCTATCTTTCTGTCCAGCGAATTCATCGGGTCGCGGAGCGTCTGATTGAAGGTGGATACCCGGCAACAACCCCTGTGGCGGTGATCTACAAAGCGACCTGGCCGGAAAGTCAGACCGTACGCGGCACGCTGGCAGACATTGGCGACAAGGTCCGTGACGCGGGGATCCGCAAAACGGCGCTCATTCTGGTGGGGAATTTCCTCGGTGATGAATATCACTACTCCCGACTTTATGCTGCGGACTTTAGCCATGAATACCGTAAAGCCTGAGTCTATTGCGCTTTTTTGTTTGACGCCTGGCGGAGTCATGCTGGCGAAACGGCTGGCGGCAATGCTGCCGCTGACCTGCTTTACCAGTGAAAAATTGCTGGAAGAGGGGTTTGTGCCGTTTACCGATGGATTTGCCAGTACGGCACGGGACGCGTTTGCTCAATATTCGGCGCTGATTTTTATTGGCGCGACCGGTATTGCGGTACGCGTGCTCGCCCCGCTGGTGAATGACAAATTCAGCGACCCGGCGGTCGTCGTCATCGATGAGCGCGGGCAGCATGTGATCAGCCTGCTCTCCGGCCATGCCGGGGGGGCCAATGCGCTCACCCGTTACCTCGCGGGCATGCTGGGCGCCGATCCGGTGATTACCACCGCGACCGATGTTAACGATATGGCTGCGTTGGATACGCTGGCGTTCCAGCTTAACGCCCGAATGAATGATTTTCGCACTGCCGTGAAAACCGTTAACCAAATGCTGGTCAGCCAGCGGCGGGTGGGGCTGTGGTGGGACGACGCGTTAGCCGAAGAGGTCAGCCACTGTGACAAACGCGGCTTTATCATCGTAACCGACCTGCAGCAACTGCCGGCGCTGGATGCGCTGATTTGCATCACGCTACGCACCGATTTACCTGCTCTGCCAGTACAGCACTGGAAGCTGGTGCCCCAGCGGGTTGTCGCCGGGATTGGCTGTCGTCGGGACACGCCATTTCCGCTATTAGCCGCTCTGTTGGCGCGTCAGCTTGAAGCACAGCGGCTCGATCCGCTGGCATTAAAAGCGATTGGCAGCGTCAACCTCAAAAAAGACGAGCAGGGGCTGATTCAACTAGCCTCCTGTTGTCGTGTTCCTTTCGAAACCTTTTCCGCTGACGCGCTGCGTGAGCACGAACATCGCTTTCCTGCTTCGTCGTTTGTGCGTCAAACGGTGGGCGTCGGGAGCGTATCAGGTCCGGCAGCCTGGCTGCTGAGCCATGGACAACTGTTAGGCGAGACCCTGCGTGAGCAGGGCGTGACTATTACTTTGGGAGTTTCACACTGATGTTAACCGTAATTGGAATAGGCCCTGGCTCGCAGGCAATGATGACGATGGAAGCGGTCGAGGCACTACAGGCGGCGGAAATTATTGTCGGTTACAAAACCTACACCCACCTGGTGAAAGCCTTCACGGGCGACAAGCAGGTGATCAAAACCGGTATGTGCAAAGAGATCGAACGCTGTCAGGCGGCGATTGAACTGGCGCAGGCTGGGCATAACGTGGCGCTGATCAGCAGCGGCGACGCAGGCATTTATGGCATGGCGGGTCTGGTGCTGGAACTGGTCAGTAAGCAGAAACTGGATGTTGAAGTCCGTCTGGTGCCCGGCATGACCGCCAGCATTGCGGCCGCGTCTTTGTTGGGCGCGCCGTTGATGCACGATTTTTGTCACATCAGCTTAAGCGATCTTCTGACGCCGTGGCCGGTCATTGAAAAACGCATTATCGCCGCAGGCGAAGCCGACTTTGTGATTTGCTTCTACAACCCGCGTAGTCGGGGCCGCGAAGGGCATCTGGCGCGCGCGTTCGAATTACTGTCGGCCAGTAAGAGCGCAGAAACTCCGGTTGGCGTCGTGAAGTCGGCGGGACGTAAGAAACAGGAGAAATGGCTGAGCACGCTTGGCGGGATGGACTTCGAACCCGTGGATATGACCAGCCTGGTGATTGTCGGTAACAAAGCCACCTACATCCAGGATGGTCTGATGATCACGCCAAGAGGCTACGTGCTGTGAGATACGGCGAGGTGCTGGTGATGGGCGGAACCAGCGATGCGCGGGCGTTGTGTCAGCAACTGGACGCGGCAAACGTCCCTTACACCCTGTCGGTGGCGACCCCCACTGGCCAGCAACTGGCAGGGGAGATTAAAGGGCAAGTGCGATGCGGTCGTCTGGAGCTGGAGCAGATGATCGCCTGGCTGCGGGACAACCGCACCCGCTGGGTGATCGATGCGTCACATCCGTATGCCGAAGTGGTGAGCCGTAACATTCTGCGCGCCTGCGAAGCGGCGGGCGTGTTGCTGAGTCGCTACCAGCGCCCGGAGCAACTTAGCGACCTGACGCACCCGTTGCTTTATACCGTTCAGAGCATTGCACAAGCCTGTGATGTGGCACAGAAGTTTGGCGATCGTGTGCTGCTGACCACCGGCAGTAAGGACCTGGCGCAATGGCGTGCAGGGCTGCCGGAAAAAACATTGCTGGCCCGCGTCTTACCCGTTCCTGATGTGATTGCGCAATGCGCTGGACTGGGATTTGGCGTAGGGGAGATCTTCGCCCTCTGCGGCCCCTTTAGCGCTGAATTTAACGCCGCGTTTTATCGCCAGTGTCAGGCCGACGTGGTAGTGACAAAAGCCTCTGGCGCAGAAGGCGGTTATCAGGAAAAAGTTCAACCCTGTCTGGATGCAGGGATCCCCTGCATCGTGATCACCCGCCCGGCGCCGCTGGTGACGGGAGACGAATTACTGGAAAGTCAGGCCGCATTTGCACAGCGTTTAGCACGCTGGCTGGCCGCTGATTAAGGAGTCACACATGAAAAAAGCACTTCTGGTCGTCAGTTTTGGCACCAGCTATCACGACACCTGTGAGAAAAATATTGTGGCCTGTGAGCGCGATTTGGCGGCCAGTTGCCCTGACAGAGATCTGTTTCGCGCCTTCACCTCCGGGATGATCATCCGCAAACTTAAACAGCGCGATGGTATTGATATCGACACGCCGTTGCAGGCCTTGCAAAAACTCGCCTCGCTGGGATATCAGGACGTTGCCATTCAGTCTCTGCACATCATTAACGGTGATGAATACGAAAAAATTGTCCGTGAAGTGCAAAGCATGCGCCCGCTGTTTTCCCGTCTGACTCTGGGCGCGCCGTTATTGAGCAGTCATCGTGATTACGCGCAACTGATGCTGGCGTTGCAGCAACAGATGCCCACGCTTGAGACAACCGAGAAGGTGGTGTTTATGGGGCATGGCGCCAGCCATCATGCGTTCGCCGCCTATGCCTGCCTTGACCATATGATGACGGCGCAGGGTTTTCCGGCTCGCGTGGGGGCGGTAGAGAGTTACCCGGAAGTCGAGATTCTCATTGAGAGTCTGAGCAAGGAAGGCGTTAGCGGCGTACATCTTATGCCGTTGATGCTGGTCGCGGGCGATCACGCCATCAACGACATGGCCTCTGATGAAGAGGACTCCTGGAAAACGCGCTTTAACGCTGCAGGTATCCCGGCAACGCCGTGGTTAAGCGGGCTGGGCGAAAACCCGGCGGTGCGTGCGATGTTTGTCGCGCACCTGCAACACGCGCTGGAAATGGCAGTGGAGGAAGCAGCATGAGCGGCAAACTGTATGCGTTGAGCACGGGTCCTGGCGCGTCTGACCTGATCACAGTTCGTGGGGCGCGGCTCCTCGGTTCACTGGATATTTTATATGCCCCGGCCGGACGTAAAGGCGGTGACAGCCTGGCGCTCTCCATTGTGCGTGAATATATCGGCGAACAGACAGAGGTGCGCTGCTGCCATTTCCCGATGAGTGCCGACAGCGCCGAGAAAGAGGCGGTCTGGGACGAGGTCGCCGCCGCGCTGGTCAAAGAAGTTAAGGCCGGAAAACAGGTTGGCTTTATTACGCTGGGCGATGCCATGTTGTTCAGCACCTGGGTCTTTTTACTGCAGCGTATCGGCAACCCGGAGTGGCTGGAGATTGTCCCTGGCGTCACCTCGTTTGCCGCCATTGCCGCCCGCTCAAAAACGCCGCTGGCAATGGAACAACAGTCGCTGGCCGTGATCTCCTGTACAGCACCGGAAGCTGAAATTCAGCAGGCGCTAAAGCAGCACGAAAGCCTGGTGCTCATGAAGGTGTACGGCAGATTCACGCGCATTAAAGCGTTGCTGCAACAGGAAGGCTTACTGGACTGCGCCCTGATGATGGCCGAAGCCACCCTGCCTGGTGAGCAATGCTGGCGCCATCTGGATGAGGTGAGTGATGAGCAGTCTCTGCCTTATTTCTCGACCATTCTGGTCAACAAACGGTGGGAGTATAAGGAATGATACTCGAAAAACAGCTGAAACAACTGTCATTCAGTGGGCTGGGTGCGGCGCTATTGCTGATGGTGGTTCCCGAGCAGGCGTTCGCGATGCACATCATGGAGGGTTTTCTGCCGCCGATGTGGGCGTTGGCATGGTGGCTGCTGTTTTTGCCTTGCCTGTGGTACGGACTGGTTCGCCTGCGGCAGATTGTCCAGGAAGATAACCATCAAAAAGTGCTGCTGGCGCTGTGCGGGGCATTCATTTTCGTACTCTCGGCGCTGAAAATTCCATCCGTGACCGGGAGCTGTTCACATCCGACCGGCGTTGGGCTGGCGGTTATTTTGTTCGGGCCCGGCGTTGTGGCGGTGCTTGGCGCGATCGTTCTGCTCTTCCAGGCATTGTTGCTGGCGCATGGCGGGTTGACCACGCTGGGTGCGAATGGCATGTCGATGGCGGTGATTGGGCCGGTTGTGGGATATCTGGTGTGGCAAATGGCCTGTCGCGCAGGATTGCGCCGCGATGTTGGGGTCTTCTTGTGCGCGATGCTGGCGGATCTGGTGACCTATTTCGTCACCTCTGTGCAGCTTGGGGTCGCCTTCCCGGACCCGCAGGCGGGCGCGCCAGGATCCATCGTCAAATTTATGGGCATTTTCTGTTTAACACAGATTCCGATTGCGATCGCGGAAGGGTTGTTAACCGTCATGATCTACGACCAGTTGACCAAGCGGCGGTTGATTACCGCACAAGGACATTAGGATGAAAAAGACGCTGATATTGTTGAGCATGGTGATAGCCCTGGTGATCCTGCCGTTCTTCATTAATCATGGCGGCGAATACGGCGGTTCTGATGGGGAGGCTGAAAGCCAGATCCAGGCCATTGCGCCGGATTATAAACCCTGGTTTGAGCCACTGTATGAACCGGCCAGTGGTGAAATCGAAAGTTTGCTGTTCACCCTGCAGGGTTCGCTTGGCGCGGCAGTGATTTTCTACATTCTGGGTTATTGCAAAGGTAGACAACGTCGTGATGACCGGGCTTGACAGGCTTAGCTACCAGAGCCGCTGGTTTCATGTATCACCGGAGCGAAAGTTTTTGCTCTGGGTGGTGATGATGACGCTGGCATTCACCCTGCCTCCCTGGGGGCAGGGCGTTGAGCTTCTGTTTACCGCAGGGCTGACCTGTTGGTTATTACGCCTTTCGGTGTGGCGCTGGTGCCGGTGGATGGCCTTGCCCTTTGGTTTTTTAGTGGTTGGTGTGGTGACGATTCTGTTTAGCGTAAGCCGCGATCCCCACTCGCTGTTGGTCAGTTTGCCTGTCGGATCCTACTGGCTGGGGATTACCTCTTCAGGGCTTATCACCGCTAACGAAACCTTCTGGCGTAGCCTGGCCGCACTGGCGGCAACGTTCTGGCTGGTGCTGAATCTACCGTTTCCCCAACTGATTGTATTGCTAAAACGCGCACGCGTGCCGCGACTGCTCACTGAGCAGATCCTGCTGACCTGGCGCTTCATTTTTATTCTGTTAGACGAGGCGCTTGCCATTCATCGCGCGCAAACGCTGCGTTTTGGTTATCGTAGTCTGCCGAAAAGCTATCGTTCTCTGGCGATGTTGGTCGGATTACTGTTTACTCGCGTGCTGATCCGCTATCAGCAAATGGCTACCACGCTGGATATCAAACTGTATCAGGGTGATTTTCACCTGTAAGGAAAAGCATGCTTGCCACGACAGAGCTCTGGTTTCGCTATCAGGATGAGCAGGTACTCAAAGGGCTCACGCTGGATTTTTCCGCGCATTCTGTGACCGGATTAGTGGGCGCGAATGGCTGCGGGAAATCGACGTTGTTTATGAACCTGAGCGGCCTTCTGCGCCCACAAAAAGGGGCGGTTCTGTGGCAGGGGAAACCGCTGGATTACAGTAAACGCGGCCTGTTGGCGTTGCGCCAGCAGGTGGCTACCGTCTTTCAGGACCCCGATCAGCAAATATTCTATACCGACATCGATAGCGACATTGCGTTTAGCCTGCGTAATCTGGGCGTGGCGGAAGCCGAAATAGCCCGACGTGTGGAGGATGCGCTGACGCTGGTGGATGCCCAGCATTTTCGCCATCAACCGATCCAGTGTTTAAGCCACGGGCAGAAAAAACGGGTGGCGATTGCGGGGGCGATGGTATTACAGGCCCGTTATCTGTTGCTGGATGAACCGACGGCAGGTCTTGACCCTGCTGGCAGAACGCAAATGATCGACATCATCAAGCGGATTGTGGCGCAGGGGAATCACGTCGTCATCTCCAGCCATGATATCGATCTCATTTATGAAGTCAGCGATGCGGTATATGTCCTGCGCCGTGGCGAAGTGCTGGCGCATGGCGAGCCGGGCGAGGTATTTTCCCGTACTGAATTAATCGAACAAGCTGGGTTAACGCAGCCCTGGCTGGTGAAACTGCATGCCCAATTGGGGCTACCGCTGTGTAAAACCGAAGCTGAATTTTTTAGTCGTATGCGAGAGAACGCACTGAAGGAGGCGTCATGACGCAGGCAATAATGTTGCAGGGAACGGCATCTGATGTGGGCAAAAGCGTGCTGGTGGCAGGGCTGTGCCGTATTTTTTATCAGGACGGTCTGCGTACGGCGCCTTTTAAATCGCAGAATATGGCGCTGAACTCCGGTATCACACCGGATGGCAAAGAGATGGGCCGCGCGCAGATCTTTCAGGCGGAGGCCGCAGGGATTACCCCCGACGTGCGGATGAATCCGGTGCTGCTAAAACCCACCAGCGATCGCAAAGCGCAAGTGGTACTGATGGGCAAAGTGGCCACCAATATGGATGCCGTCAGCTACCACGAATATAAACCGCGACTACGGGAACAGATCCTTGAGGTATACAGCAGCCTGGCGCAGGAACATGACGTCATCGTGCTGGAGGGGGCGGGCAGCCCGGCAGAGATAAACCTGCGCGATCGCGACATCGTCAATATGGGGATGGCGGAGATGGCAAAATGCCCGGTGATCCTGGTGGCGGATATCGACCGGGGCGGGGTCTTCGCCTCTATATATGGCACGCTGGCCCTGCTGCACGACCATGAACGCGCCAGGGTGAAAGGGGTCATCATCAACAAATTCAGAGGTGATGTGGCGCTGCTTTACTCCGGCATTGAACAAATAGAGTCATTGACCGGGGTGCCGGTGCTGGGGGTAATGCCCTGGCTGGATGTGGATCTGGAAGATGAAGATGGCGTGGCGCTGCAAAAAGGGAAATACCTGCGCACCGAAAAACGCGACATCGATATTGCGGTTGTTCAACTGCCGCACATCTCAAATTTTACCGATTTCAACGCGCTGGCAGCCCAACCGGATGTCCGGGTACGCTATGTGCGGCATCCTGAAGAGCTGGAAACAGTCGATTTGGTGCTTCTGCCCGGCAGTAAAAACACGCTGGGCGATCTGGTGTGGATGCGCGAAAGCGGTATGGCGCATGCTGTTTTACAGGCACATCAACGCAGCGTACCCATCATGGGCATTTGCGGCGGCTACCAGATCCTCGGCGATACCATCATTGATGAAGTGGAGTCCGGGCTGGGCACGCTGCCGGGGCTTGGCTTACTCGACACCGTCACCCATTTTGCGCAGCACAAAACCACGACCCAGGTAGAAGCAACAATGTCGCCTGCACTGCCCGGATGGCTGGCTGCAGCTTCAGGTTTGCCCGTACGTGGCTATGAAATTCACATGGGCGAAACCACGCTGAACGAGAATTGTCGCTCCGTGATGCAGTTGCAAAAAAACGGGCAAGATGTGGCGGATGGCGCGGTGACCGAGGACGGACTGGCGTTTGGCACCTACCTGCATGGTCTGTTTGATAGCGATGATTTTACCCGTGCTCTGCTCAATGGCCTGCGCGTGCGTAAAGGTCTGCAACCCCTGGATATGGCTTTTCAGTATGGGCAGTACAAATTGCAGCAGTTCGATCTGCTGGCAGAAGGGATGCGTGAACATATTGATATTGATAAGATTTATCAAATCATGCAACAACATCAGGAGCCGGTATGATGATTCTGGTAACGGGCGGGGCGCGCAGTGGAAAAAGCCGACATGCCGAAGCGCTGATTGCGGACTCGCCGCAGGTGTTATACATCGCAACGTCTCAGGTTTTTGACGAGGAGATGGCGGCGCGAATTCAACATCATCGGGACGGACGACCGGCGCACTGGCGTACCGCCGAGCGCTGGCAACAGCTTGATGAGTTGATCACAGCGCAAAACGATCCCAATGAGGCCATTTTGTTGGAGTGCATCACGACAATGGTGACCAACATGCTGTTTGCGTTGGGGGGCGAGAGCGATCCCGATAGCTGGGATTATGCGGCGATGGAACGCGCCATTGAGGACGAGGTCCACGCGCTGATTGCTGCCTGCCAGCGCTGTCCTGCAAACGTGGTGCTGGTGACCAACGAAGTTGGGATGGGCATCGTCCCGGAGAATCGTCTGGCGCGCCATTTTCGCGATATTGCTGGGCGGGTTAACCAACGGCTTGCCAGCGCTGCCGATGAGGTGTGGCTGGTAGTGTCAGGTATTGGAGTCAAAATTAAATGAGTAAGTTGTTCTGGGCAATGCTTTCGTTTATCAGTCGTTTGCCCGTACCCGTCCGCTGGTCGCAGGGACTGGATTTCGATCAGTATTCACGCGGCATTGTGATGTTTCCGCTGATTGGTCTGGTGCTGGGTGGGTTAAGTGGTCTGGTGTTTATGGCCGTGCAACCCTGGTGCGGCATTCCTCTGGCGTCACTGTTTGCGGTGCTGACGCTGGCGCTCTTAACGGGTGGTTTCCATCTGGATGGCCTTGCCGATACCTGCGATGGCGTATTTTCTGCGCGTCGCCGGGAACGCATGCTGGAGATCATGCGTGACAGTCGTCTGGGAACGCACGGCGGGCTGGCACTGATTTTTGTCTTGCTGGCGAAGGTTCTGGTGATCAGTGAACTGGCGCTGCGGGGAACGCCTGTACTGGCGTCGCTGGTCGCTGCCTGTGCCGCCGGACGGGGCATTGCCGTATTGCTGATGTACCGCCATCGCTATGCCCGCGAAGAAGGGCTGGGCAATGTGTTTATCGGCAAAGTCACCGGGCGACAGACCTGCGTCACGCTAGGTTTAGCGGCGATTTTGGCCGCCGTGCTGCTTCCGGGTATGCATGGGCTGGCGGCGATAGTGGTCACAATGGTGGCGATTTTCATTCTTGGTCAATTACTTAAACGTACGTTGGGTGGACAAACTGGCGATACGCTGGGCGCGGCTATCGAACTTGGTGAGTTAATCTTCCTGCTGGCTCTGCTGTGAGTCAGCCAACACAATGAGAACCCTTATGCAGACTTTATCCTCAGTACTCCGTGCGATCCCACCGATTGACGGTGATGCGATGTCGCGTGCGCAGCAACATATTGACGGTTTGCTCAAGCCGCCAGGCAGTCTCGGTCGCCTGGAAGCGCTGGCTGTGCAACTGGCCGGAATGCCGGGTCTCAACGGCATACCTCACGTGGGTGAGAAAGCGATGTTGGTGATGTGCGCAGATCACGGCGTATGGGATGAAGGGGTCGCCGTCTCGCCGAAAGTGGTGACTGCGGTTCAGGCTGCAAATATGCTGCGGGGAACGACAGGCGTCTGTGTGCTGGCCGCACAGGCGGGCGCAAAGGTGCATGTGATCGATGTCGGGATTGATTGCGACCTTATCCCTGGCGTTGTAAACATGCGCGTGGCGCGTGGATGCGGCAATATCGCCACAGGGCCGGCAATGAGCCGCACGCAAACCGAAGAGTTACTGCTGGAAGTGATTCGGTATACCCAGGAACTGGCAAAAAACGGCGTGACGTTGTTTGGTGTTGGGGAGTTGGGTATGGCGAATACCACCCCGGCCGCAGCAATCGTGAGCGTGCTGACCGGAAACGATGCTGAGGATGTGGTCGGAATTGGGGCCAATCTCCCGTTGTCTAAAGTGGGGAATAAAGTGGATGTGGTGCGTCGTGCCATTAGCGTGAATCAGCCTGACTCGCGTGACGGTATTGATGTGCTGGCCAAGGTGGGGGGATTTGATCTGGTTGGTATGGCTGGCGTGATGCTTGGCGCGGCGTCCTGCGGATTACCCGTACTGATGGATGGTTTCCTCTCTTATTCGGCGGCGCTGGCGGCTTGTCGGATTGCTCCTGAGATTAAGCCGTATTTGATACCTTCCCATTTCTCGGCGGAGAAAGGGGCGCGGATTGCGCTGGCGCATCTGGAACTGGACCCGTATCTGAATATGGGGATGCGACTGGGTGAGGGCAGTGGCGCCGCGCTCGCCATGCCGATCGTTGAGGCGGCCTGTGCGATGTACAGCAATATGGGACATCTGGCAGACAGCAATATCGAACTGCCGGACGGTAAAGAAGCATAGTCACTCTCTGCAACCCCCGCTTACAGGTGGGGGTTTCCTTTTTAAACCCGTTTATTGTTACACTCTTGCAAGTGAATAGTCCTTCGTTAACACCCATCGTATATCAAAAAGCTATAATTAACTGACACCTGCCGCGACTGAGGAAAGGGAAATGATGCCTCGTGTGAAATTGTTTTGCTCTCTGGTCATGCTATTGACCAGCCAGATCGCCATGGCGGTGACTTACCCGCTACCGCCTGACGGAAGTCGCCTGGTGGGCGCCCCGCTGACGATGATAGTACCGGATAAAAATACCCAACCGCTGGAGACATTTGCAGCTCAGTACGGTCTGGGATTGAGCAATATGCTGGAAGCGAACCCCGGAGTGGATGTCTATCTCCCCAGGTCCGGGTCGACGCTCGTTATCCCGCAACAGCTCATTTTGCCCGCAACGGTCCGCGAGGGCATAGTGATTAATGTTGCGGAAATGCGTCTCTACTATTATCCGAGTGGGGGAAATACGGTTGAAATTCTGCCCATCGGCATTGGCCAGGCAGGGCGAGAAACCCCGCGTAACTGGGTGACATCGGTACAGCGCAAACAGGAAGCGCCGACATGGAGTCCTACCCCTAATACACGTCGTGAATATGCCCGGAGAGGGGAGAGTCTGCCCGCGTTCGTTCCTGCGGGGCCGGATAACCCGATGGGGTTGTATGCCATTTATATTGGCAAGCTGTACGCTATTCATGGCACGAACGCCAATTTTGGCATTGGCCTGCGTGTGAGTCAGGGCTGTATCCGCTTACGTAACGATGACATTAAATATCTGTTCGACAACGTGCCGGTGGGCACGCGTGTGCAACTGATCGACCAGCCGGTGAAATACACCACAGAGCCGGACGGTAGCCGCTGGCTTGAAGTTCACGAGCCGCTGTCACGTAATCGCGCCGAATATGAATCCGACAGAAAAGTCCCGCTGCCGGTAACGCCTGCGCTACGCACCTTCATGACGAGCGGTGGCGTTGATGCCAGCCGGGTCAACCATGAACTGGAGCGTCGCTCCGGAATGCCGATAAATATTAATGTCGGTGCCATCAATCAATAAATGATGCGCCTGAATAACGGCAGTAGCAGAAAAGAAAAATACCGCCAGATGTTATGGCGGTAATAAATCAGACATTAGCATTGCTTTTCACAAATCCCCAGGCCCTGTTTTTTAGTGATTATGGTTGGCCTCTAAAATTTAATCTGTCGCGAGAATTAAGTAAAATAATTCATATAGTTCCGCTTAAGGATTTCATGGATCTCCTCTCTCGACTTTCCTTCAATAGCATCTAAAAAATCGTGAGTGGACAGTTTTCTATTGAGATTGCTGGAGAAACCATGATCCATAAAAATCCGTATGTCGTTATCCTTGAGGTGATAATTTACTTTAATATGGTCAACGTTCATCTCATTCAGCAACCATGAAATACGGTTTGAGAAGGTGACGACAATATCGGCATCTAAATCTTTTAGCCGTTCTTTTTCATGAATGTTAATCGATTCTTTTACATCGATGTCCAGATGAAATTTGAGATGACTGATAAAAAAGTCAATTTTTTCTACAGCAGAATTTGTTACTATGATAACTGTTTTTCTATTTCGACCCGATAACTTGCTGCTGTTGATATGTTTTTTTATTATCAGGGTTATCGTTGATAGCTGATTTTTATCAAGATTAAGTTGGTATGCCGATTCTAAAACCTGAATTGACTGCTGAACAATTTGGAAAAGGTTGGGGTAGTGTTTCTCAGTACTTGATAGATTATTATCAAATAGGCTGTAACCAAGAATACTGCGCAAAATGCACTTCTGAATATACGGATAAAGTTCATGCAAAAGCGCATCAGGGTAGATTATTGTAGTAATGATATTTTTACTCACTTCAGTAAAAAATGCTCTCAGCGTCTCGTACAGACGCAAATCGATGAGTGGCAGTTCCGTACTTCTTTGATCGAGTGAGTGGATAAAATAGTGCCTCAGTTGCTCTTCCGCACTGTATGCTTTGTGAGGACAAAGCGGCAGTAATACGGGTACATCGCAGGGGGTGACATGACTTTCGGGAGCACGGACCGACTCTAACAGCAGCCAGATATACAGCAATTTTTTGCTAGGGTAGGAGAGAGCCAGTTGCTCATCGCGGATAACAGCATGAAACCTGCTAACCACCTCAGGTAAAGTTTGCGATTGTTGACTAAACCGGGAAAACATCAATCTTTCATAGACATCGTTAGCGGCGCGCCCGACCAGGGATGCTTCGTGATTCAGTTCGCAAATGGATGCCAGGATCTCCATAATAAGAATCCGCCACGCCGTTTCATTACCCGTAATTCTTATCCCTTTACGACTGACAACTTCAGATTTCAAATCTCGTGCTGATAAATAATTTTCCAGTATTTTCAAATCTTTCTTTTTCGTCGTTAAGCTAATGCCAATCTCTTCATAGAGTCGGGATGTGTTTACCGTCGTATAAAGAAATGCGTAAAAGAGAATAAGTTTAATCCTCTCTTCAACGGATGAGTTATAGTCTTTGACTTTAAGATTTGATAAAAACGCAAGCAAATCAGCATAAGTGAGATCGCAGACAAAAGAGTCGGCATGAATGGCAATACGCTCTGTTTTAAGGTAATAATTAATGTTTGCGACGCTGCGTTTTAACGTGAGTAAGCTCTTTCCTGGAAAATGCTCAGGAATATCCGTAAATGCCAACTGTCCTTTATCTTGCATAAAGCTAAGAAAAGCAATGTCATACTGGTTAATGCTAATAATCACCTCCTTTTTATGCGCACAATCTCAGTTGGTTTAACCTTCATGTCAATATGTAGAAATTGATAGTGAGACGATGCTCACACATTCACGTTATCGTGTTTTCACGGAAACTTATTGTCGCAGTTTTATTACATCAAGTTACCTTGAATGTTGATGTGCCCGCAGATGACAATAGGATCAAATAGTTAAAATTACTGATTAATTAAGACAGAGTATAGCCAATGAAGATGGACAAATTTAAAGACGGCATACAGCTATTTGGACGCTCACTATTATTGCCAATAGCGGTGATGGCACCGATTGGGATGATAATGGGTATCTGTGCTGCGCTGAGCCAGTCTTATATGATAAATAAGTTACCGTTCCTTGGTAACGATGTAATAAAAATGATACTGGAGAGTATGAGGGACATTACCGGGATCGTCTTTAACAATATCCCGTTATTGTTTGCCATGGGGGTTGCCTATGGGCTTTCCAAAAATGAGAAGGGTATTGCAGTATTCTCTGCGGTATTGGCTTACCTGACGCTTACCATCGTGATGAACGTCTGGCTAAAGGTGAATGGCGCGTTAGCCAAGGGCGACCTCTCTTCTGTGGGCCAGGGCCTGGTACTTGGTATACAAACGCTGAAGATTGAAGCAATGGGGGGGATTATTTCCGGGCTGGTGGCTGCAAAAGTGACCGATCGATTTTACCGGCTGCAGCTTCCTCTGGCTTTTGCTTTCTTCAGCGGTAAGAAGTCAGTCCCGATCATCACTTTCCTGTACATGATCCCTGTTGGGTTGCTGATTCCTTTCGTCTGGAGTGGGGTCACCACCGCGCTGACCAGCATCTCATTCATTATGATGAACGACACGTTCGGCGTCGGTGTGTACTGGTTTATTCACCGCACTCTGATTCCTTTCGGCCTCCATCATGTGCTGGCCTCGGTGCTGCGCTTTACCGAAGCAGGCGGGACCTACTTGATTAATGGGGAAACCTATACCGGTATTCTCAATGCCACCAATAAGATCCTCTTTGAGCTTGGTCCAAACGATCCGAGCTGGTCATTGATGCCTAAACTCACCGCCTACCTGGGCGCAGGCCAGATGCTCAATACGCTCTTCCGTGTTCCAGCTATTGGTCTGGCAATGTATCACGCCTCGTTTAAGGCTAACCGTCCTATTGCTAAAGGGATGATCCTGACCATCGTGTTGACCGCCTTCCTCGGCAACGTGACTGAACCGCTGGAGTTTTCATTCCTGTTTATCGCGCCAGGTCTGTTCTTTATCTACACCGTGCTGTGTGGGGTGATGGCCATCCCTCTGGCGTTCCTTGATGTTTCCATTGGCTATATCCGTGGCACCATTTTTGACTTCGGTATCTTTGGACTGCTGTATGAAAACACCCACTGGGTTCAGCTCGTTATCCTGGGGGCGGTGAACTTTGTCGTCTTCTATGTGGTGTTCCGCTTTGCGATTGAAAAATTCAAAATCCAGACGCCGGGCCGTGAAGAAGAGATCAGAAACAATAACCTGTTGAAAGAAAAGCGTTATCTGGAAATTGCCACTCTGGTATTAGAAGGACTTGGCGGGAGTGACAATATTAAGAATGTTGATAACTGCGTAACTCGCTTACGTATCGATTTAAAAGACCAGGGTAAGGTACAGACTGATACGTTAAAAAATGCAGGATCTTCAGGAATATTTATTCCTAAAAATAACCATATCCACGTTGTTTTCGGTCCACACGTCGAGTTTGTAAAGAACGCGATTGTCGATAAGATTGCTGGCAAATGATCAATAAGGAATAAATCGTGAGTGCTTTATACGATTCAAAAACAAAAACGATGGATGATCGCGGGATCAGAGCGTTATTAACCGAAGAAGAAAAATTCCGCTCCTGGCTGGATATTGAAGCCGCGCTGGCAAAAGCTCAGAGTGAAATAGGAATAATTCCGGCAGATGATGCCAAAAAAATTATCCAGTCGTGTCGCATTGAAAACATCGATATTAACACCGTTAATGAGTTGCAAAGAGAAATTGGGCATGGCTTTGTGCCCTTTCTAAAAATGCTGGTAAAAGCTTGTCCGGCGGATAGTGGAAAATTTGTTCACTATGGTGTTACCACACAAAATATTCAGCAGAGTGCGCAACTGCTGGTAATGAAGAAGGTACACGTTAAATTCAAAACGGTTATTGAAGAGATTCTGCTTAATCTTGCACAGATCGCCACCCGTGAAGCGAATACCGTCATGCCAGGACGAACTCATGGCCGCCATGCTATTCCCATTACGTTTGGCTTTAAGGTTGCGGTATGGATCGATGAATTCCAGATGATGCTGGAACGCATGGAACAATGCGAAAAAAGGGTATTTCGCATCATGATGGGGGGAGCCGTAGGCGCCTTCAACTCAAGTGGTGAAGCTGGGCGGCAGGTACAAACTCGCATGGCTGAACTGCTGGGTATGTCTGAGATGCGCGTTCCTTCTCGCAATATCGCCAACCATAAAGTTGAGTATGTTCAGGTGCTTTCATTGCTGGCCAGTTGTTGCCACAAGATCGCCGAGGAAGTTTACAGTACGTCACTGGAAGAAATTGCTGAGCTGGGTGAAGGATTTACGACCGGAACGGTTGGCAGCAGCACGATGCCTCATAAGGTCAATCCAAAGCTTGCTAAAGGTATTATCGCTAACGCACAGAAACTGTACTCACTTTCTTCTGTCATGCTCAACTCTTCAAGTCGTCCCTACGAAGCGGACAGCTCTTCTTATATGCTACTGGAATCATCGTTACATGAAGCGCTGGCGTTAATGACAGAAATTATTTTACGCGCTGAGGAGCTCACCCGAACGCTGCATGTTAACCGGGAGCAGATGTGCCGCAATGCAGGTATTAATAGCGGTCTGGATAATAGTGAATTCATAATGATGAAGCTTGCTGCCGTACTGGGAAAAGATAAGGCCCATGAAAAAATGTATTCACTGGCAATGCAGTCAATACATGAGAAATCCAGTTTTTCTAAACTGCTGTGTGAAGACCCTCAAATTTCAGATTTATTTACAACAGATGAGATTTTGACATTTCTGGAACCCAATAACTATACCGGATTGTCATCAACAATCGCCGAAGAAGTCGCAAGGTCCGTCAAGGAAGAGTTAACCCTACGGGGCTAATCGCCATCTGATAATAACGACAAATTGTGAATATAAAGTATGGGCAGAAATGCCCATACGACAGATTTTCTATGTTTAAAATATGGAGTGTTTATGAACAATTTTTTTAAATTGAGTACCCTGTCTATTATTATTCTCTCTTTTTCTGCTGGTGCGGTAACACTCGACTATCGGCATGAATATAAAGCCGACAGTAAAACCAATGCAGATCGCCTGAAACTGAGTCACACCACCCAGAGTGGGTATTTTGCTAGTGTGGAAGGTAAGCAGGCGGAAAGTACGAAAGTGATGTCTGATGGATTTAAAGAAGGCAATGGTGGTTACAGTGGCAATGGCAGCGAGTGGGAATTTGGGCGTAATTTTAAAATAACGGATAAATTAACTCTTGCCCCGGCCGTGAATCTGGATAATGGTGATACCTTTGTTGGTTATCGTGCGCAGATTAAAGCCATTTATAAAATTACTGATAGCTGGGTGACAACATTTCGCTGGCGTCCGGGTATTCAGGTTGATGAAAAATCATCCGTAGATAACAAAAATTATAACCAGTTCAACTGGGAGTTTGGCTACGTCAGCGATAAATTTACCGTAACGGGTGATTATGAATACCGCTTTACAAACTATGAGGACTACAAAGGGGATCATAATTACTGGTTGTATAATGTTGTCGCGACGTTACCGCTCAACAAAAACTGGACACCTTATACTGAAATAGGCGTGGTTCCTCGTTACAACACCAACCACGAAAAAGACGAAATGGAAATGCGCTACCGTCTTGGCATTAAATACAACTTCTAAATTAGCCATTCACCCGACATCAGTATTTGGTCGGGTACGCAAGCCTACCGTATCTGCGTACGCCGGGGATGTGGGTCATACTGGCGAATTAAGGCTGAATCAGAAAGCAAAAAGCCCGCTAAAAAGCGGGCTTTTCTAAATATGGCTCCTCTGACTGGACTCGAACCAGTGACATACGGATTAACAGTCCGCCGTTCTACCGACTGAACTACAGAGGAATCGTGTGAACGGGGCGAATATTAGCGACGCCCATCGTCATTGTCAAAGCCTGAATGCACAAACTTGATCGTTTGCCGAAATTTTCCCCATTTCGCCGTTTATTCACACGCGTTCGGTTGTTTTACACACTTTTCATGCGCCGGGCGAGGGTATTTCCAGAGCCATCGTCCGGTCACCATACGCCAGTAAAAGAGAGCCGCACGGACTGCCCAGTCGAAGAACATCCCCATCCAGACACCCACTACGCCCCAGCCAAGAACAATTCCCAACGTGTAACCTGCCACGACACGGCATCCCCACATCCCCAACATCGAAACCCACATGGCATACCGGGCGTCACGTGCGCCCTTAAATCCGGCAGGTAATACCCAGGATGCCGCCCAGATAGGCATAAATGCTGCGTTCAGCCAAATCAGGATCACCACCACATCTTTTACATCCTGATCGTGGGTGTAAAACGATGCCATTATTCCGGCAAAGGGCGCGCTCAACCACGCGATTGCCGTTAATCCGATGGTGGAAAGCCAGAACACATGGCGTAGCTGAATCTCCGCCTGCGCCATTTGACCATTACCCAGTCGTCTGCCGGTGATGATAGTTGATGCCGACCCCAGGGCGTTTCCCGGCAGGTTGATCAACGCAGCAATCGAGAAAGCAATAAAATTACCGGCAATAACACTGGTGCCCATCCCTGCAACGAACATTTGCGTTAGCAGTTTCCCGCTGTTGAACAGGACCGATTCAATACTTGCCGGAATGCCAATGCCCATCACTTCCCAGATAATGGCGAAATTTAGCGGCTTAAAGTAGCTTTTTAGCGTGATACGCAATGCCGGGTTAAACCCAATCATCAGTACCCAGATAATGGCAACAGCGCCAATATAGCGGGAGATGGTCAGCCCCAGCCCGGCCCCCACAAATCCCAGCCCCTGCCATGAAAAAATCCCGTAAATCAAAATACTGCTGATAATGATATTCAGGATATTCATGCCACCATTGATGAGTAACGGGATTTTGGTATTACCCGCCCCACGTAACGCGCCACTACCAATCAGCGCAATGGCGGCCGCAGGATAACTGAGGACCGTCAGTTCCAGATAAGTCAGCGCCAGGGCTTTCACGTCTGGGGTGGCTTCTCCAGCCACAATATCAATGATCTGCTCACCGAAATAATGAATCACAGCCGCCAGTACGATGGCAAAAAGCGTCATGATCACCAGCGATTGCCTCGCAGCGGCTCTGGCTCGTCGCCGATCGCGTTTACCCAGGCTAAACGCCACCACGACCGTAGTCCCCAGATCGATAGCGGCAAAAAACGCCATGATAACCATGTTGAAGCTATCGGCGAGCCCGACGCCAGCCATGGCCTCTTTGCCCAACCAACTGACCAGGAAGGTACTTAATACCCCCATTAACAGGACACAGGTGTTTTCAAGAAAAATAGGGACAGCAAGCGGGGTGATTTCACGCCAGAAAAGAACTTTATAACTCTTGCGTTTGGCATACCAGGGTGTGCGGGAAACAGCCCGGCGTAAAGCGGTGGAGACGTTCAAAGTGGACCTTAAAGAAAAAGTTGAAACCTCATTTCAAATGATGAGGGAGAAACAGAAAAGCTGCAAAGTTTTTTCCAGGAAAAATGTCTGCAATTGCTACAAATTGTTGAGAGAAACGGCAAATGAACCGTTATGGGGGAAATGGGGTTTGACAAAAAAAATTTCGCCGCTAAGATATGCCTCCACACCGATTCCTCTGTAGTTCAGTCGGTAGAACGGCGGACTGTTAATCCGTATGTCACTGGTTCGAGTCCAGTCAGAGGAGCCAAATTTAGAGAAGCCCGCTTTTTAGCGGGCTTTTTGCTTTCTTATTCAGGCTTAATTCGCCTGTACCCGAATGGGTGCCGTTGCGGCAAACAGCCACGGACGCGCCTCGCTGTTCACCAGCGGAGATAACGTTTCTCTGACCTGCTGATGGTAGTCATCGATCCATTGTTTCTCCGCGTCACTCAGCAGATGTAACTCCACCAGATTCAGATCGATGGGCACCAGCGTCAGCGTGGAGAACTTACAGAATCCTGGGCGGCTTTCTACGATCTCAACCTGATTTTCAATACGGATACCGTATTGTCCTGCGAGGTAATAACCCGGCTCAATGGTCATGATATTGCCTGCGGTCAACGGCCACGGATTCACTTTTTTGGCCAGACGGTGAGGCTGCTCGTGGATCAAAAGCTGATGACCGACACCGTGACCGGTTCCGTGATCGTAGTCGAGGCCGAGTTCCCAAAGCGCCCGACGGGCGAACGCATCGAGTTGGTGGCCCTGACTTCCGCTGGGGAACTGCAGGGTGATCAGTGACAGGAAGCCCTTCAGTACAGCAGTGTAATGCAGCTTCCTCTGTGCATTCTGAGGCCCAAACGCCAGCGTACGGGTGGTATCGGTGGTTCCATTGTGATACTGGCCGCCGGAATCGTTCAGGTACATCGCTTGTGATGTGATCGGCGTATTGGTTTGTTCGCTCGAGTGATAATGACACATGGCGGCGTTGCTTGCGGAGGCCGAAATCGTGCCAAAACTTTGTTCAATAAACCCTGGTTGCTGTTGACGATAGAACAGCTGTTTTGCCTGGGCCTCCAGTTCGGTCACGGGATTGCCTGCTGCTTCGCGCAGGGGAACCTCATGCGCCAGCCATGCCAGAAAATTAACCCAGGCGGCGCCATCCTGTTGGTGGCATTCCCGATAACCGGCCAGCTCTGTTTCGTTTTTATTCGCTTTGATAAAGGTAATGGGATCGGGCGCCCAAATGACTTCGCCGCCGTGCTGTTCAATGGCAAAACGTAGCGCAACCGGTGCGTAATCTTTATCGACCAGAACGCGTTTCCCTGGGGCGAGTTGTTGGCAACGAGACAGGAAATTCTCCTGCGCTGAGAGCGTCAACGTCTCCAGCAATGTCTCCGGTAATGCTGTGGTTTTTCGGCTATCGACGAACCACTCCAGTTCACCCGTGCGGTGCAGCAGAGCAAAAGAGAAAGGCACCGGCACCATATTCAGGTCTGAGCCGCGCACATTCAGCAGCCAGGCAATGTTGTCCGGCAAGGTGATAGCGAGAAGATCAGCCTGATGTTTATCCAGAGCTTCAATAATCCGCGCGCGCTTTTGCGTGCTGCTTTCTCCGCTGATTTCAATCGGCATTTCTCGAATGAGTCCACAAGGTGGCGCGGGACGGTCGTGCCATACGGTGTCGAAGGGGTCACTCTCTAAGGCGACCAGTTCACAGTGCGTCGCAGAGAGGGCTTCAAACTGGCTGTTAGCCATCAGTAAAGGCTCGAACGCGATACGTGCGCCTGCCGGAACATGTGTCTGTAGATAGTCTGCCAGCGGTTCGTCGTGCAAATGATGAATCTCAAAATCGTTGAGATCGACTTCGGCGCGCACCTGTACCTGGTATCGCCCGTCGACGAAGATTAACGCCCGGTCGCGGAGCACCAGCGCCAGTCCGGCGGAGCCGCTAAACCCGGTCAACCAGGCCAGTTTGTTGTCATGCGGCGTACAATCTTCGCTCTGATGAGCGTCGGCGCGTGGGACAATCATGCCATCCAGCCCTTGCGTTATCAGTAAGCTGCGCAGAGCGGAAAGGGGAGTTGAATTTTGCATAGATACCTTCTGGCCTTAACGGAACGGCGGTTCGTTGAACGTACGTAATTTACGGGAATGCAGACGATCGCCTTCTGCGCGCAGCAGGTCGATCGCCCGGATACCAATCTGCAGGTGCTCGGAAATGGCACCCTCATAAAAACGGTTAGCCTGACCCGGAAGTTTGATTTCTCCGTGCAGCGGCTTATCGGAAACACACAGCAGCGTGCCGTAGGGAACGCGGAAACGGTAGCCCTGCGCAGCAATGGTGGCGCTTTCCATATCAATCGCCACGGCGCGACTCAGGTTGAAGCGCAATGCTGAGGCCGAATAACGTAACTCCCAGTTTCGATCATCTGTGGTGACCACGGTTCCGGTGCGCAGGCGTTGTTTAACCTCTTCACCCGGCATTCCACTGACCTGTTTGGTGGCGTCATAGAGCGCGCGCTGTACTTCGGCAATGCTGGGGATTGGGATATCGGGCGGCAGTACGGCGTCCAGTACGTGATCGTCGCGCAAATAGGCGTGAGCCAGCACGTAATCGCCAATGGACTGGCTTTCACGTAATCCACCACAGTGGCCGATCATGAGCCAGACATCCGGGCGCAGGACGGCCAGATGGTCGCAAATCGTTTTGGCGTTTGAAGGGCCGACACCGATGTTCACCAGCGTAATGCCCTGGCCGTCCGCCGTGATCAGATGCCAGGCGGGCATTTGATGCTTTTTCCAGGCCAAATCGGAAATGGCCTCTTCCGGCGCTTCTGTTTCTGCGGTGATCCAGATCCCTCCTGCACAAGACAGGGCGATGTAAGGGCTGTCTGGATCCAGAATTTGGCTGCATCCCCAGCGCACAAATTCATCCACGTAACGGGTGTAGTTGGTAAACAATACGAAGGGCTGAAAATGTTCAACCGGCGTGCCGGTATAGTGGCGCAGGCGCGCCAGCGAGAAATCGACACGGCGGGCATCAAAATGCGACAGGGGAGAAAACTCTGCCGGATGATAGATGCCGTCGGCTGTTTCATCACCAATCTGTGCCAGTTCAGTGGTTGGGAAATGGCGCGTGAGTCCGGCGCTCATTGAACGATCAAGCGTCAACGCGGAGCCGTCAATGACATAAGGATAGGGGATTTCATGGTGCGACGGTTCAACGGAGATATGCGCGCCGTAGTCCTGATAGACAAGCGTGAGCTGTTCCAGCAGATAAGCGCGAAACAGTTCGGGGCGCGTTACGGTGGTGGTGTAGCATCCCGCATGGGTAAAACGCCCAAAAGCGCGCGTTTTGGGGGGATTCGTGGCGGTGCCATCCCAGCTTACTGAGAGTGAAGGGTAGACGAAAAGCCCATTATTTCTTGCGTCGGCATCGGGTAGCGTACCGTTTTCAATATAGTGAGAGATGGCTTCCCGTAGTGCATTTACTGACTGATCATATAACTCATTAAGGCGTTCCAGCGCCTGTTCGGGTGTCAGACCTTTACCCTGATTCTCCATATTGTTCTCCTTATGCGTTCACAGGTTGCCCATACCATTCGATAGTATGTCAGCGAATTGTGAAACAAAAGGGGGCGATGAACGTGGGGTGAAAAAGCCGGAGGGCATCCGGCTTTAGTAGGTTACAGTGTTACTGTTTCCGTTAGTCTTTTTTGGCGGCATTAGCAAAGAAGATATCGGACTGAATATCCTTGGTGCGTAGAGTGAAAAGCTGGTTTGTTAGCGACTCAGTCAGATTCTCGGCGTCAGCCATTACGCGTAAATTAAAGTCATTCAGCATTTTATTTGCGGCATCTTTATTGGTTTTTGCCATTTTCAGATACTCGGCTTCGACCTCTTTCTGTTCTTTCGCGACCTTATCTTCCCAGTCTTTATACGCACGCTTAACGATAGGGGCGAGTTTCGGGTAATCCGTCATCGTCAGCGTCTGCAATTTACGGTATTTCCAGTAAATTGACTGACTGTCCGCTTTATCTGTACCGATACTATAGTTGGCAGGATAGGCTTTTAATCCGCTGTAGTAGGGGACAAATGCGGTGAGATCGGCCATGCCGAGGCCAATATAACTGACTTCGCCGATTTCCTTCGGCAGCCACGGGCGGACCTGCATAACGTGCGCCTCATAGGTACGGAAAACGCTTACCGGACGCCAGGGTTCTTTTCCATTCAGACCTTTTGAATAGGGATCATGTTCGGTGCCTTCGTAATGATCGCGCAGGACGGCTTTAACGTCATCCAGCGTCATTTTTTTCTCAGGCGTGGCGAAGACAGGGAATTGTCTACCGGCGGCGACATCCTGATTCAGTGACGGTGTAAATTGCTTCTGGATAGTCCAGACGCGCGGGTCGTTATACGTCCGGTCACGTTCATCATCACGGGTATAAGCTTTGGAGAAATTAAAAGCTCCGTCGCGTTTCTGGTCATAAAGACCTTTTTCCGTGGCAAATTCAATCAGGGTTTTTGAACCCATAAAATTAGGATCTTTTGCATCGTAAGCTTGTAAACGCCCCTGATTGCCTGACGCAAAATATTGCCCGGAAGGAAGACGCTGCGCCATCCACTGATGTCCGGTGGCGGTTTCCAGATACCAGACTTCATTATCATCGACAACGGCAACACCAAAACCTTCGCCAGCACCTACGGTTTCAATAATATGGCCCAGCAATGCGACGGCTTCCCGTGCGGTTTTTGTCTGGGAAAGGAGAACATCTGGAATATCGTCTTCCGTAATGCCGACATCTTCGACATAGGGATCAAATGCCAGTGCTTTTGGTGAGGCAAAAATAGATTCTGTGCCGCTCACACCGACACCAGCTTCGTTAAAGCCCGTTGCGCCGTGTAACTGGGTTTTCCAGTTAGGGACAGTGGTATAGCGTAAGGAATCCTTCGGTAATGGCCAGGTGAAATTATTCGCACCGTTATGCGCTTTGGTACTGTACACCCCGGTTTGATTTTTTTTCGCCGGATGAATCAGGAAATGCTGTGCTTTCATTGCGTCACTGTCTGCACTACGGGCAACCATCATGGAGCCATCCGCAGACGCTTCATTTCCGACCAACAGTGTTGTACAGGCAAAACCCGATGAAACTACCGCTACGTTTATTGACAGTGCAATAAGGCACTTTTTAAAAGTCGACATGCTCAATCCCTCTTGGTTCCGTTATCAATAGACCGGAAACACACTGCTTCCTTAAGCGCGATGACGCTTCGACTGACCCCGCGTCGTTCGCCAGAGAGATAAATGCGTCTGCCCGCATTTTCTCCAAATATCTGTCCGCGCATCTCAGTCTTTTGGACAAAATAATCGGTCCGTTTCGCTTAATTATTACGCAGAGGATATTGAGGTATTCAGGATGTTACCCAAACAGAGTCGAAGAATAGCAATGACGTAAAGATGATTTCAGTGACGTATATCTCAATGCCGCGCAGCGTAAAAAGAACGGAATGTCTATCTGGAGACATTAATGTGGTTATCAGAAAACAAAATGAAATGAATGAAAGGTGGCGTATCCGGGGGAATATTGCGATACCGGAGGATTATTTTTACTGACTGTAATTAATTGCAAAAAATAAGCACAGGCAGAGAGTAAATCCCGAAAAGCAAAAAGCCCGCTAAAAAGCGGGCTTTTCTAAATTTGGCTCCTCTGACTGGACTCGAACCAGTGACATACGGATTAACAGTCCGCCGTTCTACCGACTGAACTACAGAGGAATCGTGTGAACGAGGCGCATATTAGCGGCGTGAGTTTGGGTTGTCAAAGGGTGAAATACGATTTCGCGTTCGTTTGCTGACAAAATCAACAAAGCGATGCTCTTTCGGGCAGTTTCCCATTTTGCCCTGATCTGGTGCGCTTTTACCTGTGATGGAGCAGAACAATATGACCGATTGGGTTTATAAGAATGTCATGAAGGAATAATGACTTGTTTAACAACCCATTAGAGTGCGTGTCGTCGATTGATAGAAACTGGCAAGCATCTTGCAAAATCTTCTGAAATACGGTTGCCAGCACCAGGGCTGGCGTTCCGGACAGGAGGCAAAATGAACTTCAGACGGCTGAAATATTTCGTAAAAATCGTCGATATTGGTAGCCTGACTCAGGCTGCTGAAGTGCTGCATATCGCGCAACCTGCACTTAGCCAGCAGGTCGCAACGCTGGAAGGGGAACTGGATCAACAACTGTTGATTCGAACCAAGCGTGGCGTAACGCCTACTGAGGCTGGAAAAATTCTCTATACGCATGCACGGACGATACTCCGCCAGTGCGAGCAAGCCCATCTGGCGGTGAATAACGCCGGCCAGACCCTCAGTGGGCAGGTGTCTATTGGTCTTGCTCCAGGGACCGCTGCCTCTTCTATAACCATGCCGCTGCTTCAGGCGGTGCGCGCCGAGTTACCCGATGTGCTGGTCTACTTACATGAAAATAGCGGGGCTGTGTTGAATGACAAATTGCTCAATGGCCAACTGGATATGGCAGTGCTGTATGAACGCTCCCCGATCGCCGGTATTACCAGTCAGCCTTTGCTCAAGGAAGATCTGTTCCTGGTGGGAACCTGTGATTGCCCCGGGCAGAGTGTCGATTTAACGGCGGTTGCTGAGATGAATCTGTTCCTTCCACGGGACTACAGCGCGGTTCGCCTACGTGTGGATGAAGCGTTTTCGCTACGCCGCCTGACGCTGAAAGTGATTGGTGAAATTGAATCTATCGCAACATTAACGGCGGCAATTGCCAGCGGAATGGGGGTAACAGTGTTACCTGAGTCGGCAGCCCGCGCTCTGAGCAGTGCGGCAAATGGCTGGATGGCCCGTATTACAACACCTTCTATGAGCTTACCTTTGTCGCTGAATACGCAGGCCAAAGGGAGCTTGTCACCTCAGGCTCAGGCGGTAAAAGAGATTTTGATGTCTCTGGTGAGCCATCCAACCCTGGAAAATCGGGAACTGCTGCTGGTGAGTTAATCGTTATTCCTCAGTGGAATAAGATGCGGGTTTTTATTATTTGTTATGCCGGGCATCAGACTTTAACAATATCGTAATGTCTGATGTTTCCGGAGCGAAGAGTGAATTTTCAGCAACTAAAAATAATCCGCGAGGCGGCCCGTCAGGACTATAACCTGACGGAAGTGGCCAATATGCTCTATACCTCTCAGTCGGGCGTCAGTCGGCATATTCGTGAGCTTGAGGACGAGCTGGGCATCGAGATTTTTATCCGGCGCGGTAAACGTTTGCTCGGCATGACGGAACCCGGCAAAGCGCTGCTGGTGATCGCCGAGCGGATTCTCAATGAAGCCAGTAATGTTCGCCGACTTGCTGATTTGTTTACCAACGACACCTCCGGTGTTTTAACGATTGCCACCACGCACACCCAGGCGCGATACAGTCTGCCCGAAGTCATCAAAGCTTTCCGTGAATTGTTCCCGGAAGTTCGCCTGGAGCTCATTCAAGGAACACCGCAAGAGATTGAAGGGTTGTTGCATAGCGGCGGAGCCGACATAGGGATTGCCAGTGAGCGGTTAAGTAACGACCCTCAGTTAGTCGCGTTCCCCTGGTTTCGCTGGTATCACAGTCTGTTGGTGCCTCGTGATCACCCACTTATACACTCCTTACCCTTAACGCTGGAGTCAATTGCACACTGGCCGTTGATCACATACAGACAAGGAATTACCGGGCGCTCCCGCATTGATGAAGCGTTTACTCGCAAAGGACTACTCCCTGATATCGTCCTGAGCGCTCAGGATTCGGATGTGATTAAAACCTACGTGGGACTGGGGTTGGGGATAGGTCTGGTGGCAGAGCAATCAAGTGGTGAGCAGGAAGAGGGGGCGCTGACACGTCTCGATACCCGACATTTATTTGATGCCAATACGGTTTGGCTCGGTCTGAAACGCGGACAGTTACAGCGTAATTACGTCTGGCGTTTCATTGAGTTATGTAATGCTGGGTTGTCAGTTGAGGATATTAAGCGACAGGTGATGGAATCAGACGAGAGCGTCATCGATTATCAGATATAAAGCAAAAAGCCCGCTAAAAAGGATTACCCGCTACAATCGCAGGCATTTCCTGTCTTCACGGTGAGGTCTGACGCCGCCGGGATGACGCGGCTTCAGGTCTGGTTGTAAAACACGTCGATGCAGGAAAAGCACATCCGGGATATTCCTTTGGTATCCCGTTGTTGATGTTTAATTCTTCGCCGCCAGAAGCGGCGTGTGAAGAAAAACGTAAACTCATTGCTTACTGCTACTACTCCAGCGCATCCCACTTCTCTAGTAGCTCCCCAGGAATTTCATTGATCACTTCAGAAAACCTTTTTCCGACCAGCCGTTCTGCCTGGCGCAATAATGGGATCGTCGGACTGCTCGGCTCACTGTTTTCAAACCAACGGCGGATGATCCGCAGGCGTGTCAGCGCATCGTTGCGATCGCGGATCGGTCCGGAGTCCGCGCTGTCCGTTGCGGCTATTTCCGCAGGGATGCCCACCAATGCGGGAGAAGGTGATGCCAGCATCGGTTCAATGCCAGGTATGATGGTTGAGTCTGGCTGAACAATCGGTGTTTCTGGCAGAGTGATCTCATGCGTGGTGGTCTGTACCACCCCCGGCAACAGGGCCAAAAGTTGTTGCAGGCGGGAAAAATCCGGGGCCAGATCGTGCAGTGTCTCCCTGGACCATCGTTGCAGTTGTTCCGTCGTCTCCATCGCCCGGCGAAAGGCTTCAAGAGGCAGCATGCCACGTGCTTCCAGGTCGGCCAGTTGCTGGCGTACCGATTCCGGTGCCAGCGCATCTGCCGGACGTGGTGCGGACATCGCTCGCTCCACATCCCGTACCTGAAGACGCATGGCTGCACTATTTGATAGTGCAATGCTGCGGATATCCGCCATCACACCTTCGGGATCCAGCAGCGCCGACAGCGCATTACTGCGTGCCACTACCGCATCTTCGATTGTGGTTTCCTGCCCAGCAAGAAGCTGCGGGTGGATGGCGTCAGGATAAGTGGAACAAAGATTTTCCATCAGCGTGAGTGCTTCCGCCAGCCCCTGAGTTCCAGCCTGTTGGATACGGCAGCGCAGTAAGACCACCAGTACGCGAATATCTTTGCTGCGTGCCAGCAGGCGACGGGCATCCCGCTCCAGCTCCGCCCAGTTAACGGTTTCCGGTGAACTGATAAAATCGCCATACTGGGCTTCCGCCCGGGGGGCTGCACGGGTGAACAACAGCAGATATTCCGGGTCATACTCCAGATCGGGACCGCAGGGGAGTTCAGCAGAAACAGGTTCAGACAGGGATCTATCCATAAAGCGGCCCTCAGTGCGTCAGATAACATTCAGGTTCAAAAATCATACCCGTCACCGGGTCATCGTTTATGGCTTTCCCCGCCCAGGCCGTCCAGCCAAGCTGGTGGGGGCCGCCAATCACCGCCGGGGGCGCTGTGTGTGGTTTAAGCTGCAGTTCAATTTCCCAGCAGTATTCAAAACCGGTGAAAGCGCGCACCAGTTCTGTCAGTACTGGCAGATTATTGCCGCCGGGTAGGAAGCGCTGGTAATCCGCCAGGGTGAGAGGGCCGATGACCAGTCGAAATTTATACTGCATGTCCGGCACGGCCTGGCCGATGAGTGCGCCATTGCCAATCACAGAGGATGGCAATGGCATACCCAGCCGGGTGATTTCATCATTCGCCACGGCTATCCAGTGCAAAACAAATTCCTGTATGCGGAAGGGAACGCCAAAATAGTGCGCCAGCGTGGAAGCCAGCCCATCCGGGTTACGGGATTCACGTACCAGGTGAGCTGACGCTGCCAGGCGGACGTGATCCGACAGTGGGCTGACCGCACTCTCCCGCAGATCCTGTCCACTGAGACTGGCAATGTAGAAGGCGAAGCGATCGTATTCCGGTTTATCCAGCCCGCCTCCTGCCGATTGAGCACTCCGCCAGGCCTGGTAAAACTGTGTCAACCAGCGGTGATGAAAAAGATCGGAAAAACGGGTCAGTGTCGGATCGCGGCGGCTTTCTGTTCGGTTCAACGCCAGCTCGGTATAGTGCAGCGGCAGCGGGCCATTCGGTCCCCACAATCCGAGACTGTAAAGACCCAGGTGCAGGCGTCCTTCCTGCCAGCTCACCTGGGCGATTTCCCGTGGTGCAAAGGTCAGGGTGGGTGTCTGCCCGAGGCGAAATTTTTCCATGCGCGGCTGCCAGGTGCTTCCGACCGGAGCCGCACAGAGCTGTACGTCCACGCGTCGCATCAGATTCAGAAAACTATAGCGCCAGGGGGCAACCTGAGCCTGGATGAATGCTGAATTCATACACTTCCCCGCTGTCCGGTTCTTACCGGCCAGGTCATGATGCGACCACGCTGCATCGAGAGCATAGTCATCTGCGAGAAGGTATTGATGGAGACATGGCGTGCAATATAGTGTTCCAGTACCAGCCCGAACAAATATGGACTGATGCCGGAAAATCCTTCCTCATCCACAGTCAGCTCGCAACTGACGCCGCGACCATAGACCAGCAGCCCTGAACCCGGTAGGCGGCGGGTAACCGGGGTGGTATTACAGCCAATCAGACTGCGTATCTGACGTGATTGCGGGCTGTCGTGCGCCGGAATAAACAGGTTCAGCAGATCGCGTAATGCCTGGCCGCCAGTGCGGTGATCCAAATCGGCAAGCGGCAGATAGTTAAATGACAACTGGCGGATCAACCGCCAGGCCATTTCGCGTTCGGCCAGCGGAGGTTGTGGTGGACGAGGAGGCCGGATAAGGCCGACGCCAGCCACCGGAATGGCAGCATCCACGGTCAGATCATCAAGACCATTACGTCGGATCAGACAGGGTAGATCACGGTTTGTCACCATTGCTGTGATGGTGATGTGACGCAGGTTTTCCGGGTAGGGGGCTTCATGCTGATCAACCAGCGACAGGAAAACCTCCGACCCGGTATAGGCTGTACGGGTGCCGTAGCGACGGGCATTCTCTGACAACCGGCGCTGTTCCCGGCGCAGGGAGAAGTAACGCCCGTGGTTGCCTTCATCATTATTGCGGGTGTGGTAGAGCGGGCGGAATGTCATTTTCCGCGTGGTTTCTGCCTCCAGACCCTCAACTTCCTGTACGGAGAAGACCTCATAATCCAGAGGATGAGTGCGATCTACCACCAGATGCTGCTCCGTCATGCTATGGGTGACTTCGACCCGCGTGGTGGTGCGGGGAAAGAGATTAATCACCGGTGTACAAAACAGACTGAACTGTGCGGTATCCGTCTGATGGAGTAGCCAGTCCGGCGGCAGACGGTTAAGTAATATGACAATCTCGGCAACGCCGCTATTAATTTTCTGTAGTCCGGCAGAGAGGCCGGTCGGGGTGAAGAAATAAAAACGCTCAGGACAGGCGAAGTATTCCTGCAGTAGATTATGGCCGTGGAACACATTCCAGGCGAGCGGTAACAATCCTTGATCTGGTTCCAGTCCCTCGTGCGTTACAGGCTGCTTCAGGTTTACGTCCAGAACGCCGTCAAAATGTCCTGGCTCTCCGGCCAGCGTGGCGACGGCACTGGTATGCAGCAGTTCAAACAAATGTGAGGCAATACGCTCTTCGCCGCAGAGGTAAAACGACAGCCGATCCGGCCCGGTAAGTTGGCTGAAACTCAGTTCACCGAAGGTGCGCAACGTGATACGCAGCGCGCCAGCGACATGAATGTTCGCAGGCAGATAACGGTGCAGGGCGGGCATATCCGGAGGTGCGGCGGTCAGGCGAACTTCTTCAATAGAAAGAGGCCACAGCGTGACATCCTGGCTGCTACGAAACTGGCAGGCGGTGTTTTCGCCTTCGGGGATTGTGGAGAAAAAAGCGGTGTCACGCGGTACGGTGAACCCCTTTGCCAGATCGCCTTCCTGCGGATCAGGATACAACCGGGCCACGGTCATAGAGGGTATAGGCGCAACGTAATTGGGACTGACAACCTCCAGCAACCGCTGGGTGAAACGGGGAAACTCGGCATCAATTTTTAGCTGTGTGCGGGCGGTCAGGAAACTGAATGCCTCGATCATGCGTTCCACATACGGATCGGCAATGTCCTTGTCCTGTATTCCCAACCGGGCGGCTATTTTGGGATGGCGGGCCGCGAACTCTGCACCGGTTTCCCGCAGGTAGCTCAGTTCGCGGTTGTAATATTCCAGTAGCCGTGGATCCATGAATAATTCCCTGTGTTAAAAAAACGTAATGCGACTCTGTTCCATATCCAGCGCGCTGCGTACCCGAAACGCCGTCGGATAAGGCTGCGTCAGGATTTCTCCGCGAATTTCAAACTGCAGCGTGTTGTGACCGTTCTGACGGCGTTCATCCTGTAGCGGGATGATTTGCAGCGTGGATGACTTCAGGCGAGGTTCAAAACGGATAATGGTACGCAAGATAGCCTTGCGGATATCATCCCATTTATGTTCATACATAAAGCTACCCGCCAGCGGTGGCAGGCCGTAGTTCAACACTGACGCCGCCACCTGCGGATGACGACTGGTGTCGATATCATCTTCATGGCTGACCGTATTAAGTAGAAAAGATAAGTCCCGGCGGATGATCTCCTTAAGTTGTACCGGACTGACGCTGACATCACGGTCGCGCTTCTGGTTCGGGGCGTCATCGCATAGCCGATCAAACAGTGTGGGGAGCAGAGGGTTACCTGGGGGCTGGCGGAAAACGCTCATGTATTGCTCTCTTTCGGGGTATGAAAGATGCATTTGGTGAGATCAAGCAGGCTGATATCGCCACTGCTGGTCAGCCACACTTTTTGCCCCAATCCCTGCACGACGGTGTCGCCGGGACCGTCCTGCCATGTCGTTTCACGGCATAACCGCAGTGCATCGGTAGCATTTTCGGAACCGCTGTAGCGGCTGAACAACCATGCACCATGTTTATCACCATTCACCAGCGTGATGTTCACCGGCTTCCACAGCAGATCGGTCAGGCGAGTCGGAGAAGATGAGTCCATCGAGTGGATTTGCGAAAGTGGCAACCAGATATAGAGGCCGCCGGTGACCACTTCGGCCACAGGCCCAGTCCGGGAGTCGCTGTCGCTAATCCAGTCGAACTCTCCGCCGTTCCAGCGCCCTCTGACATCTGTCATTGCATTCAGCGCCTGGTTTCGGCGTTCATCGGCTTCATCTATTTCGCCGCGTGCAGTACAGGCCAGAGCGAACAGCATATCTTCCATCCAGGCGGGTGGTGGCTGAATAAAGCCCGGACGCTGTTCCCCCTGAAAACAGCGCTGACGGAACATTTCGCAACGGATCAGTTCCCCGAACAGCTGAGCCTCCTGGGTATAATGTGCATCCATTCGGGCGCATAACTGAAGCTGCTGCAGCGCCCGTAACCAATCGCCGGTAATGCACAATAACTGAAACAGGCTATGTCGTCTGGCGACTAGCGTCGGGTGAGTCCGTACCTGCTGTTCGGCCATCTGAAGGCCATCAGTCAAAGTGTGTTCCTGCAACAGTGCAGACAATGAGGCGGGCAGCGTGTCATTTTTCTTCATGGGAATGCTCTCCGTTTTGCTGCAAGTTGCTTATTCGGTAATGGCTATCAATGCCGATGATACGGTGCTCTCGCTGCGTCAAATCGGGCAGCATATCGCTATGCGCAGCTTGTCGTGTGTGTCCGGAGGAAAGCAGATGCAGAATATCCGGGATGATTTCCTGTGCGGGCAAGGCGGTTTCTTTATCGCCGGTGGCGTCAAGCAGATCGAGAATGGCGTCAATACGCAGCTCACCGGTCACCATATCCTGTAACGTACCGGTTTCTGCTGTTCTGTCGCGCAGGGAAGACAGGTCCTGTGTGTCCGCGTCATTCTGGGGAAACAGGCTAGTCCGGCTCCGGGTAGTCTTTACAGGAGACAACAGCGCCTGCTGGTATTCATGGTAAAGCTGAATCAGCGTGTTATCTGTTAGTGGTGAGCCTTTGGAGGATGTTGCTTCGTGAACAGGGATAATATCGAAAGGGTTTTGCGGATTCAGTTGCTGCTGCTTAAACCAGTCCAGATCCAGATATTCGCTCATGACTTCAAAGGAAACCGCGGATTGGGGTTGCGCGTTTTCAGAATGTGGTACCTGAGGGAATGTATGATCTCGGACAAGACGCCAGGAGGACAGACCCCATTCAATAACGTCTTCTTCATTCAGCCGCATACGGCTGTTGGGTTCCAAAATCTGATCATTAACGGCACAGCAATATTCACTTGAGTAATTGATAATCCACCAGACTTCCTCGTGACGGATCAGGCTGAGGGCAATATTGGCACTTTCGTTAAGATCAAACACAGGAACCTGAGGCGCTATGGCTGTGAACGTTATCTGTGTCCCGGCAATATAGGTTGTGTTATCTGCAACGCCCTTCGCCTGAAGTTTCTGCAATATCCATGTATTTTCTTGTTTCATCATGTCACTTGATATTCATTTTTCACTGTTGTTGGAATATTCATTATTCTTCAGATGATTCATGTGAATTAAATATATTGTAAAAACATTTCATCTGTTTTTCTTATTATTTGTTTTATGAATTAAAAGTCGTTTATTTGAATAATATTATATTCAATGATTTTTTTGAATCAGCCTTTCATTATGTTTTCCTATCTTGATGGGAAATATATTAACCATTTGATTGTATTGTAATCCGTGATCTGCATCATTGTTTTGTTTGTGTATTTTGATAATTCTATTTGTGTGGATTTTCTTACGTGTACATATGTATTCATGCTCTCTTAATATGGACTTTTACGTCAGGTGTAACAGATGGAAATTACTGTTTCACGTAGTGCGCTATATGGAAAACTGGCAGGCTCGTTGTTCCGAACCCTTGAGTCAGCAACAACATTCTGTAAATTACGATCCAACCCGTATGTTGAACTGATCCATTGGTTACATCAGTTAATACAACAGCCAGACAATGATATTCACTATGTTCTTCGGCATTATCGGATTGCCGCTTCTGATGTGGAAAAGTCGTTACTTCGGCAACTGGATTTGTTGCCCTCCGGTGCCAGTGCGATCAGCGATTTTTCCCACCACATTGATCTCTCCATTGAAAAAGCCTGGATGTTGGCAAGTATCCGTTATGGTGACCACAAAATCCGCAGCGGCTGGCTATTGCTGGCGTGGCTGACCACACCTGAACTGCATCGGGTACTGGGAAGTATTTGTGTGCCATTGACCGGGATCCCGGTTAATGATCTGCCAGAAATTCTGCCTTCTCTGATCGAATCATCACCTGAAGCACAGGAGTTATCCCGTGACGGCTTGGACCTGCCATCTGCGACCCCTGGCGAGAGCAGTCAAGCACTTCCGGGTGAGATTCAGGGCGAAAAGTCCGCGCTGGCGAAATACTGTCAGGATATGACCGCTCAGGCACGTGAAGGCACTATCGATCCGGTGACAGGTCGCGAACACGAAATCCGCACCATGACCGATATTCTGCTGCGCCGTCGCCAGAATAACCCGTTGCTGACCGGTGAGGCGGGTGTCGGGAAAACAGCGGTGGTAGAAGGTTTTGCGCTGGCGATTGCCCAAGGCGAAGTACCACCTTCATTGCGTAACGTGCGGTTGCTGTCGCTGGATGTAGGGACGCTGCTGGCAGGAGCCAGCATGAAAGGTGAATTTGAGTCCCGTCTGAAGGCCCTGCTGGAAGAGGCCGTGCGTTCTCCACAGCCGGTAATTCTTTTTGTTGATGAGGTCCACACGCTGGTAGGGGCGGGTGGCACATCCGGTACAGGAGATGCGGCTAATTTGCTGAAACCCGCGCTGGCACGCGGCACTTTGCGCACCATCGGTGCCACCACGTGGAGCGAATACAAACGCCATATTGAAAAAGATCCGGCGCTGACCCGACGTTTTCAGGTGTTGCAGGTGGCGGAGCCGGAAGAAACCGCCGCAGTGGAGATGGTGCGCGGTCTGGTGGAAACACTGGAAAAACACCACAACGTGCTGATTCTGGATGAAGCAGTACGTGCAGCCGTACAACTTTCCCACCGCTACATTCCCGCCCGGCAGTTACCGGACAAAGCCATTAGCCTGCTGGATACCGCAGCAGCCCGTGTGGCTCTGTCGCTACATACGCCGCCTGCACATGTGCAGTATCTGCGCCAGCAACTTAAAGCGGCTGAAATGGAGCAGGCACTCCTGTTAAAGCAAGAACAAATGGGGATCCGCACGGAGCACGGTGACACCCTGGCAGAACGGATCACATCACTGAATACGGGCTTGTCTGAAGCAGAAACCCGCTGGCAGCAAGAGCTGGCGCTTGTTCATACGTTGCAGGAACAGCGCACCGCAGAGCCGGGTGAACATGATGAAACCTCGTTACAACAGGCGCAAACGTCATTAAAACACTGGCAGGGAGAGGAGCCCGTCGTGTTCCCGGAAGTCGGCGCGGCGGTGGTAGCGGCGATTGTTTCTGACTGGACCGGCATTCCCGCCGGGCGCATGGTGAAAGACGAGGTCAGCCAGGTACTGGAGCTTCCTGCCCGTCTGGCACAGCGCGTCACCGGGCAGACGAATGCGCTGGCACAGATTAGCGAACGGATTCAGACCGCGCGGGCGGGTTTAGGCGATCCGCGCAAACCTGTTGGCGTGTTCCTGCTGGCTGGGCCATCCGGCGTCGGTAAGACCGAAACCGCGCTGGCGCTGGCTGAAGCCATCTACGGCGGTGAGCAGAATCTGATCACCATCAATATGAGTGAGTTTCAGGAATCTCACACCGTTTCCACGCTTAAAGGCGCACCACCCGGTTATGTGGGCTACGGTGAAGGCGGCGTTTTAACGGAAGCGGTTCGCCGTCACCCGTGGAGCGTGGTGCTGCTCGATGAGATTGAAAAGGCTCACCATGATGTCCACGAACTGTTCTACCAGGTCTTGGATAAAGGTGGAATGGAGGATGGCGAAGGCGTCCACATTGATTTCAAAAACAGCACGCTGCTGCTGACCACCAATGTGGGTTCTGAACTTATTAGCCAGCTCTGTGAAGACCCGGCGTTGATGCCTGATCTGGCTGGATTGAAGGAGGCGTTAATGCCGGAGCTGCGCAAACATTTTGCGGCAGCGTTCCTCGGGCGTATGACGGTGATCCCTTATCTGCCACTGGATGAAAGCGCGCGGGGTGTCATTGCCCGCCTGCATCTCGACAGGCTGGTGGCGAGAATGGCAGAGCAGCACGGCGTTACGCTGGTTTACGGTGATGAGCTGGTTGCGCATATCGTGGCGCACTGCCCGATGCACGAAACAGGTGCGCGGCTGCTGATCGGTTATATCGAGCAATTTATTCTGCCGCACCTGTCGCGCTACTGGTTGCAGGCGATGACAGAGAAAAATGACATCACCCAAATTCACATTGGTGTTGACAGCGATGAGCGGATTTTTTTTGAAACTGATTTTGAAACCGGTTTCTTTGGGTGACGTACCTGCGATGCGATTTTTAAACTGACCGTTATGCCGCCTTCCTGGCGGCTGGCGGATGACTGATAAGGAAATTAAGGATTATGGCTATCAATAACAGCGCGCAGAAGTTTATTGCCCGCAACCGCGCGCCGCGCGTGCAGATTGAGTATGACGTGGAGATTTACGGCTCCGAGAAAAAAATTGAGCTGCCGTTTGTGATGGCGGTGCTGGCCGATCTGGCCGGAAAACCGCGTGAAGAACTGCCGCCGGTGACGGAACGGAAATTCCTCGATATTGATATTGATAACTTTAACGAACGCATGAAAGCCATTGCGCCGCGCGTGGCATTTGCCGTGCCCAATACGCTCACGGGCGACGGCCAGTTGATGGTCGATATCACGCTGGAAAGTATGGACGATTTTTCCCCAGCGCAGATTGCCCGCAAGGTGGATGCCCTGAACCAGTTGTTGGAGGCCCGCACCCAGCTTGCCAACCTACAAACTTACATGGACGGCAAAGCTGGTGCGGAAAATCTGGTCAATAAGCTGTTGCAGGATCCGACCTTACTGAAGACGCTGGCAAATGCGCCAAAACCGGCTGTTGCTCAGGAAGATGTGTCTGCGGATGAGACGGGATCAGCAGAATAATTGCGAATTTTTAAGGAGTTTTCATGGCAAACACTAACATGCAGGCGAGCAGTGCGGTTGCTCAGGATACCGCTTTCGCATCCGGCGAGTTTGACTCGCTGCTGAACCAGGCCTTCCGACCAAAAACCACTCAGGCGGCAAAAGCTGTAGAGGCAGCTGTACAAACACTGGCACAGCAGGCACTGGCAAATTCCGTCACCGTCAGCGATGACGCTTACAAAAGCATCAGCGCCATCATTGCGCAAATTGATTACAAACTGACGGAACAAATTAAATTAATCCTGAGCCACCCGGAGTTTCAGCAACTGGAATCCTCCTGGCGCGGAATGGAGCACCTGGTCTACAACACAGAAACTGACGAAAAATTAAAAATCCGCTTTATGAATCTGTCGAAGGATGAACTGCGGAAAAATATGAAGCGTTACAAGGGGATCGCCTGGGATCAAAGCCCGATGTTCAAAAAGCTGTATGAAGCAGAGTACGGGCAACTGGGTGGTGAACCTTACGGCTGTATCATTGCCGATTACTACTTTGACCATACACCGCCAGATGTGGATCTGCTCGGTTCTATTGCCAAGGTGGCGGCGTCGGCCCATGCGCCGTTTATCGCTGGTGCATCGCCTTCTGTTCTGCAAATGGACTCCTGGCAGGAACTGGCGAATCCCCGCGATCTCACCAAAATTGTTACCCAGAACCTGGAATATGCACCGTGGAACTCGCTGCGGACCAGCGAAGATTCGCGTTATATCGGCCTGACCATGCCGCGTTTTCTCTCCCGCCTGCCTTACGGTGCAAAAACTAACCCGGTGGATGAGTTCGATTTTGAAGAAGATGCCGACGGCGCTGATCACAGCAAATACGTCTGGAGCAACGCGGCTTACGCGATGGGTGTGAACATCAACCGTTCTTTCAAGCATTACGGCTGGTGTACGTTGATCCGTGGGGTGGAATCCGGTGGGGCGGTGGAAAACCTGCCTTGTCACACATTCCCGACCGATGACGGCGGCGTGGATATGAAATGCCCGACGGAAATTGCTATCTCTGATCGGCGCGAAGCAGAACTGGCGAAAAACGGCTTTATCCCGCTGATCCATCGTAAGAATTCAGACTATGCCGCCTTTATTGGTGCGCAGTCGCTGCAAAAACCGCAGGAATACTATGACCCGGACGCCACGGCCAACGCCAATCTCTCCGCTCGTCTTCCGTATCTGTTTGCCTGCTCGCGGTTCGCACATTTCCTCAAATGTATCGTGCGCGACAAGATCGGCTCGTTTAAAGAGCGTGAGGACATGCAACGCTGGCTGAACGAATGGATTATGAACTACGTAGATGCCGATCCGATGAACTCCTCGCAGGAAACCAAGGCCCGCCGTCCACTGGCTGCTGCGGAAGTGGTGGTGGAAGAGGTTGAGGGTAATCCTGGCTATTACGACGCAAAATTCTTCTTGCGCCCACATTTCCAGCTTGAGGGATTAACAGGTTCACTGCGTCTGGTAACGAAACTGCCGTCTGTGAAGCAAACGGGCGCATGAGGAGATTAAAAGATATTTAGGCATTCGAGGTTTAATTAGCAATTGATGCGTTGATTCAACATTATATTCGTGCGGGGCAAACATCTATATGGAACCAGGGAGCAAGGTCCCCGGAAGTATTGCCATCGTTGTAGCTATCTTCGTCAATGGACGCTACCCCGATCATGGGAGTGGCAATGATGCTGCGTTTTACCTGGGCCAAGATGCCGGAGGAATAGAGGTGATGGAGCACATCTGGTTTACCTGCCGCTATGAGCAATGAGCTGTTTTACTTTCCAATAAGTTCATGGGGTAGTTTCAAATTTCCGGGGTCAGTATAGCGTGCCAGAAAAGTTGGTTTGTAAGTAAGGGAATAATGGTTTTATGAATTTTATTTTATAAATTATTCTCAGTGAATATTAATTTCATCTGAAATGTATTTGTTATGCAAATACATGGATTCCGGTGTTTAATTTCCGGAAGGTATACAGGTTCTGTTCTCCTTAATTTATGGGGGAAGGGGTTCTGTACGGCAATGGTTTATCTAAATTCTGCTCTGCAGATAAACCAAAGGTTATTTTAAGTAATTCTTAATAGGGAAATAAAAATGGCTTATGACATTTTCTTAAAAATTGACGGCATTGACGGCGAGTCAATGGATGACAAACATAAAAATGAAATCGAAGTGCTGAGTTGGCGCTGGAATATTCATCAGGAGTCCACGATGCACGCAGGCAGTGGCCTTGGCTCCGGCAAAGTGTCTGTCACCAATCTGGATTTTGATCACTATATCGATCGCGCCAGTCCTAACCTATTCAAATACTGCGCCTCCGGCAAGCATATTCCGCAGGCCATTCTCGTGATGCGCAAAGCGGGTGGTAATCCGCTGGAGTATCTCAAATACACTTTCACAGACCTGATCGTTGCCGTGGTTTCACCCAGTGGCAGCAAGGACGGTGAAGTTGCGTCCCGTGAAACCGTGGAACTGTCTTTTAGTACCGTGAAGCAGGAATACGTGGTGCAGAACCAGCAGGGCGGTAGTGGCGGCACGATCACTGCAGGCTACGACTTCAAAGCCAACAAAGAAATTTAATCTGCGATTCCCGGCCCGGCATTATGCCAGGCCGGTTTTTACCTTTTGATTGATAAGGAAAATTCGGTGAATAAACGGCGTAACCTTGCAGGGTTATGTGCGGTAGCCATGTTTTTACTCTCTGGATGTGGCAGCAACACCGCCACGCCGCCAGCCCGTGAGCTGCTGCAACTCGACCTGACTGTGACGGCTTCTGACAACGTCAACCCCGACAACCAGGAGAAGGCCGCACCCATAGAGGTTCGCATTTATGAGCTGAAAAATGATGCTGCGTTTACAGCAACAGACTATTGGTCGCTCCAGGATAAAGACAAAGCTGTCCTTTCTGACGACCTGCTGCACCGCGACAGTTTCATTCTGCGACCTGGCGAGGTGAAAACACTGCGTCGTCCGTTAAATGCGCAGACCACCGCGTTGGGCGTGCTGGCGGGATACCGCAACCTGGGTAAATCCGTCTGGCGGGAAACCTATACCATGCCGCAAGCCCCGGAGACTACCTGGTACAGCCGTATGGTGCCGGGAAAGCAAGTGAAGTTAGATGCGAAATTAGAGCAAAGCACCATTGTGATCACCGAACGGGATAAATGAATTATGAGCTGGAATAACCGGGTTGTCTGGAGCGAAGGACAGTTTCTGCTGCCACAGATGTTTCAGCAACAGGAACGCTATCTGGAACACGTCATTCACCATCGCAGTCTGCCGCTGTCACCCTTTTTCTGGGGGTTCAGTGAATACAATATTGATGACGAAGCGCTGAATATCGGCAAATTGGTACTGAAAGAGGCAGCCGGTACTTTTGCCGACGGCACGGCGTTTAATGCGCCAGGGCACACGCCGTTGCCGCCGCCCCTGACCATTCTGCCGGAACATCTTAATCAACAAATCTGCCTGGCGGTTCCGGTACGTACGCCGAACAGTGAAGAAACCAGTTTTGATAATAACCCGGAATCACTGGCGCGTTTCTCGGTACATGAAAGCGACATTCGCGACGCCAATTCGCTGGGGCGGGGGGCGCAGTTGTTACAGCTCAGCCATCTGCGCCTGCGTCTGTTGCCGGAAAAGGCCGTGACGGGGGCCTGGATCGGACTGCCGCTTACCCGCATTACGGGTTTGCACCCTGATGGCCGGGTGGATATCGACCACGATCTGATCCCGCCAGTTGCCAATTATCAGGCAAGCTCACTGATGCGTACCTGGCTGTCATGGATCAACGATCTCATCCGGATGCGTGCGGATTCGCTGGCAGAACGACTGACCGGCAGCGACAGTCACGGTCAGGAAGCCGCGGAAGTTTCGGATTATCTGCTGCTGCAAATCCTCAACCGCTTTGATCCGCTGCTAATCCACCTGGCGAAAACACCACTGTCGCCGGAAGTGCTTTACCGCTATTTATCTGAACTGGCCGGAGAACTCTCCACTTACGTACGACCACAGACGCGTCGTCCGGGGGAATATCAAGAATACAAACACCTGACGCCATATGCCGGGCTGAAATCCGTGGTGGACGAGGTGCAGTATCTGCTGAATGCGGTGCTTATTCGGGGCGCGCAGCGTATTACGCTGGAAGAAGGCACTTACGGAATTCTTAATGCGGTGGTGGAGCCTTCCGAACTATCCGGTTTCAGTGCTCTGGTGCTGGCGGTGAAGGCACAGATGCCCTCCGATGCACTGCTGCAACATTTTTCCGCCCAAACCAAAATCGGGCCGTCTGAACGCCTGCCTGAACTTATTCGTTCGCATCTGCCGGGGCTGGTTTTACAGGTACTGCCTGTGCCACCACGCCAGATCCCTTTCCAGTCCGGGTACATCTATTACGATATTCGGCGCGACGGGGTGCTGTGGGAACACATTGCTCGTTATGGCGGAATGGCGATGCATACCGCGGGGGAATTTCCGGGACTGGTTATGGAACTGTGGGGAGTGCGGGATAAATGACGGACAACACCATCGCATTCGCACCGGGAGAACCGGTCATTCAGTCTGCCACACAGACCCTGGCGCAACTGCGTGACGGGAATGAACATGAAGCCGTCGTGACTGATAACCGCCGTGATTTGAAGGTTGTGATTGAGGACGGCCCGGATCTTAAACTCCGGCTGGCTGAAATCAGCCGTGCTGCAAATCCCTTACTGGCCGCTGCCCGTCCTCTGTTGTGCGCATTGGCTCAGATGCCCGGTGAGCTGGAGGATGGATTTGTGGAGCACTATCGCACGTTGCTGGAGCGTGAGGTGCATCTATACCAGACGTTATGCGATCAGGCGAACCTGCGGCGTGAACATGTATTGGCGGTGCGCTATTGCCTGTGTACGGCGCTGGACGAAGCTGCCAATAACACCCCGTGGGGAAGTCATGGGGTCTGGGCCGGAAAAAGTCTGCTGGTGACCTTTCACGGTGAAAGCGAGGGCGGGATCAAGCTGTTCCAGATCATCGGGCGTCTGGCGGGAAGTTTCCAGGAGCACGGTGATGTGCTGGAAATCATTTACCACATTTTGGGGTTGGGATTCGAAGGTCGTTATAGCGTAAGGCCTGACGGGCGTAAACAGCTTGATGACATTCGCCAGCAACTGCTGACGCAGCTTTCACAACGTCGGGATCCGGTTACGCCTGTACTTTCTCCGGGATTTCAGGGGGCCGTCAGCGGACAATTGCGGCGAATGCGTCGGGTGCCGGTCTGGCTGAGCGCCGGAATTGCCCTGCTGGTTATGTTGTTACTGTTCGGGCTTTACAGCTACCGGATGTCGGCACAGACCGGAGCGGTACAGCAACAGATTAACGCCATTGGCAAACATCTGCCGCCACCGCCGTCTCCACAGCCAGTAGCAGCAAGAAAACTACGGCTGAAAATTTTGCTGGCGAACGAAATCGCCCGTGGTTTTCTGACGGTTGATGAGGATGAACATCACAGTCGAGTGGTTTTCCGTGGTGATGCGATGTTTGTGGCGGGGCAACAAACGGTGAATGACACGCTGCGCCCGGTGATTAACAAGGTGGCGCAGGAGATTGCTCATGTCGGTGGTGCCGTGACTGTCACCGGTCACACGGACAGTCAGCCGATCCATTCTGCGGCGTTTCCGTCCAACCAGGTGTTGTCGGAAAAACGGGCGACAGAGGTGGCGGTACTGCTGAAATCCGGCGGTGTACCCGCCGGGAGCATTACCGTGATCGGAAAGGGAGACACCGTGCCGGTGGCCGATAACCGCAGCAAAACCGGACGGGCGCAGAACCGTCGGGTGGAAATTCTGGTGGTGGAACCATAATGCAAAAATTTCTGAATATGCTTTTTTCCCGCCGCGCGCTGGCGATTGCCGGGGTCATACTGCTGGCACTGCTAATCTGGTTCATTGGGCCGCTGGTGTCGTTTGATGCGCTGCATCCGTTGGATTCGGTTGGCAGCCGGGTGGTCACCATTGCCCTGTTGCTGATGTTGCTCCTCCTGTGGCTGGTTAACTGGTCGATGAGCATCATTGGCGTCAGTATCCTGTGTCTGGTGATTGGCTTTATCTCGCCGCTGCTGGCGTTTGGCGAGGTGCGCCCGTTTGCACCGCTGTGGATACGTCTGACCCTGATTGGCTTAATTCTGCTGGTTTACGCAGTGTACGGACTGTACCGCCTATGGCGGGCGTTACGGGTAGATGAACACTTACTACGCCGTTTCCTGCATCCGCGAGGGGACGATGTGTCGGTCTCCGGGGAAATCAAAGCCGATTTGCGTACCGTCAGCCACATTGTCTCGCGGGCGGTCCGGCAACTGAAACAACTGCGGGTGGATATTCCCGGCTGGCGGAAAATATTTGAAGGGAAGCGCTTCCTGTACGAACTGCCGTGGTTCATGGTGGTGGGCAGTCCTGGCGATGGCAAAACCACCGCTCTGCTCAACACCGGATTACCGTTCCCGCTTGCGGAGCAGATGGAGCAGACTTCTCGCATTCTGACGGTGCCCGGCGGCGGTACGCTGCACTGCGACTGGTGGTTCACTAACGAGGCGGTGCTGATTGACACCGCCGGTCGTTATGCCCGCCATGATGACGGTGGCGAAGGGAGCGCTTCACAGCGTAATGCTGGAGAATGGCAGGGTTTTCTCAGCCTGCTGCGTAAACATCGCCCCGGTGCGCCGCTAAACGGCGTGATCCTGACGCTGAACGTAGCGGACCTTACAGCGCAATCACCGACGGAGCGCCTGGCGACCTGTGCAGCCTTGCGAGCGCGACTGGCAGAGCTGCGCGAGACGCTGGGCATTCGATTTCCGGTGTACCTGGTGGTCACCAAAATGGATCTGCTGCCGGGGTTTACCGAATATTTCCGTGCGCTGACTAATCATCTCCGGGCGCAGGTTTGGGGTTTCGCGTTGCCCTACAGCCGCAGGCGTAAAGCGAATGATCCACAGGCGCTGCATACTGCCTGCGAACAGGAGCTGGCGCGCCTGACACTGCGGCTGGATCAGGGACTGGATACCCGGTTACAGGAGGAATACGACCTGCACAGCCGCCAGCGACTGTATGGCTTCCCGCGTGAGTTTGCGGCGCTGGGTATACCGTTACTGGAAGCCATCGACCAGATCTTCCTCGATTCAAAATTCGACGCCACCCAGTTGCACAACACGCTGCGCGGGGTGTTCTTCACCAGTGCGGCGCAGGCGCAGGCAGATGTCATAGCTGACCGGATGAGTATCTGGCAGCGTTTTGTTCGGGCGACAAGAAACGCCCGTGGTGGGGACGCTGTAACCCCTTCACATGCGCTACCGGACGCCAATCGCAGCTATTTTCTGCATGATCTGTTGACCCGATTTATTTTCCGCGAAGCGCACCTGGTGGAACCGAACCTTCAGTGGGCCTGGCGTTATCGCCTGCTGCGGACCTGCGGGCACCTGCTGGTGCTGGCGCTGGCCGTCTGGCTTTGGCAGGGAATGCAAGGCAGTCTGCTCGGCAACGGGGGCTATCTGAAAGAGGTCGGCGCGCGAGCTGCCCTGCTGGATGGCGATGTAAAAGCGTATACGAGAAAACCCGCGATGCAGCCGGTTCCGGCGTTACTGAACCAGGCGCGGGCGTTATCTGCCTGGCCGGGGCTGGATCCGGACTCACCACCGCTGGCCTGGCGCTACGGCCTGTACAGCGTACCACCCGTGATGGAGAGCGTGGCATCGCTGTATGATCGCCTGCTGGATCAACTGCTGTTGCCGCCGCTGGTGAAGCGTATGGAGTATGTGTTGGCGGATGCCATCGCCCGCGAGGACAGCAAAGCGGCGTATGACGCCCTGCGTGTCTATCTGCTGCTGAATCTGGACAAGGATCATGAGGATAAATACAACGCGGCAGAGATCCAGACATGGGTACTCAAGGATCTGGAAAACAATGACAGCGTTACGGAATTTGGTGGGCGCGCTGCCGTGCTGGAACATATCGAAGCCCTGTTTGACGGCAGTCGGGTGGTGCATTCACCGTATGACAGGAACGAAGACCTGATTCGGCAGGCTCGGGCTTTTCTTGACCAACATACCAGTACCGAACGCATCTATGCACGGGCGCTGGCCGCCATGGAAAGCGAAGCGCCGCAGGAGTTCACCCTGGTACGTGCGGTAGGGGCAGATGCAGGAACGGTCTTTGTGCGCACAAACGGCGCAGCGCTGGACCGGGGTGTGCCGGGTATTTTTACCCGCGAGGGCTACCGGAACCTGTTCGACAAACGTCTGCCGGAGTTTGTTGCAGCGGCCTCTGAAGACGATGGCTGGGTGATGGGTCGGGAGAGCGCGCAAAAAAAAACGGCTGACGCGTTGATGGAACAGTTGCCGGGTCAAGAATTGCCCGTTACCCGCGAGGTGCGCCACCTGTATTTAGCTGAATACGCCCGACGCTGGCAGGACTTTCTGGAAAGCATTCACAGCATCAACAGCGCCGGAGAGGAAGGGGGCTCAGGTCTGGCGTATGACTTGCAGGTACTGCGTACCTTCTCATCGCCGGACTCACCGTTGATGCGGCTGGGAAAGGCGGTGGTGGAGCAGACCACACTGGTGCCGCCGCTGGATGCACAGGCAAAACAGAAAGCACTGGCGCAGCGTGCGCAGGACAGGCTGTCTGGCAGAGCGGCGCAGACGGCGAAGTTGTTTCAGGATATTCACCCGGAAGAACGGCTGGAGAAAACGCTGGTAGACGACCGTTTTGCCGCGCTGAGGGAGGTGGTCTTAGGGCATGGCGATAGCGGCGGCGCAACACAGCTGAATTCGCTGCTGACCATGCTCAACGAATATTACACACAGCTCACCATTGCCGACAGTGCGCTGGCGGCCAGCACCCTGCCGGGGCGCATCAGTGCTGCGGATAAACTGCAACTGGAAGCAGCAAAACTGCCCGCGCCGCTAAAAAATATCCTGCTGGATCTGACGCAGCAGGGAACGCGCAAAATTAACGCCGGAACCGGAGAGGTGCTGAATGCACAGATGGAGTCGGTGATTGGCGACGACTGCCGGGATACCGTTGACGGACGATACCCTTTCGCCGACAGCCCGCAGGAGGTCAGCACGGAGGACTTTAACCGTATTTTCGCCACCGGCGGCGTGCTGGATGCGTTCTGGAGCAAACAACTGGCGCCGATGGTGGACACCGCCAGCAACCCGTGGCGTTACAAACCAACCGAAGGAAACATGACATTGCAGGGACCGGATCTGACGCCATTTCAACAGGCGAAGCATATCCGCAGCGTGTTCTTTAACGGGGAAGGCGGGAAAAAGTTCTCCTGGGCGATGCAAATTCGCGTGGCAGAGATGGACCCGGCCATTACGGAGCTGGTGATTGACATTGATGGTCAGGTATTGCGCTATGCCCACGGCCCGGACCGACCGCTGAAAGTGAACTGGCCGGGACCGCGCAACGGTTCGATGGCAGAAATCACCGCCAGCCCGCGTATTCGGCAGGATACCTCCACGCTGTTGACCGGAGGACCATGGGCACTGTTTCATCTGTTGGATGCCGGGATTGCGCAGGAAACCGCGGTGCGGGGAACGCAGCAGGTGGAATACGATTTTGACGGACGGCGGGTGGTACTGGAAATCACCGCAGGACGGGATTTTGACCCTGTGAACCGGGAACTGTTGCAGGATTTTAGTTGCCCGGCGAGGACGTTGTAATGCGCCGGACTGCGAGGATATCGGCTCCGGCAATTTTCGGCAAACTGCCGGATCAGCGGGATTACGTGCGTTGGCGGGTGAGTGCGCAGGAGGAGCAGGTTTGGCAGACGTGGCTGAACGAGCAGACCTGGCTGGGCCACGGACGCCATATTGTGCAGCCGCAAGGGCAGGCTGATACCAATGAAGAACATGATGGCTGGATGCGGCTGTCACCGCATGAAACGCCAGTGCCGGAGTTGCACCATCCGTTGCCGTGGAGTTTTGTACTGTCGCCGGGATTTTTGCCCGTGAGCAGCCGGGATGAATGGTTGACCGGGGTAGTTGTGGCTTCGCGCGACAGCGTGGGCAGGCCGTGGCCGCTGGTGATTTACCAGCGCAGCGGGCGGGAATGGCTTGAAAAGACATTGCCGGAAACCCAGGGCTGGCTGTACTGGTTGGCGAGGATGGCGGCGCAGCATGTGTCGCCTCAGGTAGAGCGGCACGGGCGACTGGCGGTGCAAACAGACCAGTTATGGGCCATGTGGCAACCGGGGCCGCGATGGACGCAGTGGCTGCGCGGGTTGCGTCGTGTGCCGCAGCGCAGCCGGGAATTGACCGGATTGCCCGATGCACCAGTGGTCGAACTGCCGGGTGTACGCCACCTGCCGTGGCCGGGATGGCCAGTAAAAATGCTGGCACAGGCTCAACCAAGGCAGGGCTGGTTCTGGCAGCAAAACAGCGAAGGGCGGTATGTGGATGCGCTGCGGCTGATGACAGAAGAGCGATTGTGAAAACAAAAAGGCAGGGAAGAATGAAAAATGCGGAAAACAGGTGGAAGGTTGCACAGACAAAGAGAATGCAAAACAGCTTCACAAGCATTTGTAGACCAGAAGATAATTTATTGCGAAATGGTGTGTTTTTATGGGTTGAGATAAATGGCTCTGGCCATGCTTTTGTTTCGGTGCACATGAATAATACCGTTTATCTGTACACCTATGGGCGATACGGAAGAACCGGATCCAGCATGACAGTAGGGGATGGCATTTTGAATTTCTTTGAAGGGGATGATGCCAGATATTATTATCGCTATGAGCTTTATGAGATGGAAGCGCGTGTATTCAAAATCAATGATGCTAATCCTATATTAGTGCGTGAATTCTTTGAGAATTTATGGAATGCCGCAAAATCACCTGTTTCGATAAAAAATATGACAGACCGAATAAAATCACGGGGACGCACAATTGACGTCTATGACGTGACCGGAAATAATTGTACGACCCATTCTGTTGCCGCAGTAAAGTATTCCGGATCTAAGGTGTTTGAAACGAAATACATATTGCCAGCGACTCCGTTGCCTGTTGGTACAGTTTCTTCGACACAGCGACCAGTGGATACTGAAATCGATTTCACGATCCCATATTCATTGCAGCGATACCTTGTTGAAAAAAAATCTGACTTTTCATCCATGCAGGTAGTAGATATGACCAGTAAATTCCGACAACAATATTATAATGTCGAAAATAAAGAACCTTCTGCTGAGGGTTCAAGTGCTGCAACAATGGGGATGGGAGCGGAAAGTTCCGCTTCAATGGGGTCTGGAACACCCTATTCTGGTGATACGTTTGGTGGTTCATTAGGAAGTACATACGATGATAAATAAATTCTGGATTCGTTGGGGAAGCATTATATTTATCTGCATTATTTATTTTGCGGTGATGTTCTTTTTTAACTTTATATCTGTACTGAATTTCTCAATAACCATGGAAGCCATGAATATGGGCGGAAATATCACTCCTTCTGAGTGCGGTTCGTTTGTGGATGGACTGGTTGCGGATCGTGATAATACGTCGCTTGCCTCATTTGCTGGTTTTTTAATTAGCATGCCGCTTATTTTGTTTGTTTTTAAAAAAATAAGATAAATAACGTGGCATTTATTAAGTTTGCTTATTCTTATATCTAATAATAATCAGGCCGTTTTTACTACAAATAGTGTAATGCAAATTTGTTGTCAATATTAACCTAGTTTCCAGACGGTTTATTTTAATCCGATATTAAAGGAGTAAATACCATGAGTTTTGCATCCATAGGCAATAAATCCGGTAATGGTAATAGACCCGTTATCACCACTCCCCCGATAACCTGAGAAAGTGGTGGTATGAGCGCTGGCTCAGCAACTGCCCCGCCGGTGTGGTGATCGCCGGAACCGTCAGGGCTGGTTCTGGCAGCAGAACAGCGAAGGGCAGTATGTGGACGGTCTACAATTGGCGGCAAAACAATACGCATCATGATTCTGAAAATAGCTATACAAAGAATATAACAACGAGTGTGCAGATAGGAAACGAATCAGTAATATATGGAGGCAAATATGGGCAATTCTCGTGATGAAGCAATTCAGCAGGCATATGATACTTATGATAGCTTAATTCTGGATAAACAATACATCAGGAAAAATTATGATGAAGGGGAGTTGAGAATAGATCGTGAAACAGGAGTAATCACACTATTACTGAGATGGAAATATTTTTGGGCGAAAAAAGATAATGTAAAAAGAGATTGGACAGAGCTGGAGAAATCGCATTTTTCAACAATGGCTGATTCGGCTATTCGGCAAGTGTGGAACGGTAAAGCATTGTTTTCAGTTTCAGGCTATTCGGATTTTGCCAGAAAATTTTCAGGTAAAAAACTTTCTTTTGGAATAGAAATTATTCCTGTGAACAGGAATCAGCATTGGTGGGTGACTGTATACAAAGTTAACTCGGATGATTTTGAAGAAACTTATGTATGGCATTATCAGCGGTCGATTCAGTTCGAAATAAAGGATATAGAATATTCTCATTTATGTGATTATGGTAAAGAAAAAATTTGTATTGATGGTCAAATAGGCGTGCCTCATGAAGTTGGTCATATAATGGGGTGGCTCGGTAGCGAAATGAGCGAAAATAATGATGAATATTATGATAATGAGAAAGAAAGAAAAGAAAGGTTACCAAATTCATCAGATGTTCATGCATTAATGAATATTGGTATGGAATTACGCCCTCGCTATTTTAAAACCGTTATTAAAAGATTAAATGAAATGTTTGCGAATACTACTTTTTCTCTTGTGAGTATGGGGGAATGATACGTAATTATATTTTTTTATTTTTGATGTGGGATGTGGTGGCAATATGTGTTGCTCAGGTTCCTGAATCCCCCCCAAATCTTGAATACTACAATAACAGGAATGAGGTGCACAGAGGCAACAGTGAAGGATTTCTTGTAGGGCAATATGGTAGGCCTGAACATCAGTTCATAAAACCTCGACATGATTTTGTTGGTATTTATTATAGAGGTATAGAACGAACCTATCCGTCAAAAAATTCTGAATTCAAAAACATCCCTATAAAAGAAATGTTCTGGCACTTGAAGGGTGATTTAAATTTGACATGTTGGCTTCATAATAAAGATGGGCAATGGATAGTTATTTCTTATGTTTTCTGGCCGCCAGGGGCTGAATTTTAATCCTGAATTAAAGGAGTAAACACCATGAGTTTTGTATCTACGGGTAATAAATCTGTTGGGAGCAGTGGGTCAGATATCACTACGCTTCCAATAGCCGGTGAAAGCGGTGGTGTTAGTGCAGGTTCAGCCGCCTCAGATATTACGGGGGCAGCGGAGCAAGCGGTGGAGACGCTGTTTGGCGACCTGCCTGAGCCGTCGGGGCTGGTTAAAGCTGCAGTAGCGGCAGCGCAGGTCGCCGCAACCGCAGTGGGAATATCCGATATGGCCAGTTCAGCGCTGGATGTTATGTCATCGTCTGTCTCCGGCGGGCCGGGGGCGCATAACGTGACGGTGAGTGGCAGCGCGGTGCCGCCGGGGTCGCTGTTGTTCGCAAGTCTGAACGGTTCGGAGAAACTCGGTACCCTGTTTGCCTACATCGTGCAGCTTAAAACCCTGGACACACTGAATCTCGGCTACGTTTCCCCCGCAGCCAACCTGCCACTCAAACCGATGGTTGGTAAAGACCTGTGTGTCAATATGGAACTTGACGGCGGCGGTAAACGGTATATCAGCGGGCTGGTGACGGCGGCGAGGGTGGTGGGTCATGAGGGTCGTTCGGTAACGTATGAACTGCGCATTGAGCCGTGGCTGAAGCTACTAACCCATACCAGTGATTACAAAGCGTTCCAGAACAAAACTGTGGTGAACATTCTTGATGAAGTTCTGGCTGAATACCCATACCCGGTTGAAAAGCGATTGGTGGAAAACTATCCGACAAGAACATGGCAGGTGCAGTACGGCGAGACGGATTTTGATTTTATCCAGCGACTTATGCAGGAGTGGGGGATTTACTGGTGGTTCGAACACAGCGAAGACAGCCACACGCTGGTACTGGCCGATGTCATTAGTGCCCACAAAGTATGCCCAGACTCACCGGTGGTGGAATGGCACCAGGAAGGGTTGAAGCTGGATAAAGAGTTTATCCACACCATCACGGCAAATGAAAGCCTGCGCGCCGGGCAGTGGGTGCTGGACGATTTCGATTTTATGAAGCCTCGCTCACTATTAGCGAATACGGTGGCAAACCCGCGTAAAACCGGGCATGCCAACTATGAGCATTACGAATGGCCGGGAGACTACTTCAACAAGGGTGAAGGCGAGATGCTGACGCGTGTCCGCATGGAGGCACAGCGCAGCCCAGGCAGCCGGGTACATGGCGGTGGGAATATCCGCACGCTGATGACAGGCAATACCTTCACGCTGATGAATCACCCGACAGCCGAAGTGAACCGGGAATACCTGCTAGTGCAGACCACGCTGTTTGTGCAGGATAACGCGCAGAATAGCGGCCAGGATCAGCATTTTACCTATGTCACCACATTTGAACTGCATCCAACCAGCGAAGTCTATCGCTTGCAACGGACGGTAAGCAAGCCGCACACGAAAGGCCCGCAGAGCGCCATCGTCACCGGCCCGGCAGGGCAGGAAATCTGGACGGACAAATACGGCCGGGTGAAGGTGCAGTTTGGCTGGGATCGTTACGGCAAACGGGACGAAAACAGTTCCTGTTGGATCCGGGTCAGCTACCCCTGGGCGGGTAAAGGATTCGGGATGATCCAGATCCCGCGCATCGGCCAGGAAGTTCTGGTGGATTTCAAAAACGGTGATCCAGACTTACCGATCATCGTGGGACGAACTTATAACCAGGACACCATGCCGCCGTGGGGACTGCCGGATAACGCCACCCAGAGCGGGATCTACAGCCGCAGCATTACTGGCGGTTACGACAATGCCAACGCCCTGCGCTTTGAAGATAAACCCGGCCAGGAAGAAGTCTGGTTGCACGCCGAAAAAGATCAGCGCATCGAAGTCGAACATGATGAAAGCCACTGGGTCGGTAATAACCGCCGTAAAACCATTGACGGTAACGAAACCGTCATTGTCCACAAAAACCGCATTGAAACTGTTGATCTGAATGAAAGCATCAGTATCCACAAAAACCGCACGTCCACGGTAGACCTGAACGCAGTCGAAAAAACCGGCATCAACAAAATGATGAACATTGGCATCGCTTACAGCCGCAACGTCGGCGTTGCGATGAATTCCCTGATTGGGTTGTTTCAGGCCGCTGAAGTTGGGCTGACAAAAAAACTACTGGTAGGTCAACAGTATAGCGCTGATATCGGTCAAATTTATCGTCTGACTGCAGGGCAACATATCCGCGAGAGTGCTGGCAAAACCAGCGTGTACAGCGCGGATGACCAGCTTGAACTGGTTTGCGGTAAAGCGCGTCTGGTCCTCGACAAAGAGGGGGGTATCTATTTACAGGGGACCCATATCGAATTTCAGGCTGAGAAAGCCCTGAACGGTGACGCCGGAACCATACAGTGGAACTGCGAAGCGACGCAAAAGCCCGCACCGACTCCCGAAACCGGACAGCAGGAGACAACATCATGAGTGGAAAACCCGCGAGCCGGATAAGCGACGGCGTGGCAAATGGTCAGATTGTGCAGGGTTCACGCACTGTGCTGATAGGCAGTCAGGGCGGCATTGCCTGTTCCGTGTGTCCCGGCGGCGTCACCGAAGGCGACCCGGTTAACCCCATACTCGGAGCCAAAGTCCTGCCCGATGAGGTGGATGTCGCGCTGCCCGGTCCGGTGCCCTTTGTTATCAGCCGCAGCTACTCCAGTTACCGCACACCGACACCAGCGCCGGTGGGGTTATTCGGCCCCGGCTGGAGCCAGGCGGCAGAAGTCAGCCTGCTCACCACGCCAGACACGCTTATCCTCAATGACGATAAAGGCCGTAGCATCACCTTCGACCCACTTGATGCCGGTGAGCTGATCTACAGCCGCAGTGAAAAGCTATGGATAGTGCGTGGCGGTGCCGCCGTCCTGGAGGGCGGGCAGTCGGACGTGCTGCAACCGCTGTGGCAGACGCTCCCGGAAGAGGCACGGCATCACCCTGAGCTGTACTTTGTGACCAGCGACTCACTGGGACCCTGGTGGATATTCAGCCATGAAGGTGCGGTGCAGCCGGGCCGTCAGCTGCTGCAGATGCAGCGTGACCGTTTCGGGCGCAGCATGGTGCTGGAACGGGCGCAGGAAGGTGAATTTGCAGGGCGTATCACCGGCGTCACCGACGGCAGTGGACGGCGTTACCGGCTTGAACTGATACAGGCGGTTGCCGGAACGGAAAACGACAGTGGCATCCGGCTGGCGGCCGTGTGGCTGGCGCAGGATGGCGGCGAGACGATACCGGAACAACCGCTGGCGCGTTACGGCTACAGTACGCGCGGCGAACTGGTCAGCGTGTCTGACCGCAGCGGTCTGGAGGTGCGTGCCTTTGTTTATCACCCAGCCCATCCCGGTCGGATGAGCGGTCAGCGACATACCGGCCGTCCGGCGACGGCGTATGAGTTCGACGACAAAGGCCGGGCGGTACGACAGATAACCGAAGATGGTCAGGGGCTGGACTATCATTTTGACTACCAGCCGGACAAAACCATTGTCACCTACAGCGACGGCAGACAACGGACGTATCACACCAAAGGTGAAGGCGGCTTAAAGCGGGTGGTCAGAATTGACCACCCGGACGGCAGCAGCGAGCAGAAAAAGTACGATGCCAGCGGGCGGTTGACTACCAGTACTGATCCGCTGGGCAGAAAGACCGCGTATGCGCTGGATGTGGTCAGCGGTGACGTCAGCAGCATTAAAGGGCCGGACGGGAAAGAAGTCCGTTTTGATTATAACCGTCAGGGCCAGCTTATCGCCACGCTGTACCCGGACGGCACCACCACCCGCAGCGACTATGACGCACTGGGCCGGATAACCGCACAAATGGCGGCAGATGGCAGCATCACCCGCTACCACTATGCCGGTGTCGCAAGCGACCTGCCAGTGGAAATCGAAGACGCCAGCGGCGGCAGGAAACAGCTGCAGTGGGACCGCCACGGGCAGCTTGTTTGTTATACCGACTGTAGCGGTTATAAAACCACATATACTTACGACCCGTGGGGCAACCTGACCGAAACCCGCGGCGAGGAAGGCAGCCACCTCACACACGAATATGACGCACGCGGCAACCGGGTCAGCAGCACCGACGCTGAAGGACGGACCACCCGTTACCAGTACAACAGAGCGGGCGACCTTACCGGGGTGATTCTTCCGGATGGTAGTGAACAACTTCTGACCCGTGACAAACGCGGTCATCTCACCGAATCCCGCCAGGGCGGGCTGGTGCGGGAATACCATTACGACCTGGCGGGGCGGCTCACTGGCCTGACTAACGAGAACCGGCGTCCGTACAAGTTCAGCTATGACGCAATGGACCGGCTGACGGAGGAGGTGGCGTTTGACGGCAGAACACAGCGTTATCGCTACGATATGGCAGGACAGCTGATACTGCGTCAGGACGGGGACATCACCCACCATTATCAGTACGACGACGCGGGACAACTTATCCAGTTACACAGCACTGGTGCGAAGGGTGACACCCGGACACAGCATTACCGGTACACAGATGCGGGTCAGACGGCTGAAGTCCGGGACGACACCGGCGGTGTCAGCTGGCGCTATGACGCAGGCGGGCGCATCGCCGAAGAAGTGCAGACCGCATATAACGTCGACGGGGAGGCCATCTGGCAGCATAAAAGCCGTCACCGTTACGACGCACTGGATAACGAGCAACAGACGCAGTACGGCGCACTGCCGCAGACCGGCTGGCAGCGCTACGGCAGCGGGCATCTTATCGGCGTCAGCCTGGGCGGTCATGTGATGGTGGAGCTGACGCGGGACAAACGACACCGGGAAGCGGAGCGGGTGTTCGGGCCTTACCGGGAGCAGCGACGCTACACGGCAGCGGGTCAGTTGGCAGCGCGGGTTACCGGCAGTGAGATGCAGGACTACCGGTACGACATCCGGGGTCAGCTCACCAATATTGGTGAAGAACGCCGGTACGGTTACGACGACAACGGGCGCTTAATCAGCGCGGTGCAGCCGGGGCTTAACGCGGACTACCGCTATGACCCGGTGGGCAACCGGGTGGACGGGGAAGGACGACAGCAGTTCGACAACCGCCCGGCAAAAGACAGCCAGTGGCAGTATGAGTACGATGTGTGGGGCAACCTGATTAAAAAGAGCAATGAGCGGGAGAAACATCTTTACACTTACGACCTGCAGCACCGCTTAACGGGCTATGAGAAACAGACCCCGGCAGGTACGGTCACACAGGCCCGCTATCAGTACGACCCGTACGGACGGCGCATCAGCAAAACAGTAAAACGCAATAACCAGAGCGACACCACGCGCTATGGGTGGGATGGCGACCGGCTGGTGCTGACGCAGACCAACAACCGAAAAGTTCACACACTCTACGAACCCGGCAGCTTTACGCCGCTGCTGCGCATTGAAAGCGACGGTGGAGATGAACCGTATACTCCACTTGTGCAGAAGTTGCAGCAGTGCAGCCAGATACCGTTTACCGCGCAGGAGTATGAAGACATGGAGCGTCTGGAGGAAGACCTGCGGACCGGAAACCTGTCGGAAAGAAGCTGCAACTGGCTGGAATTTGCGAACATCCCAGCACAATTGATGGCGGCGCAGCTTGACCCGCTGCCGGTGGTGAATATCCGCCGTGTTCACCTGTATCAGTGCGACCATTTGGGGACACCGGTGGCACTGATAAACACGGAAGGACAGACAGACTGGAAAGCAGAACTTGATCCGTGGGGAAATGTTCTGTCCGAAGACAATCCGAAGAAGATGGAGCAACCGCTGAGGCTGCCGGGCCAGTGGTATGACGAGGAGTCGGGGCTACACTATAACCTGCACCGGTACTACGATCCGGCGCAGGGGAGATATATCACGCAGGATCCGATAGGGCTGGCGGGGGGATGGAATGCGTATCAGTATCCATTGAATCCTGTCGTGAATATAGATCCACTTGGGTTGGTTGTCTTTTATCTGGGGGAACAAGAGTTAGCTACGGCATATAAGTCATTGAAAGTTTCATCACCTTTCGCTAATAAAATGATTAGTACCTTAGAGGCTTCTCCTTATATATATAAAATCACTAACGAAGAAGACAATACTGCTTATTATAAACCAACATCAAGAATCATAAGTGTTGATCCTCATTTTCACCCTAAAGTAAATGTTGATGTTACTTGCAACAGTCGTAAGGTAGAGGAAGCACCTACAGATATTTTATTAGCCCACGAAATAGGTCATGCTTTTTGGAATGTAGGTGATGGCTCTGATGGAATGTTGATGTTAACGCTTGCTGAAAATCCAGTCAGATCAGATTTAGGAATGTGCCCAAGAATTAACCATGAATGGGGTGAGTAAAGTGTTAAAGTATATTTTCTTTAGTTTTGTTTTTTGGTTTCCTTTTGCTAAAGGAACTAATGTTTATTATTTTCCATTTGATCGATGGACTTATGTTGGAATCACTTCTGACACTATAGAAAAATATTGTAATGAAAAATGGAACCTAGGATATCATAGCGATATTGAAAATTTAGAAAATATACTAAAAGGGGATGGTTCAATAAATAAATTTTCTGCATCGTCCGTTCGACTATTGTTTAATAATAATGATCGACATATATATGTGGATGTAAATGGAATTGTATCCAATGATTTAAAAACAGGAGCAAAAATTGACTTAATGGAATTAAATAAATATAGACAATTGCTGTCTCCGGGAGTAATTAGTCACTGTGATAAAATAAGGAATTGAGAAGTAGATAAAATTCTTATATACCCGTGATCATTGAAGACACTAGATTTATCAGAGCATGGCGGTAGCGTATTGACTATGATGCAGAAGTTTCAGTAACCTACGAATGAAACCAGTTGTATGATTCGTCGATCGAGAAGATTCGCCACCCCGATCCGATAGGATTAGCTGGGGGCATGAATATTTATTCATACTCACTTGATCCATTATTGGAGGTAGATCCGTTAGGTTTAGCAACCATTAAACTTGATGGGAAAAAAATACAGGTGCATAGCAATGATGTAGACCCATGGCCAAGCAACCCGCATGGTCATATTTATGATGAAAATCAAATTATTGATAAGAAAGGGAATATATACAATAAATCGACAGGGAAGGAATTGTGCAGTTTATCCAAAAAGTCTTTGGTAAAATGGACTGAGTTCCTTAAGAAAATTGGCAAACTTTCTATTGTGGGTGACGTATTGACATTACACGATCTTCTTACTGCAGAAGCTAAATCTGAATGTGCAAATGGAGATTTGGGCATGTGTGGTGTGTTAAATATTTTAGGTGGGGAGCAGGATGGCCCTGGGGCAATATAATACATTGCTCTTATTTAATATAAGTTTTGGAGGGGGGAATGAAAATTATAAAAATCACTCTTAAGATAAATGCACATGATTATCTAAATTTTTGTGATGAATGGGAAAGTAATGATGATGTCTCTGTGGATACATCTGAAATTTGTAATGCAAAAGCCATTGAATATTGTGTAAACCTAGTAATGTCTTTACCTAAAAGAGAGTTTTCATCAGTAATATTTGAAGAATTGTCAGAAAAAAAAGAGACGCCAATGGAAATGTTGAAACAAATTATTTGCCTCGGGGATCGAGGATGTATCGAAAGTGTATGTATGAGAACTGATCTCTCTGATGAATTAATGTCTCTTTGCCATTCACTTAATCTAGAGCATTAAAATCAATAGAAAGCGGTAATATCCCTGAGTCGGTGTCGACGCTGGCACAGGAGTCGGGGATTGCGTTTACTCCGGATGTGACACAGCGACTTAACCAGCTTGAGCAGGAGCTGCACGACGGGCAGTTAAGCCCACAGAGCCAGCAGTGGCTGGCGGTGTCACAACTGACACCGGATCGCCTGTTGCCGCTGTTTAAGCCGTTACCTGAGGCGGTGGTTCCGAAGGTGCATTTATACTATTGCGATCACCTTGGCACACCGCTGGCGCTGCTCAATCAGCAGGGAGAGACTGGCAGGCAGAGTTCGATCCGTGGGGTAACATTGTGGCAGGCCGCAACCCGAAAAAGCTGTATCAGCCGCTCAGAATGCAGGGCCAGCACTATGATGAGGAAACGGGACTGCACTACAACCGCCATCGTTATTACGATCCGATGCTGGGGCGGTATATTACGCAGGATCCGATTGGGTTAGCAGGGGGATGGAATCTCTACAATTATCCGTTGAACCCTGTATCAAAAATAGATCCGCAAGGGTTGGATGTAAGCGAAGCATTAGGGCCATTTGTTAATTC